>CAJYQM010000263.1 GCA_913777025.1 uncultured Massilia sp. | reverse complement strand
GTCGGCGAAAAGGACATCCTCATCTACCAGACCGGCAAGGCCGAGGTGGCCCGGCTCGACACGCTGGGCTTCGTGCCGGGGGCGCTGGCCGATCACTTGACCTCCTTCGGCGGCGACCTGCTGGGGGCGGGGCAGATGAGCAGCCTGCGCTGGCTCGAAGCCGGCGCCACCGCCAGCTACGGCACCGTCAGCGAGCCCTGCAACCACTGGCAGAAATTCCCCAATCCCAGCGTGCTGCTGCGCCACTACCTGCGCGGCGAGAGCGCGATCGAAGCCTACTGGAAGAGCGTGGCCTGGCCGACCCAGGGCCTGTTCATCGGTGAGCCGCTGGCCGCGCCTTACCGCAACCGGGCACCCTAGCTCGCCCGGCTCGGTCGATTTATTTCCACTTGGCAATACTGCAAGCGTTGTGGCGGGCGGATGCACAGTTAATTGATCCGAAAGAACTAATCCGTGGTCATGATGTTGTCAATAAGCGCATTTAATATCCAGGATGTAAGTTCCTTAATTACAACCTGCATCCACCAGGACACCCCATGACCCTTCGTGCATCACATTCCGTTCCCGTACGCCTGACCATCCTGGCCGCCCTGATGGCCAGCCTGGCGGCACCGGCGCTGGCCGCGCCCGGCGACGTCGTCATCAGCCAGGTGTACGGCGGCGGCGGCAACAACGGCGCGACCCTCAAGAACGACTTCATCGAACTGTTCAACCGCAGCAATGAGCCGGTCGACCTGAGCGCCTGGAGCGTGCAATACGCCTCCACCAACGGCAGCACTTGGTCGCTGACCAAACTGACCGGCACCATCCAGCCGGGCCAGTATTACCTGGTGCAGGAAGCCGCCGGCAACAGCGGTACCGCCAGCCTGCCGCAACCGGACGCGACCGGTACGCTGGCAATGGCGGGCGGCGCCGGCAAGGTGGCCCTGGTCAGCAGCCAGACGGCCCTGAGCGGCACCAACCCGAGCTCGGGCGCACTGCAGGACGTGGTCGGGTATGGCAGCGGCACCAACTTTTACGAGGGCAGCGGCCCGACCGGCACGCTGAGCGCGACCCTGGCTGCGCTGCGCGCGGACGGCGGCTGCACCGACAACAACAACAACGCGGCCGATTTCACCACGGCGGCGCCGAGCCCGCGCAACGGCGCCAGCCCGTACAAGCTTTGCGGCGGCGGTGGCGGTGATCCGACCCCGATCGCCCAGCCGATCGTGCTGAACTGCCCGGCCAGCATCAGCGGCCGTGCCGGCACCGCCTTCTCCGGCATCCTGCGCGCCAGCGACCCGGACAGCATCGTGAACGCCGCCAGCATCACCGGCGGCGCCCGTGCCGGCATCAGCCTGACCGGCTTCACGGCGGCCGGCGCCGACGGCGGCAGCGCTTCGGCATCGTTGTCGGTCGACGCCAGCGTCGCCGGCGGCAATTACCCGGTCGCGGTGACCTTCACCAACGACGACGGCCAGTCGGCCAGCTGCACGGTCAACGTGCTGGTCTCGGGCGAGCAGAGCATTTCGGTCCTGCAGGGCAGCGGCGCCGCCAGCCCGTTCAACAACACCGTGCAGACCACCACCGGCGTGATCACCAAGCTGCTCTCGAGCGGCTATTACATCCAGGATCCGGACGGCGACGGCGACCCGACCACCCCGGACGCGATCTACGTCTACACCGGCAGCGCCAGCGCGCCCGGCCGCGTCGGCGACCTGGTGCGCGTGACCGGCACCGTGACCGAGTACACCCCGTCCGGCGCCCCGCGTTCCTACACCGAGATCAAGGACATCACCGCCAGCGCCAACCTCGGCGCCGGCAAGGCGGTCACCGTGACCAATATCCAGCTGGGCGCGGAAGACCTGCGCCGCTACGAAGGCATGCTGGTGCGCTTCAGCGGCGCCCTGACCGTGAACGGCAACGGCTACCTGGGCGACCGTGGTGAGCTGGTGCTGGGCAATGGCCGTCTTGAAACGCCGACCAACCGCTATCGTCCGGGTCCGGAAGCGAATGCGCTGGCCGCCGCCAACGAACGGAATATGGTCGTGCTGGACGACAACAGCTTCACCACCCCGGCCCACATCCCCTACCTGTTCCAGGACCAGACCGTGCGCGCCGGCGACACCGTCAACGACCTGGTCGGCGTGCTCGACTTCGGCGCGATCGGCGGCGGCGGCGGCTGGTACAAGCTGCAGCCGACCGACACCCCGACCTTCAGCCGCACCAACGTGCGCGAAGCGGCGCCGACCGTCGCCCCGGGCAACGTGCGCGTGGCCAGCGCCAACGTGCTGAACTTCTTCACGACCTTCACCAACGGCGGCGATGCCGACGGCCGCACCGGCCAGGGCTGCACCATCGGCAACACTACCCGCGCCAGCAACTGCCGCGGCGCCGACAACATGGCGGAATACGTCCGCCAGCGCGACAAGATCGTCAATGAGCTGAAGGCGATGGATGCCGATGCCGTGGGCCTGATGGAAATCCAGAACAACGGCGACACCGCCGTCACCTACCTGGTCAATGCGCTGAATGCCGCCACCGCGCCGGGCACCTATGCCGTCGTGCCGAAGCCGGCCGCGACCGGCACCGACGCGATCCGCGTGGCGATGATCTACAAGCCCGCCAAGCTGAGCCTGGCCGGTGGCGCGCTGTCGGACAACGACAGCATCAACAACCGACCGCCGATGGCCCAGACCTTCAAGGTCAACAGCAACGGCGCCAAGTTCTCGCTGGTCGTCAACCACCTGAAATCGAAGGGCAGCTGCGGCGGCGGCACCGGCAACACCGACAGCGGCGACGGCCAGGGCTGCTGGAACGCGACCCGCGTGCTGCAGGCGCAGCGCCTGGTCGACGTGTTCATCCCGCAGGTCGTGCAGGCCGCTGGCGACGCCCGCGTGCTGGCGGTGGGCGACTTCAACGCCTACGGCCACGAAGACCCGATCGCGTACATGACCGGCAAAGGCATGGTCAACGAACTGGAACGCTTCGTGCGCGGCAGCGGCACCATCCCGTACTCCTACGTGTTCGACGGCATGGCTGGCTACCTCGACCACGCACTGGCCAGCAGCGCGCTGGATGCGCAAGTGGCCGGCGTGACCGAGTGGCACAACAACGCGGACGAACCGGAAGCGATCGACTACAACATCGGCGACACCGCGGATGACCCGTACGTGAACAATGCCTACCGCGCGTCGGACCACGATCCGGTGGTGGTGAGCCTGAACCTGGCGGGGGCCAATGTGGACGTGACGAGTAGCGTCAAGATCGCGCAGTCGGGCTATACCGTCAACCGCATCACCTCGAAGTACAGCGGCACGGTCACCATCACCAATACCAGCGGTGCGGCGATCAACGGCCCGATGCAGTTCGTGCTGCAAGGCTTGCCGGCCGGCGTCACGCTCGACAACAAGAGCGGCGACAAGGATGGCGCGCCGTACCTGACCCTGTCGAACGCATCGATCCCGGCCGGCGGCGCGGTCTCGGTGGGCGTCAGCTTCAGCAACCCGAACAAGGTCACCATCGCCTACA
>CAJYQM010000262.1 GCA_913777025.1 uncultured Massilia sp. | reverse complement strand
GCGCGGCGCGACAAGCGCCGCATCGACGAAACGGTGGCGTTCGGTTTGATCGTGTACGCGCTGCTGGGCCTGTTCGGCGGCCTGGCCATCTACCTGGGGGCCGACTGGTTCGCCGGCCGCGTGTTTGCGGTGCCGCCCGCGCTGGCGGGGGAGGCCGCCGCCACGCTCAGGCTGGCCGCGCTCGGCTTCTTCCTGGGCCAGCTGCAGAGCTACCTCCAGAGCATTCCACAGTCGCTGATGCGCTATGACATCACCAGCCGCATCGAGATGCTGTTCGGCACCGGCGTGCCGCTGCTGACCGTGGGCGTGCTGATGCTCGGTTACGGCTTGTACGAAGTCATCCTGGTGCGCGTGGTGGCCAGCGCCGTCAATGGCGCGCTGCTGTGGCGCTGGATCCGGCGCCTGCTGCCGGACCTGTCCTGGCGCCGCCCGGGCGCGGCGGTGCGGCGCCAGCTGCTCGGGTTTTCCGCCTATTCCTTCCTGAGCCACTTCGCCTCGATGTCGTATGCCTACGCCGATAAGCTGGTGATCGGGGCGCTGGTCGGGGTGACGGGGCTGGCGTATTTCACGGTGGCGTCGACGCTGGCCAACCGCGTCCTCGGGCTGAGCTATCGCCTGTCCGGCGTGTTCTTCCCGGCCACCAGCGCGCTGGCCGCGCGCGGCGAGCTGGACCGTCTTGACCAGCTCTACCTGAAGGCCACCCGCTATGTCGTCTTCATCAACGCGTCGGTACTGGTGCTGGTGGCGGTGTTCTCCTACCAGATCCTGTATTACTGGATGGACCCGCAGTTCGCGCGCATCGGCCAGGTGGTGCTTGCCGTGATGGCCTTGTCGCAATTCATCGATTCGCTGACCAGCCTGCCGTCCCTGGTCAACGACGGCATGGGCCATCCGCGCCTGTCCGGCCTGTTCGCGCTGTCGCGTGCAGCGTTCGGCCTGCTGGTCGTGTACCTTGGCGTCGTGGGCTGGGGCATTGCCGGGGCTGCCTGGGGCCACCTGGCGGCGTCGATCCTGTTGAGCTGCGCCTTCCTGGTCGCGGTGCACGGGCGGACCGTGCCGACGCGTTTGCGGGACCTGGTGTGCAAGGCCTACCTGCCGGGCATCTCCGGCGTGGCGCTGGTGGCGCTGGCCGCGCATGCGGGCAACCGCCTGTTCGACGGCGGTCCGCTCGACCTGGCGCTGCTGGCGCTCTTGACCTGCGGCCTGCTGCTGGCCTACGGCAGCCTGTTCGTCGTCGACAAGGGTGACAAGGACCTGGCCTGGGCGCGTGTCAAAGGCTTATTGTCGGTGAGGAAGACGGTTTGAAGATCCTGATGGTTTCGGAAGATTTGCCGGGCACGCAAGTCGGCGGCCTGGGCAAGCATGTGGTGACCTTGTCGAATGCGCTGCTGGAAGCCGGGCACGCCGTCGACATCCTGGGCCGCAGCGATCGTGTCCATCCGGGCAGTGCGGAGGAGATCGGCTTCCGGGGCCAGGTGTTGCCGGGTTTCGATTTTTCGCGTCCCGGCTGGAAGGAATCGCAACTGGGTTTCTTCAACCCGGTCAAGCGCCCGTGGTTCGCGCGCAGCATCGCCCGCGCCATGCTGCGCCAGGCCGGCCGCTACGACGTCGTGCACTACCACGGCCACCTGCCGATGGCGGGGCGCTACCTGCCGGAAAGCCTGAACTTCGTGCAGACGCGCCACGACCAGGGCAGCGAGTGCGTGATCCACCTGCGCTTCAAGGAAGACCACGTATGCACGGCGCTCGACGCGCGCGACTGCGCCGCCTGCATCCACCCCACGCCGAACACGCTGCGCCGCTCGGTGTCCGGCATGGCGGTGCGGCGTTACCGGCGCGAGTCGGCGCATGCCTTCGCGCGCCACAAGACCATTTTCGTGTCGGATTTCCTGCGCCGCGCCTTCCTGCGTGCAGTGCCGGACGCCGATTTGTCGCGCGCCCGCGTGATCCACAACTTCATCCGCTATCCCTACCTGCGCGAACGCGCCGCCGGCGCCGGCGCCGGCGAGGTGAGGGCGGGGGAGGTGCTGCTTGTCGGGCGCATCGATGCGGGCAAGGGCTTCGGCGAATTCCTGGCCCAGGTCCAGGGCTGGC
Source organism: uncultured Massilia sp. (assembly GCA_913777025.1). Taxonomy (GTDB): domain Bacteria; phylum Pseudomonadota; class Gammaproteobacteria; order Burkholderiales; family Burkholderiaceae_D; genus Telluria. The sequence continues at coordinate 1,557 of CAJYQM010000262.1, read as the reverse complement.
TGCCGCCGCATGCGCGCATCAGCGTCGTCGGCGACGGCCCGCTGCGCGCGCGCCTGGAACAGCGCTACGCCGGCCCGCAGGTGCGCTTCCTGGGCTGGCTGCCCTACGACGAGGTGATCCGCATGTCGGCGCGGAGCCACTTGCTGGTGATCCCGTCCGTGTTGGAGGAGGCCTGCGGCACCACGATCCTGGAAGCGCTGGCGCTCGGCAAGCCATGCCTGGCGCTGGCGCGCGGCGGTACGCCGGAACTGGCGGCCTACCAGCTCTACGCGGGCCAGCTGCAGCTGTGCGAGACCATGCCGCGCCTGGTCGAACGGATGGTCGAGCAACTGGGTCGGCCGCCGGTCACGGTGCCGCTGCCGGACACCTTCCCGATGGATGTGTTCCAGACCCTCCCGCGGATACTGGACTTTTACAATGCGTGACAGGCCGGTCTTCTCCATCGTCACCTGCACCTGGAACAGTGCCGCCACCCTGGCCGACACGCTGGATTCGGTGCAACGCCAGACCTGCCGGGACGTGGAGCACATCTTCGTCGACGGCGGCTCGACCGACGCCACGCTGGAGATGATCGCCGCCTACCCGGGCACGAAGCGCGTGCTGCATGACGTCAAGGGCGGCATCAGCCGCGCCATGAACCAGGGCATCGACGCGGCCAGCGGCGAGTTCGTGGCCCACCTGCATTCGGACGACTACTATGCTTTTGACGCCGTGCTCGACCTGGTCGCCAGCCGTTTCGTGCAAGCGCGCGTCGACTGGGTGTGCGGCACCGTGCAAGTGCTCCGGGACAGCCAGCTGGTCCCGCCTTACCCGATGCTGCCGTTCAGCTTCCGCGCCTTCGCCGCCGGACGCGCCTGGGTCGCCCACCCGGCCGTGTTCATCCGGCGCAGCGTGTTCCAGCGCGTCGGCATGTTCGACGAGACCCTGAAATACGCGATGGACGTCGACCTGTGGCTGCGCCTGGGCCGCATCGCGCGCCCGGCCACGATCGACCGGCCGCTCACCGTGTTCCGCGACCATGCCGGCAGCGTCTCTTCCAGCAACAAGATCCGCGCGCGCCAGGAAGAATTCCGGGTGCGGCGCCGCTACATGAAGCAAGCCCCGCTCGCGTTCGGCATCTATTGCCTGCGCTACCTGAAACGCATGCGCGAACTGCGCGCCGATGCCACGCGCTGATCCCCGGCTGCGCGGCCGCGTGATCAAACTGTCCTCGTAGTTTCCAGACAATCTTTCCAGTCAACGAACGAGCCTTAGCAGCCCGTAAATGTTCATATTGTTAAGTTGACTTTTGGTGAGTAAATATGTTGTAGCTCAGCAGGAAAATCGTTGATTTTTATGGGAATTTTTCTGAGATTCAATTGACTCGCGGTATTATTTACCCATCACGCATAGCGCTTTTCACTCTCAACCGGAGCGCTGCAATGGTTTTCGGTTCGTCGTGCAAGCGGCGCACCACGTCAGACGTCCTGTCACTTTCTCGGAGCAACAACATGAATTTTCGTCGGAATGGCATCGCCCTTGCGGTCGCGATGGCGGCGCTCGGCTGCTCGTTCAGCG
>CAJYQM010000261.1 GCA_913777025.1 uncultured Massilia sp. | reverse complement strand
CCGCCGATTTGCGCGAACGCTTCGGCGAGGTTCCGGTGCGCGCCCGCGTCGGCGATTACATCGGCACCGCCTTCGCCCCGGACCGCGCGATGCGCGACATGCTGCTGCGCGACTACCTCGACCTCGTCCACGCGCCCGCCCCGGGCCTGCCGCCCTATGTCGGCAACCTGGAACTGCGCGCCATGAACAGCCTGTGCCACTGGCCGGCCTGGTTCGAGAGGATGGGACCGCCGCGCTTCTGGCTCGGCCCGGCAGGCACGATGACGCCCCTGCATTGCGACTACGACGACAACATCTTCGCCCAGGTGCGCGGCACCAAGCGCATCATGCTGGCCCCGCCGCACCACGACGCATTCCTGTATGTGCGCGAAGCGAATCCGGTACTGTTCGGCTCCCCGGTCGACGCCGAGGCGCCTGACTTCGAGCGCTATCCGCTGGCGAAGCAGGCCACGCTGATCGAGGTGGTCGTGGAGGCCGGCGACATGCTGTACGTGCCGGCCGGGTGGTACCACCAGGTGCACGCCCTGACGTTTTCGGTGTCCTCGAACCGCTGGGCGCGGGGTGTGCCGCTGGTCCTGCAGGCGGCCTGATTCAGGTCCGCAGCGGCGCCGCTTCCTTGCCGCCGCCGAGCTGCCCCACGCGCTCGTACTCGGCGATCACCTGCGCCCCGAACAACAGCAGCGTCGCCGCGATCTCGAGGCTGAACATGACCACGATGGCCGTGCTCATCGAGCCGTACACCACGTTCACCTTGGACAGCGTCGTGAAATACCACACCAGCACGTGGCGCGCGATTTCCCACAGCAGGGCCGCGGTGACGCCGCCCACCAGCGCGTGCGACAGCGACAGGCGCCCGACCGGCATCACCATGTAGATCGAGGTCAGCACCAGGATCTCCCCGGCCAGGCCGAGCAGGTAGAGCAGCACGCCGGACACGCCGTGCAGCGACCAGCGCCAGCCGAACAGCTGGATGTATTCGCTGCCGATCACCTGCAGGGCGCCGGCCACCAGGGTCACGATCATCACCCCGAAGCCCAGCGCCAGCACGTAGCAGTAAGGCAGCAGCGCCGAGATGAGGTAATGCCGGCGCCGCACCGCCACGCGGTGCACGAAGATGACCGACATGGCGTTTTCCAGCACCGTGAAGGCGAGCGAACTGAAAAAGATCATGGTGGCCACCAGCACCCAGGTGATCAGGTCGCGCGTGTCGAGGAAGTGCGCGACCTCGGCCACCATCGAGGCCGACTGGCCGGGCACGATCAGCTCCAGGTAGCGGCGCAGCGTCAGCAGCAGCTCGGCCTGGTCGATGAAATGCGACAGCACAACCACCACCAGCATCAGGAAGGGCACGATGGAGAGCAGCGCATAGTAGGCGACGGCGCCGGCCAGCAGCAGGCCCTGGTTGGCGCGGAAGCCCTTCAGCGTGCGCAGCGTGAATTCCAGCGGATGCGCCATGATCCAGGTGTTCGCGCGCCGGTTCAGCACGCGCAGGCGCAGGCCGCTTGCGGTTTTCATCTGGCGAGCCTGATCCCGGTGAACTGCCAGCGGCTGCCTGCCGGGAAGAAGTTGCGGTAGCTGGCGCGCGCATGGCCGTGCGGCGTGGCGCAGGACGAGCCGCGCAGCACGTACTGGTTCACCATGAACTTGCCGTTGTACTCGCCGATCGCGCCTGGCGCCGGCGCGAAGCCCGGATACGGCGCGTAGCTGCTGCTGGTCCACTGCCAGCATTCGCCGAACATCTGCGCCAGGCCGGCGCTGCCCGACGCCCGCGGATGCAGGTCGCCGCAGGCGATGGCGACGTCGCGCGCCGCGAATTCCCACTCGGCTTCGGTCGGCAGGCGCGCGCCGCGCCAGCGCGCGTAGGCGTCGGCCTCGTACAGCGAGACGTGGGTGACGGGCCGCGCCGGATCCAGCGGCAGCAGGCCGTGCAGCGTGAATTCGCGCCAGTGTCCGTCGTTATCGCGTTGCCAGTACAGCGGGTGGGCGCTTTCCCCGCTCATGACCTTGTCCCAGCCTTCGGCCAGCCACAGCGACGGGTCGCGGTAGCCGCCGTCCTCGACGAATGCGAGATACTCGGCATTCGTCACCAGGTTCGAGGCCAGCGCGAACGGCGCCACGTACTGGCGGTGGCGCGGCAGCTCGTTGTCGAAGGCGAAGCCGCGGCCCGCGTGCCCGATCTCGGCCAGCCCGCCGTCGAAGGCGATCCATTCCGTACCGCCTGCCGGAGCGGAGGCCGGCAGCGGCGAGTCCAGGTAGGCCGGGAAGGTCGGGTTCTGCGCCAGCAGGTGCTTGACGTCGGTGAGCATCAGTTCCTGGTGCTGCTGTTCGTGCTGCATGCCCAGTTCCACCAGGTCGGCCAGCGCGCGGTCGCCGTGGGCGATGTCGAGCAGGCGCGCGATGCGGCGGTCGACGTCGGCGCGGTAGGCCAGGACCTCATCCAGCGAAGGACGCGTCAGCAGGCCGCGGCGCGGACGCGGGTGCTTGTCGCCGACGCCGTTGTAATAGGAGTTGAAGATGACCCGGAACGCCGGGTGGAAGGGCTGGAAACCGCTTTCCCTCGGCTCCAGGATGAAGGTCTCGAAAAACCAGGTGGTGTGCGCCAGGTGCCATTTGACCGGGCTGGCGTCGGGCATCGACTGGGCACAACAGTCCTCGGCCGACAGCGGCTCGGCCAGGTGCACCGAGCGCTGGCGCACGTGTTCGAAGGCGAAGGCGATGGACGGGCGGTCGGCGGCGGTTCCCAAGGCGGCCTCCCGGTCAATGGAACATGGCGCGCGCATGGATCACGGCGAACCAGTTGCGGGGGTCGGTCCAGACCCGGGTGGCGGCAAAGCCCGCCTGTTCGAGCAGGCCGACGGCATCGCTCTGGCGGTATTTGTAGCTGTTTTCGGTATGGATCCACTCGCCCGCCTGGAAGCTGCGCTCCCCGCCCGGCCAGGTGACCCGCTGTGCGCGCTTGGCTTCCAGGTGCATCTCGACCCGGCCCTCGCGCTCGTTGTAGAAGCCGCGGTGGGCCCACTGGCAGACGTCGAAGTCCGAACCGAGCAGGCGGTTCACATGGCGCAGGATGTTCAGGTTGAAGGCGCCGGTCACGCCCAGCGCGTCGTCGTAGGCCGCGTCCAGCACGGCGGCCTCCTTGGCCAGGTCGATGCCGATCAGGATACCGCCGTCCGGCCCGCACTGCGCGTGCACGCGCTGCAGGAATTCGCGCGCCTCATGGGGCGTGAAGTTGCCGATCGACGAGCCGGGGTAAAAGAACAGGCGGCGTTCGGCGCGCACGGTGTCGGGCAGCGACCAGCCGGCGCTCGAGAAGTCCATGCCGACCGCGTTCATCTCGATATGGTGGAAGCGCTGCCGCAGGCGCGCGACGGCGTCCTGCAGGAATTCGGCCGAGATGTCGACCGGGACGTACTGCGCGGGTTGCAGCAGCGGGAACAGGCTGGCCGCCTTGGCGCAATTACCGGCGCCCAGGTCGATCAGTGTGCTGCCCGGGCCGACGGTGCGGGCGATTTCGCCGCCGAAGCTGTCGAAAATGCCGGCCTCGGTCCGCGTCGGATAATACTCGGGCAGTTCGCAGATCGCTTCGAACAGCCTGGAGCCAAGCGTGTCATACAGGAATTTGGGCGAGATACAGGCCTGGCGCGCGCGCAGGCCAATGTCGAGTTCGGCGTGGTCGTGCAGGACCGCATCGTTAGTGTGCGCTTCGGGCAAAACAGGGGTCAGCATCGGGGCTCCTTGGAGGATGAATGTTGCCGTTTCATCCATAATACGCGAATTGCCGCCGGAGGTCCGCCGCCCTGCCCAACCGTGCCGGCCCCGCGGGGGAGCGCACGCGGCCGTGCTAGAGTAGCGGTTTTACCCTTTCCTGCGCCGCAACGCTTGCCCGCTTCATGCTCGAACTCGTCAATCTCGGCAAATCCTATGGCGGCCGCGCCGTGCTGGCCAAGCTGTCGCACCGCTTCGAACCCGGCGAATTCGTCGCCGTCATGGGCGAATCCGGCGTCGGCAAATCGACGCTGCTGAATCTGATTGCCGGGCTGGACGCGCCGGACAGCGGCCAGGTACTGGTCGACGGGATCCCGATGTCGGGCCTCGACGACGATGCCGCCACGCTGCTGCGCCGTACCCGCATGGGCTTCATCTTCCAGGCCTTCCACGTGCTGCCGCACCTGACGCTGGCGCAGAACGTGGCCCTGCCTCTGCTCCTGAACGGCAAGCCGGACCCGGCGCGCGCGGCGCGCATGCTGGACGCGGTGGGCTTGGCGGGGCGCGGCAACGATTTCCCGCGCCAGTTGTCGGGCGGCGAGCTGCAGCGGGTGGCGATCGCGCGCGCACTGGTGCACCGCCCCGCCCTGCTGCTGGCCGACGAGCCGACCGGCAACCTCGACCCCGAAACCGCCGACGGCATCCTGCACCTGCTGCGCGCCGAGATCAAGGAAAGCGGCGCCGGCGCCATCATGGTGACCCACTCGCACGCCGCGGCCTCGCTGGCCGACCGCACGCTGGTATTGACCCGTTCTGGATTGAAATTAGCGTAAATTCCGCGCAGAAAGACCGACGTTCTGGCGTTTTATTCATGAACAGTGCGTCAACATTATTAAACTCGTAGTAGCATCCCAACAAACCCACCCCGCATGTGGGCACGATGACGCCATCCCGCCGGACGCGGGTGGCCGGCACCCCGCATGCGCCACAATATCAAGGTCGGGCAAGGTCTCCAAAACAGTCGTGTCTTGAATGTTCACCCACTGCGGAGGAGTTCATGAGCGTACGGCAGAAAAAACAGGAGTTGCTCGAGGCGATGCACCGTGCCCGGGCAATGGAGCCGTCGAGCTTTGTACCCAACAAATTGCTCGACACCTTGATCCAGCGAATGCAACTGAAGAACGACGCGGAGCTGTGCCGCGTCCTCGAGGTGCAGCCCCCCATCATCAGCAAGATCCGGCACCGCAAGCTGAACGTGGGCGCCACGATCCTGCTGCGGATGCACGAGAAATCGAACATCTCGATCCGCGAGCTGAAGGAGTTGACGGCCGAGTCGCGCACGCCGCCGGAAGGGCGGGTGCACCACTGACGACCGGCGCACTTACTCCGCGGCCGGGCGGCCCGTTTTGAGCTGCGGCAGGCTGTCCAGCACGG
>CAJYQM010000260.1 GCA_913777025.1 uncultured Massilia sp. | reverse complement strand
ACTTCAAGGCGGTCAACGACAAGTTCGGCCACCTGTACGGCGACGAGGTGCTGATCCTGATCGCCAACCTGCTGCAATCCTCGTTCCGTACCCAGGACCGCGTGTTCCGCTTCGGTGGCGAGGAATTCGTCGTGCTGCTGCGTTCGACCACGCTGGAAAATGCCTGGAAGATCATCGAGCGCTTCCGCACCAACGTCGAGCGCCACGACTTCCCGCAGGTCGGGCGGGTCACGGTCAGCGTCGGCTTCGTCGGCATCAGCGCCTGCGAATCGCCGGTGGTCACGCTGGGCCACGCCGACCAGGCGCTGTACCACGCCAAGAGCAGCGGCCGCAACCGCGCCTGCCACTACGACGACCTGGTCTCGGATGGGGTGGTGCAGGAAGTGGCCTCGAACGACACCGCCGAATTCTTCTGACGCCGTCCCGCGCAGCCGCGCCGGCTCACGCCAGCGCCATGAAGCGCTGCGGATCCACCTGCCACTTCTCGGGCGACTCGTGGCGCATGATCCTGTCGCCGCCGCCGTGGCCGATCCCGCGCGACAGGTCGACCGTCTCCGGCCGGATATAGGTCTGGCTGCGCGTGCTGTAGAACACGTTGACCTTGGGCGTGAGCAGGCTCGTCTCGTGCGGCTCGACCACCACGCCCAGGCGCCCCGATTCCAGCAGCACCAGCGTGCCGACCGGATAGATACCGACGCAGCGCATGAAATCCTGGGTCAGCGCCGGATTGAACTGATGCTTGCTCCACTCGTAGATCTTGCGCAGCGCCTCGGCCGCCGGAATGCCTTTGTGGTAGCAGCGGTCGGCCGTGATGGCGTCGTAGACGTCGACGATGGCCGCCATCTGCGCCAGTTCGCTGATCCCGTCCCCGCTCTGGCGCTCCGGATAGCCGCTGCCGTCGCGCCGTTCATGGTGGTGCAGCGTGATGTCGAGCGGGATCGGACCGATTTCCGGCGTGCGATGCAGGATGTTGTAGCCGTTCTGCGGATGGCGCCGCACGATCTCGAATTCTTCCTCGGTCAGGCGGCCCGGCTTGTTCAGGATGGCTTCCGGGATCAGGGCCTTGCCGGTATCGTGCAGCAGCCCGCCGATGCCCGCCTGGTAGATGGTGTCGGCATCCATCTTGCGCGAGCGGCAGAAGGCCACCAGCAGCGTGCATACGCTGACCGAATGCAGGAAAGTGTAATCGTCCGCGGTCTTGATGACAGACAGGCCGAGCAAGGCGCCGGCGTTGCGCAGGATCGACGCGGTGACGCTCTCGACCACCGGCGACACCTTATCCATCTCGACCGCCTTGCCCAGGCGCGCGTCCTGCATCACGGTGCGGACCAGGCCGGCGGCCTGGCGCCGGATCGCCACGGCGCGGTCGAATTCCTCGGCCAGTGTGCTGCGCAGGGGCGCCACCGGCTTGGCTGCGATGACGGCGAGTTCGGCTTCGGCCACCGCCGCCGCTTCCTCGACGGTCGGCGCGTCGACGTCTAGGCCGCGCGCGCAATCGATGGTCACGCTGCGGATGCCGGCGTCCAGGATCTTGCGGATGTCGTCGTCGCTCGTGATGACGAACCGTCTGCGCACGAAGGGATGTTCCATCCAGCCGCAATCGAGGTCATGGATGAACACCCCAACGCGCAACTGTGAGGAATCAACTTTCTTCAGCATGGGAAAAACCGGAGGTATGTTAATCTCGCCGCGTTTTCGGTGGCCACCCAGTATATCAACTGAAGGAAACATTAGTTGCCTCAATTAAACAAGTTGCAATGATTGTGTAGCCTCAGAGATACGTTATTAATTCATGGAACTTCGCCAGCTGCGTTATTTCGTTGCGATCGTCGATCATGGCTCGCTGTCGCGCGCGGCACTGGTGCTGCACGTGGCGCAGCCCGCGCTGACCCAGCAGCTGCGCCAGCTGGAAGACGAACTGGGTGTCCAGCTGCTGCACCGTAGCGCCCAAGGCGTGCTCAGCACCGATGCCGGCAAGGTGTTCTACCAGCACGCGCTGGCCATCCTGAAGCAGGTGGCCGATGCCCAGGCGGCCGTGGTGCAGTCGGCCGAACGACCGTCGGGCAGCGTCACGCTCGGGCTGCCGCACAGTATTTCGGGAGCACTGGCCCTGCCGCTGCTGAGTGCGATTCGCGAGCGCTACCCGGAAATCACGCTGCAACTGACCGAGGAGTTGACCGGCAACCTGGCCGAGCAGCTGCGCGCCGGCCGCGTCAACCTGGCCGTGCTGCTCGACGACGGCCAGCTGGGCGGCTTCGCCACGACCCCGCTGGTCGAGGAAGAATTGCGCTATATCTGCCGCGCCGATGCGCCACTGGCACAGCGCGCCAGCGTAACCCTGCGCGAAGCGCTGGACACCACCCTGATCCTGCCCGGCGCGCAGCACGGCGTGCGCCCGCGCATCGAAAGCACGGCGCGCGCCGCCGGCTTGCAGGTGCGCGACGTCATCGAGATCAACTCGATCGCGATCCTGAAATCGGCGATCCTGGCCGGCATGGGCGCGACCCTGCTGCCGGTGGCGCCGTTGCTGGCCGAAGTCGAACGCGGCGCCATGCGCGCGCTGCCGATCTTCGACCCCGCCATCGCGCGCACCGTCGTGCTATGCAATTCCCGCAACATCCCCCTCACCAATGCCGCCACCGCGGTCAGCCGCCTGGTCGCCCAGGTCGCGCATGACCTGTGCGCCAGCGGCGCCTGGATCGGCGCGCGTCCCCTGTAAGCCATGCGCCGTGGGTGTTCCGGCTTTTTGATGTGGATCAAGGATTTTTCCGCTCGGAAAAAATAACCTCGCATCATCGGTCGTTATCAGATTCGGGGAAACGTGCTTTGCGCTGACTCAAGCTGACACGACGGTTTTCGAAGGCGCACACAATGAATACCTTGTCCACCACCCCGAGGCCGGGCCGCGAACGGCTGGCCCTGACGCTGGCCATCACCATCGCCATCAAATGCCTGCTGCTGTACGGCCTCTGGTACGCCTGCTTCTCGCATCCGCAGACCAAGCACATGGTGCTGCCGGACGGCCAGCTGGAGCGCCACCTGTTCTCCATCCAACCCACTCACAAATAACCATAAGCAGGTCCCATCATGCCTCCGCTCGACGATGTCGTAGCCCTGTCGCGGCTACAGTTCGCAGCCACCGCGCTGTATCACTTCCTGTTCGTTCCCCTCACCCTGGGCCTGGCCTGGATCCTGTTCATCATGGAGTCGGTCTATGTGATGACCGGCCGCCAGGTGTACAAGGACATGACCCAGTTCTGGGGCAAGCTGTTCGGCATTAACTTCGCGATGGGTGTCACCACCGGCATCACGATGGAATTCCAGTTCGGCACCAACTGGGCCTATTACTCCCACTACGTCGGCGACATCTTCGGCGCCCCGCTGGCGATCGAAGGCTTGATGGCCTTCTTCCTCGAGTCCACCATGGTCGGCCTGTTCTTCCTCGGCTGGAACCGGCTGTCGAAGGGCAAGCACCTGATGGTGACCTTCTGCGTGGCGCTGGGCTCGAGCCTGTCCGCGCTGTGGATCCTGATCGCCAATGGCTGGATGAACCATCCGGTGGGCGCCGAATTCAATTTCGACACCATGCGCATGGAACTGGTCTCGATCGCCGAAGTGATCCTGAACCCGGTCGCGCAGGTGAAATTCGTGCACACCGCGGCCGCCGGCTACGTCACCGCCTCGATGTTCGTGCTGGGCATCTCGTCGCTGTACCTGCTGAAGGCGCGCGACGTGCAGTTCGCGCTGCGCTCCTTCGCCATCGCCGCCGCGTTCGGCCTGGCCTCGACCCTGTCCGTGATCGTGCTCGGCGACGAATCGGGTTACACCGCCGGCGAAGTCAACAAGGTCAAGCTGGCCGCCATCGAAGCGGCCTGGGAAACGGAAAGCGCGCCGGCCGGCCTGACGCTGTTCGGCTTCCCCGACGACGAGGCCCAGAAGACGGATTTCGAAGTCAAGCTGCCCTGGGTGCTGGGCCTGATCGCGACCCGCTCCACCGACGGCCAGGTGATCGGCCTGAAGGAACTGCGCCGGGAAAACGAGGGACGCATCCGCAACGGCATGCGAGCCTATGCCGCCCTGCTGCGCTTGAAAAGCGGCGACAAGTCGCCTGAAGCGCGCAGCGCCTTCGATGCCGTGAAGGCCGACCTCGGCTACGGCCTGCTGCTCAAGAAGTACGCCCCGAACGTGGTCGACGCCACCGACGCCCAGGTCAAGCAGGCGGCCGCCGACACCATCCCGAAAGTCGCACCGCTGTTCTGGTCCTTCCGCGGCATGGTCTTCCTCGGCTTCCTGTTCCTGTTCATCTTCTGCGCCTCGGTGTGGTTCATGGTGCGCCGTAACCTGGCGCCGCAGCGCTGGCTCCTGAAGCTGTGCGTGATCTCGATCCCGCTGCCCTGGGTCGCCGCCGAACTGGGCTGGGTCGTGGCCGAATACGGCCGCCAGCCCTGGACCATCGCCGGCGTGCTGCCGACCCACATGTCGGCCTCCAGCCTGACCCCGGGCAGCCTGTGGTTCAGCCTGATCGGCTTCCTCGGCTTCTACACGCTGCTGCTGGTGGTCGAGATGGGCCTGATGATCAAGTACGCCAAGATCGGCCCGGCCAGCCTGCACACCGGCCGCTATCACGGCGAGCCGGGCAGTGAAAAGCCCGAACACCTGGCCGACGACCAGATCGCCGCCGCCTAACCCCTGAGGAACCATCATGCTGTTCGATTACGAAACCTATAAACTGATCTGGTGGGCCTTCGTCGGCGTGCTGCTGATCGGCTTTGCCCTGACCGATGGCTTCGACTTCGGCGTCGGCACCGCGCTGCCCTTCGTGGGCCGCACCGACACCGAGCGCCGCATCGTCATCAATACCATCGGCGCCACCTGGGAAGGCAACCAGACCTGGCTGATCACCGCCGGTGGCGCCCTGTTCGCGGCCTGGCCGCTGGTCTACGCGGCCGCCTTCTCCGGCTTCTACGTGGCCCTGCTGCTGTGCCTGTTCGCCCTGTTCTTCCGCCCGGTCGGCTTCGACTACCGCAACAAGCTGCAGGACCCGCGCTGGAGGAATACCTGGGACTGGTGCCTGTTCGCGGGCGGCTTCATCCCGCCGATCATCTTCGGCGTCGCCTTCGGCAACCTGCTGCAGGGCGTGCCCTTCCGCTACGACGACATGCTGCGCCTGGAATACACGGGCACCTTCTTCGAGCTGCTGAACCCCTTCGGCCTGCTGTGCGGCGTGCTGTCCCTGGCCATGCTGTCGATGCACGGCGCCACCTACCTGCAGCAGAAGACCGAAGGCGCGGTGGCCGAGCGCGCCCGCCTGATGGCGATGGGCGCCGCCGTGATCACCATCCTGCTGTTCGCCGCCGGCGGTTTCTGGATCGCGAACGGCATCGACGGTTACCGCATCGCCGCCATGCCGGACGCGAACAGCGTATTCCTGCCTTCGGCCAAGAGCGTCGTGCGCGCCTCGGGCGCCTGGCTGGACAACTTCGGCCGCTGGCCGCTGCTGTGGATCCTGCCAGCCATGGGCCTGGGCGGCGCGGCGCTGGCCTGCCTGTTCAGCGCCGCGCGCCGCTCGCTGCCGGCCTTCCTGTCGAGCGGCCTGGCGGTGACCGGCGTGGTGCTGACCGCCGGCGCGGCCATGTTCCCCTTCGTGATGCCGTCCTCGCTGCTGCCGGCGCACAGCCTGACCGCCTGGGACGCCGTCTCCAGCCACCGCACCCTGTCCGTCATGTTCTGGGTCGTGATCGTGATGCTGCCGATCGTCAGCCTGTACACCGGCTGGGTCTACCGCGTCATGCGCGGCAAGGTCACGCACCAGCACATCCAGGACAACCAGCACACCGCCTACTAATTACGCAAGGAAGATCATCATGTGGTACTTCTCATGGATCCTCGGCCTGGGCCTCGCCATCACGGTCGCCATCATCAACGCCATCTGGCTCGAAACCAACTACGCCTTTGGCCAGCGCGTCGAAGCCAGGACGGTGGCGCGCTTCAAGGATGCGCGCCGGAACAAGAAACGGGCCTGATTCCGATTTGACCCCGCAAGGCCGCCATCACGATGGCGGCTTTTTTCATGGCCGGGCCATCGTTTTTTCTTATACCCCCATCCCCAATCGGTATTTCCGTATACGTCACCTTGTCTCTACACTGGGCCCAACACCGTAAAAACGGACCCGGCCCGCCCAGGACCAGCGCCTACCCGGCGCAACCTCCCCCGCGGGCCAGCTCACAATATCAATGGAGACACCATGCCCGACACCGTCCTCGGCCAAGGCGCACCCGCGCCCGCCGTCACGCCCGCATCCGGAACACCGGACCGGCTCAAAGACGTCAGCCTCGACGACAAGTACACCGCCACCGAAGGCAAGATCTTCCTGTCCGGGATCCAGGCGCTGGTGCGCCTGCCGATGATCCAGAAGCTGCGCGACGAAGCCGCCGGCCTGGACACGGCCGGTTTCGTCTCCGGCTACCGCGGCTCGCCGCTGGGCGGCCTGGACGAGAACCTGTGGAAGGCGAAGGCGCACCTGGAAGCGAAGCAGATCCAGTTCGTGCCGGGGGTGAACGAAGACCTGGCCGCGACCGCCGTCTGGGGCACCCAGACCGTCGACCTGATCGGCCCGGCCAGATACGAAGGCGTGTTCGCCATGTGGTACGCCAAGGGTCCGGGCGTGGACCGCTGCGGCGACGTCTTCAAGCACATGAACCATGCCGGCACCGCGAAACACGGCGGCGTGCTGCTGGTGGCCGGCGACGACCACGGCGCCTACTCCTCGACCCTGCCGCACCAGTCCGACCACATCTTCTCGGCCTGCATGATCCCGGTGCTGTACCCGTCCAACGTCCAGGAATACCTGGACCTGGGCGTGCACGGCTGGGCGATGTCGCGCTTTTCCGGCTGCGCCGTGGCCTTCAAGGCGCTGGCCGACACCGTCGAATCGAGCGCCTCGGTCGACGCCAACCCGTTCCGCGTCGACGTCAAGATCCCGCAAGACTTCGCGATGCCGGCGGGCGGCCTGAATACGCGCCTGTCATCAAGCCCGCTGGGCCAGCAGGCGCGCACCCAGGAAGCGCTGATGCAGGACTATAAAATCTACGCGGCCCTGGCCTATGCGCGCGAAAACAAGCTGAATCGCACCGTCATCGACAGCCCGGACGCGAAACTCGGCATCATCGCCTCCGGCAAATCCTATCTCGACGTGCTGGAAGCGCTGGAAGAACTGGGCATCGACGAAGCGATGGCGGCGCGCGTCGGCCTGCGCCTGTTCAAGGTCGCGATGATCTGGCCGCTGGAGCCGGAAGGCGTGCGCGAGTTCGCGCAGGGGCTGGAAGAGATCCTGGTGGTCGAGGAAAAGCGGCAAGTCGTCGAATACCAGCTGAAGGAACAGCTGTACAACTGGCGCGACGACGTGCGCCCGCACATCGTCGGCAAGTTCGACGACAAGGGCGAGTGGGTCGCGCCGCGCGGCGAATGGCTGCTGCCGCCGAAGGCCGACTTTTCGGTGGCCCAGGTGGCGCGCGTGATCGCCGGCCGCATTGCGCGGCTGGACCTGGACGATCATACCCGCGCGCTGATCAAGGCCCGCCTCGCCTTCCTGGAAGCCAAGGACGCGGTCTTGATGAAAGCCGTGACCACGCCCTTCCGCCCCGCCTTCTACTGCTCCGGCTGCCCGCACAACACCTCGACCAAGGTGCCGGACGGTTCGTTCGCGCTGGCCGGCATCGGCTGCCACGTGATGGCGACCTCGATCTACCCCGAGATGAACAAGCTGACGACCCACATGGGCGGCGAAGGCGCACCCTGGATCGGCCAGGCCGCGTTCTCGAAGGTGCCGCACGTGTTCCAGAACCTGGGCGACGGCACCTATTTCCACTCCGGCTACCTGGCCATCCGCGCGGCGATCGCGGCCAGGGTCAACATCACTTATAAAATCCTGTACAACGACGCGGTCGCGATGACCGGCGGCCAGCCGGTCGACGGCAGTACCTCGGTGCCCCTGATCGCGCAGCAGATGGCGGCCGAGGGCGTGAAACGCATCGCGCTGGTCACCGAAGACCTGTCGCGCTACGAAGACCGTTCGTCGCTGCCGGCGGCAGTGACGATCCACGACCGCAAGCACATGGACGACATCCAGCGCGAATTGCGTGAGTTGCCCGGGGTGACGGTCCTGATCTACGACCAGACCTGCGCCGCCGAGAAGCGCCGCCGTAGAAAGGCGCGCGCGCACGGAGCGCGTGCCGGTAAGTTTCCCGACCTTGCCAAGCGCATGGTGATCAACGAAGCCGTGTGCGAAGGCTGCGGCGATTGCGGCGTGCAGTCGAACTGCGTCTCGATCCTGCCGAAGGAAACGGCATTCGGCCGCAAGCGCGCCATCGACCAGTCGTCCTGCAACAAGGATTACTCGTGTGCCAAAGGCTTCTGCCCGAGCTTCGTCACCGTCGAAGGCGGCACGCTGAAGAAGAACAAGGCCGGCGCCGGCAAACCGGACGCGGACGATGGCTGGGGCGTGCTCCCGCAGCCGCAACTGCCTTCGATCGCGTCGCCGTACAACATCCTGATCAACGGCATCGGCGGCACCGGCGTGATCACCGTCGGCGCGCTGATGGGCATGGCGGCCCACCTCGAGGGCAAGGGCGCGTCGGTGCTGGACATGACCGGCATGAGCCAGAAGAACGGCTCCGTGACCTCGCACGTGAAAATCGCGGAAACGCCGGAGCGCCTGCGCGCACAGCGCATCGCCACCGGCGAAGCCGACCTGGTGCTGGGCTGCGACATGCTGACCGCCGGCGCCGCCGATGCGATCTCGAAGATGCGCCCGGGCCGCACCATCGTCGTGGTCAATCTGCACGAGCAGCCGACCGGCACCTTCGCCCAGCAGAGGGACTGGGCATTCCCCACCGCGCAGGTGCGTGAACTGATCGAGGAAGCGGTCGGTGGATCGTCGGGCGTCGACTTCCTCGATGCGACCAGGCTCGCCACGGCGCTGATGGGCGACTCGATCGCGGCCAACCTGTTCATGCTGGGCTATGCCTGGCAAAAAGGGCTGGTCCCGCTGTCGGAAGCGTCCCTGCAGCGCGCGATCGAACTGAATGGCGTGGCGGTCGCGGCCAACCAGCGCAGCTTCCTGTGGGGCCGCCGCGCCGCCGTCGACCTCCAGCGCGTCGAACGCGTCGCCACGCCCGCGCAGGCCGTCGTCGTGCGCATGCCGGAAAGCCTGGACGCCATCGTCGACAAGCGCGTCGCCTTCCTGACCGACTACCAGGACGCCGCCTATGCCGCGCAATACGCGTCGCTGGTCGCGCGCGTGCGCGATGCCGAGCGCGCGCAGGGGCTGGGCAACAAGCTGACCCTGGCTGTGGCGAAGTCGCTGTTCAAGTTGATGGCCTACAAGGACGAGTACGAAGTCGCGCGTTTGTATACCGACGGCCGCTTCGTCGAACAGGTCAAGGCCCAGTTCGAAGGCGAGGTCAAACTCAGGTTCAACCTGGCGCCGCCGCTGTTCGCCAAGAAGGATGCCAAGGGTCAGCTCATGAAGGCGGAATTCGGCGGCTGGATGTGGGGCGTGTTCAAGCTGCTGGCCAAGCTGAAAGGCTTGCGCGGCGGCGCCTTCGATGTGTTCGGCTACACGGCCGAGCGCCGCATGGAGCGCGCGCTCATTCTCGAGTACCGCGGGATGGTCGAAGGCATGCTGGACGCGCTCGATGCCGGCACCCATGCGACGGCGGTCGAGCTGGCGTCGCTGCCTGAGCAGATCCGCGGCTTCGGGCACGTCAAGGACAAGGCCGTGGCCGAATACCGGGCGCGCAAGGAAGAGCTGCTTGACGGCAACGTGAAGAAGCGCGCCGCCTGAATTTCCGCGGACCTTGAGCGCGTGGGCGGGAAACCCGCCCACCCTGCCGGTAGCGCATGCCTCACAGGCAGGGTGGACAGCTTGCTGTCCACGCGTCCAGCGCATGTTCGCATCGCACCCAACTTGACGTTAACGTTAACGTCATATACCGTACAAAGAACACCTGTTCGCTTCCGACATTCCAAGGAACACCATGAACGACATCACCCCTGCAGCCCGGCTCGAGCTCCCGGAACAGCCGAAACTGGCCAACAAAGTGCGTTTCGTGACCGCGGCCTCGCTGTTCGACGGCCATGACGCCTCGATCAACATCATGCGCCGCATCCTGCAGTCGAACGGTGCCGAAGTCGTCCACCTGGGCCACAACCGATCGGTCGACGAAGTCGTCACCGCGGCCCTGGCCGAGGACGTGCAGGGCATCGCCATCTCCAGCTACCAGGGCGGCCACGTCGAATACTTCAAGTACATGATCGACCTGCTGCGCCAGCGCGGCGGTGCCCACATCAAGGTGTTCGGCGGCGGTGGCGGCGTGATCGTGCCGAGCGAGATCGAGGAATTGCATGCCTACGGCGTGACCCGCATCTTCAGCCCGGAAGACGGCCAGCGCATGGGCCTGGTCGGCATGATCCGCTCGATGCTGGAAGCCTGCGACATCGACCTGTCCCCGTATGCCCCGACCACGGTCGAACCGCTGCGGACCGGGCCGATCGAGCAGCGCCACCGCCCGCTGGCCCAGCTGATCACGGCACTGGAAAACGGCAAGGTGGAGAGCGCCCTGCGCAAGCAGGTGATGGACCTGGCCGAAGCCTTGCACGTGCCCGTGCTCGGCATCACCGGCACCGGCGGCGCGGGTAAATCCTCGCTGACCGATGAGCTGATCCGCCGCATCCGCCTGGACCAGAACGACCGCCTGAACATCGCCGTCATCTCCATCGACCCGTCGCGCCGCAAGTCGGGCGGCGCCCTGCTGGGCGACCGCATCCGCATGAACGCGATCAATCCGTGGAACGGGCAAACGCGCGTGTTCATGCGCTCGCTGGCCACGCGTGAAGCGGGTTCGGAAATCTCGCAGGCGCTGCCCGACGTGATCGCCGCCTGCAAGCTGGCCGGCTTCGACCTCGTCATCGTCGAAACCTCCGGCATCGGCCAGGGCGACGCCGCCATCGTGCCGCACGTCGACCTGTCGATGTACGTGATGACCCCGGAATTCGGCGCCGCCTCGCAGCTGGAAAAGATCGACATGCTCGATTTCGCCGACTTCATCGCCATCAACAAGTTCGACCGCAAGGGCGCCCAGGACGCGCTGCGCGACGTGGCGAAACAGTACCAGCGCAACCGCGAACTGTGGAGCCGCCAGCCCGACGAGATGCCGGTGTACGGCACCCAGGCCTCGCGCTTCAACGACGACGGCGTCACCGCGCTGTATCACGGCCTGCTGCCGGCGCTCGGCGAACTCGGCCTGCAGGTAAACACGCCGAAGCTGCCCAAGCCGCCGCAGAAGTACTCGAGCGGCAAGAACGTGATCGTGCCCCCAAGCCGCGCGCGCTACCTGGCCGAGATCGCGGACACGGTACGCGGCTACCACCGCAACGTGGACAAACAGGTCAGGCTCGCGCGCGAGCGCCAGCAGCTGACGGAAACCAAGCGCATGCTGGCGGCCGTCAATCGGGCGGACCTGACTGATAACCTTGTGCTGGATGACTTGATCACCGAGCGCGACGGCGCCATGGATGGCGAAGCGAAGAAGCAGCTGGCCGCCTGGCCGCAGCTGCAGGCCACCTATGCCGGCGACGAGCACGTCGTGAAAATCCGCGACAAGGAAATCCGTACCCGGCTGGTGCAGACCACGCTGTCCGGCACCAAGGTGCGCAAGGTCGCGCTGCCGCGCTACGAGGACCACGGCGAGATCCTGCGCTTCCTGATGCTGGAAAACGTGCCCGGCGCCTTCCCCTACACGGCCGGCGTATTCCCGTTCAAGCGCGAAGGCGAAGACCCGACCCGCATGTTCGCCGGCGAAGGCGACGCCTTCCGCACCAACCGCCGTTTCAAACTGGTGTCGACCGGCATGGATGCGAAACGCCTGTCGACCGCCTTCGATTCCGTCACGCTGTACGGCGCCGACCCGGCCCTGCGCCCCGACATCTACGGCAAGGTCGGCAACTCGGGCGTGTCGATCGCGACCCTGGACGACATGAAGGTGCTGTACGACGGGTTCGACCTGTGCAGCCCCAGCACCTCGGTCTCGATGACGATCAACGGTCCGGCCCCAACCATCCTGGCGATGTTCATGAATACCGCCATCGACCAGCAGGTCGACAAGTTCGAACGCGACAACGGCCGCGCGCCGACGAGCGAGGAAGCGGCAAAAATCCGCGCCTGGGTGCTGGCCAACGTGCGCGGTACGGTGCAGGCCGACATCCTGAAGGAAGACCAGGGCCAGAACACCTGCATCTTCTCGACCGAGTTCTCGCTGAAGGTGATGGGCGACATCCAGGCCTACTTTGTCGACAACCAGGTGCGCAATTTTTATTCGGTCTCGATCTCGGGCTACCACATCGCCGAGGCGGGCGCGAACCCGATCTCGCAGCTGGCGTTTACCCTGTCGAACGGCTTCACCTTCGTCGAAGCCTACCTGGCGCGCGGCATGCACATCGATGATTTCGCGCCCAACCTGTCGTTCTTCTTCAGCAACGGCATGGACCCGGAATACACGGTGCTGGGCCGCGTGGCGCGCCGCATCTGGGCGGTGGCGATGCGCGACAAATACGGCGCCAACGACCGTTCGCAAAAGCTCAAGTACCACGTGCAGACCTCGGGCCGCTCGCTGCATGCCCAGGAAATCGACTTCAACGACATCCGCACCACCTTGCAGGCCTTGATCGCGATCTACGACAACTGCAACTCGCTGCATACCAACGCCTACGACGAGGCGATCACCACGCCGACCGACGAATCGGTGCGGCGCGCGCTGGCCATCCAGCTGATCATCAACCGCGAGTGGGGCCTGGCCAAGAACGAGAACCCGAACCAGGGCGCCTTCATCATCGACGAGCTGACGGATCTGGTCGAGGAAGCGGTGCTGCAGGAATTCGAACGCATCGCCGAGCGCGGCGGCGTGCTGGGAGCGATGGAGACCGGCTACCAGCGCGGCAAGATCCAGGAAGAGTCGATGCTGTACGAGCACAAGAAGCACGACGGCTCGCTGCCCATCATCGGCGTCAACACCTTCCGCAACCCGAAAGGCGAAGGCGCCCCGGCGACGATCGAACTGGCGCGCTCCACCATCGAGGAAAAACAGTCGCAGCTGACCCGCCTGGACGACTTCCACCGCCGCCATGCCGACGCGGCCCCCGCCGCCCTGGCCGCGCTGCAGCAGGCCGCGATCGACAACGACAACGTGTTCGCACGCCTGATGGACGCGGTGCGCGTCTGCTCGCTGGGACAGATCACGACGGCGCTGTTCGAGGTAGGCGGGCAGTACCGGCGCAATATGTAATAGTAAACAGGCAGGCTCGTGGGCGTGTGCCACAAGCCTGCTCTAGAATGGCTCCACGAACCACCGTGGAGCCATCCATGCCGATCCAGCCCGAGCAACTCGCCGCCCTCATGCAAGAAGTCGAGCAGGAAGACCCGATCGATTTCGCCGACCTCCCCTTCCCCGAAGACGAATTACGCCAGCTCGTCGCCACCCATCTGTGCGAAATGGCGGCGTCGATGGAAAACTTCAGCACCGAGGATAAGTTGATGACACTGCTGGCCGTGTCCGCCAAGCTGGTGCTGGAGAACCTGGTGCTGCATGTACAACTGTTGCGGCGCCACGGTTTGCCGGTCGGCGACAATGTCGACGCCCTGCTCAGCCGCTTGCGTAAAGGCGAAAACGGTGTTGACGAGTAATTAAATTGTTATATTAACCGTCAATTACTCACGTTCGGTGGCGCTTCTACCACTCCTGCCACTTTGCTGAGCACATTTGTACGGCACGGGCCGCTTATGCGGCTTACAATCTATTCCTTGAGGTATTATTGTTAAAGAGGAACTTGCCTTGTACGGCAAGTACGACCTATCCCAAGGAATCCAGATGCCGCGTCACGCCCACAAGCTCAAACTCACCGCCGCCCTACTCTCCGGCGCCTTCCTGGTCGCCGGCCTGGGCGCCTGCAGCAAGACCGAGACCACCGAGTCGCTGCTGGCCGAAGCCAAGCAATACCAGCAAAAGGGTGACTTGAAGTCGGCCCTGATCCAGCTGAAGAACGCCGTCGAAAAAAGCCCCGAGAACGGCGAAGCCCGTATCGCACTGGGCACGCTGGAACTGAATACCGGCGACATGGCCTCGGCCGAAAAAGAATTCCGCAAGGCGCGCTCGCTCGGCGTCCCCGCCGACCGCGTGCTACCGCTGCTGGGCAAGACCCTGGCCGCGCAAGGCAAGTTCAAGGACATCCTGGATGACGTGTCGCCGGAAGTGGCGGCCAAATCGGCGACCCTGATGTCGCTGCGTGGCGAAGCCCTGCTGGCCGGCGGCAAGCCTGACGAGGCCAAGCAAGCCTTCGAACAGGCGCTGGCACAGAACCCGAACTCGGGCAATGCCCTGCTGGGCCTGGCCCGCATGGCGGTCGTGGCGCGCGACCGCGAGACCGCGGAGCGCTACGTCAACGAAGCGGTCGCCAAGGATCCGAAGAACCCCGAAGTCTTCATGGCGCAGGGCACCATGCTGCGCATGCAGGGCAAGCCGGACGAGGCGCTGGCCGCGTTCAGCCAGACCCTGGCGCTCGACCCGGCCCACCGCACCGCCCACATCGAAAAAGCCTATGTCGAAATCGCGCGCGGCAAGTTCCCCGCCGCCAAGGCCGAAATCGATGCCGCCGAAAAGAATGCGCCGGGCAACCTGCTGGTCCTGTACACCCGCGCGCTGTACGAATTCTCGCAAGCCAAGTTCGCGGCCGCCCAGGAAGCCCTGCAGCGCGTGCTGCGGGTGGCCCCGGACCACATGCCCAGCGTCCTGCTGGCCGGCGCGTCGGAGCTGAACCTGGGCTCGACCCAGCAGGCCGAACAGCACCTGCGCAAGTACCTGGAAGCCGCACCGAACGACGTCTACGCGCGCAAGCTGCTGGCCCAGGCCCAGCTGCGCAATGCCCAGCCGGCGGATGCGGCCGCGACCCTGGCGCCGGCCCTGAAGAATGCCGAAGACGATCCGCAACTGCTGGCCCTGGCCGGCGAGTCCTTCATGCAGGTGCGCGACTTCAACAAGGCCAGCAGCTACTTTGAAAAAGCCGCCGAACTGGCGCCGAAAGCGGCCGCCGTGCGCACCTCGCTCGGCCTGTCCAAGCTGGCCAGGGGCGACCAGGCCGGCGGCCTGAGCGAACTCGAAATGGCGACCTCGCTCGATCCGAAATCGCCGCGCGCCACGATGGCGCTGGTGCAGACCGAGATGGGCATGAAGCACTTCGACAAGGCGCTGGCCGCGGTCGACGCCCTCGAGAAGCAGGAGCCGAACAATCCGCAGGTGTACAACCTGCGCGGCGCCGTCAACATGGTCAAGGGCGACGTCCCGGCGGCTAGAGCCGCGCTGGAAAAGGCGCTGGCGATCCAGCCGACCTTCGCGCCGGCCGTCAAGAACCTGGCGCGCCTGGACCTGGTCGAGCGCAAGCCGGACGCGGCCAAGCAGCGCTATGAAAAAGTGCTGGAAAAGGACAAGAACAACGTCGAAGCCATGACGTCGCTGGGCCAGCTGGCCCTGATGCAGGACCGCCAGGACGAAGCCACCACCTGGTTCGAAAAGGCCAGCGCCGTCAAGCCGGATGCCGTTGCCCCTGCCGTCACGCTCGGCATGCAGTACCTGCGCACCAACCAGGCGCCGAAGGCTCTGAACCTGGCGCGCAAGTATCAGGCCAGCAACCCGACCAATGCCGAACTGCTCGACCTGCTGGGCCAGGCCCAGATCGCCAACAAGGACATGAACGGCGCGCTCGAAACCTACAGCAAGCTGGTGAACGTCACGCCGAAATCGGCGGCGCCGCACATGCGCCTGGCCGGCGTGCACATGCTGATGAAGGACACCGGCGCCGCCACGGATGACCTCAAGCGCGCCGTCGAACTGCAGCCGAACCTGATCCCGCCGCGCATGGCCCAGGTCGAGATGGCGATGCGCAGCGGCCGGCCGGACGAGGCGCTCGCCATCGCGCGCCAGATCCAGAAGCTGAACGACAAGTCGCCGGTCGGCTACGCCACCGAAGGCGACATCCTGCTGGCCCAGAACAAGCCGGCGCAGGCGCTGCCGGCCTACGATAAGGCCTTCAGTCTCGCCCAGTCGCCGCAGGTGCTGGTGCGCTCGCTGCAGGCGATGAGCCTGACCGGCAAGGGCAAGGAAGCGCAGGCGCGCGCCGACCAGTGGCTGAAGGCGCATCCGAACGACCCGCTGGTCGGCATGTACGTGGCCGAGGCCAGCCTGGCGCGCAAGGAATTCAAGCCGGCCATCGCCATCCTGGAAAACGTGCTGAAGCAGAATCCGAACAATCCGGCGGTCCTGAACAACCTGGCCTGGGCTTACCAGCAGGAGAAGGATCCGCGCGCGCTGGCCACCGCCGAGCAGGCCTACAAGCTGGCCGCCAACAACCCGGGCGTGATGGATACCCTGGGCTGGATGCTGGTCGAGCAGGGCAACACCGCGCGCGGCCTGCCCTTGCTGCAAAAAGCCAGCGGCATGGCGCCGAACGCCTCGGAAATCCGTTATCACCTGGCGGTCGGCCTGCATAAATCCGGCGACAAGCAGGGCGCGCGCAAGGAGCTGAATCAGTTGCTCGCCCAAGGGAAGCCTTTCCCACAGGCCGACGACGCCCGCGCATTGCTAAAAACTTTGTAACTAAGTTAATATACGTTACACATAATAAAAAAAACAAGCCGCGCGCGGCGTCCCGCGCGCGGCCAGTCAACCTGGCTCCCGGGCGATTTTTCCGGGTGCTTTCTACAAATGGGGAATCCTGCGATGACGACTTTCGACGATTTCAAGGATCCAGAGGGTGAATCGGCTGCATCCCTATCGGACGCTCATGTTTTCAGTGATCGCGATAATATGGCGCCCTCTCAATATGAGGATGTTATCGTGAACCACGATTCGTACGGAATCCGGCTTACCGATACCGCTGACGGGCGTAATTCAGCCAGTATGCTGATTAACAAGATGTATGCCTGGCGCGGTTATGCCGGCACGCACCAACTGACTGACGACCCGAACCGCATCACCCTCACCGCAACCGACAAAGGCGAAGTGGTGGGCACGCTCACCATCGGCATCGATTCGCCGATCGGCCTGATGGCCGACCAGATCTTCAAGGAAGAACTGGACGCGCACCGCAACAAGGGCGCGCGCCTGTGCGAGTTCACCAAGCTGGCGTTCGACCCGTCGGTCCGCTCGAAAACCTCGCTGGCCAACCTGTTCCACCTGGCCGTGATCTACGGCCGCGATATCCACCAGTGCACCGATATCGTCATCGAAGTCAATCCGCGCCATCGCCGTTTTTACGAACGCATGCTCGGTTTTCAGCAGGAAGGCGATTTGAAAATCAATCCGCGGGTCGACGCCCCGGCCTATCTGCTGCGCGTGAACCTGGATTTCGTCACGGAGCAGATCCAGAAATTCGGCGGCACCTTCAGCGCGGACAATACGGTTAGCGAACGCTCGTTCTATCCGTATTTCTTCTCGCCGCGCGAAGAAATGGGTATTCGCAACCGCCTGATGCGCATGGACGAACAGCACGCGGTATGATGCGGGCATCCCCATAATCCGTTTCCGCATCGATGAACAATCCGTTCCGCTATGAACAAGCGTTTTCACGCAATATCGGCTGGGTGACGCCGGCAGAACAATCGACCCTGCGCGGCAAGCGCGTCGCCATTGCCGGCGGCGGCGGGGTCGGCGGCGTGCACTTGCTGACCCTGGCACGCCTGGGTGTGGCCAACTTCCACATCGCCGATTTCGACAGCTTCGACGTCGTCAACTTCAACCGCCAGGTCGGCGCCATGATGTCGACCGTCGGCCAGCCCAAGGCCGAGGTGCTGGCGCGCATGGCCAAGGACATCAATCCCGAGATCGACATCAAGATCTTCGACGAAGGCGTCAACAAGGGCAACCTGAAGGCATTCCTGGCCGGGGTCGACCTGTACGTCGACGCGCTCGATTTCTTTGCCTTCGACGCCCGTCAGCAAACGTTTGCGGCCTGTGCCGAGCTCGGCATCCCGGCCACCACCGCGGCGCCGCTCGGGATGGGCGCGGCCCTGCTGAACTTCATGCCGGGCCAGATGACCTTCGAAGAGTATTTCCAGTGGGGGAACCTCCCGGAGCTGGACAAGGCGATCCGTTTCGTGGTCGGCCTGGCCCCGGCCGGCCTGCACCGCCCCTACCTGGTGGTGCCGGAAGCGGTCAATTTTGCCGAGCGCCGCGGTCCCTCGACCTTCATGGCCTGCCAGCTGTGCGCCGGCATCGTCGCCACCGAAGCCCTCAAGATCCTGCTCGGACGCGGCAAGGTGCTGGCCGCGCCGCACGGCGTCCAGTTCGATGCCTACCGCAACAAGCTGTCCCATACCTGGCGTCCGGGCGGCAACGGCAACTTGCTGCACCGCCTGATGATCAGCGTCGCCAAGCGCCAGATGACCAAGGAACTGGCCGGCAAGGAAGTGCGGGCATGAGTGCCGCGATTCCCGACTCGCTGTACCGCATCCTCGACCTGGCGCGCTGGGCACCGAGCGGCGACAACGAGCAGGCCTGGCACTTCGAGATCGCCGCGCCCGACCACCTGGTCGTGCATTGCCGCGACACGCGCGAACACTGCGTCTACGATTTCGCCGGCCGTCCCAGCCAGATCTCGCACGGCGCCCTGCTCGAGACGATCGCGATCGCCGCCAGCGCCCAGGGCCTGCGCGCCGACGTCGCGCGCCGCCCGGCCAGCAGCGACACGAATCCGGAATTCGACGTGCGCTTCGTGCCGGACGTGCAGGTCAAGCCCAGCCCCCTGCTCGGCGCGATCCAGTCGCGCAGCGTACAGCGCCGCCCGATGAGCACGCGCGCCCTGCGCACGGACGAGAAACAGGCGCTGGAAGCCGCCGTGGGCGCCGGCTTCGAGGTGCGCTGGATCGATGGCTTTGGCGGCAAGCTGAACGCGGCGCGCCTGATGTATTCGAATGCCAAGCTGCGCCTGACGATGCCGGAAGCCTACGAGGTGCACCGCCGCATCATCCACTGGAACGCGCGCCACAGCAACGATCGCGTGCCCGACCAGGCGCTCGGCGTCGACCAGGCCACGCTGCGCCTGATGAAATGGGCGATGACCAGCTGGGGCCGGCTCTCCACGATGAACCGCCTGATGGGCACCTGGGCGCCGCGCCTGCAGATGGACCTGGTCCCGGGCCTGGCCTGCGCCGCCCACTTCGTCATCATCGCGAAACAGGCCCCTGCCACGGTCGAGGACCATGTTGCCGCCGGCCGCGCGGTGCAGCGCTTCTGGCTGACGCTCACCCAGCTGGGCCTGGCGATGCAGCCGGAAATGACGCCGCTGATCTTTTCCTGGTACTTGCAGCACAACAAGAGCTTTTCGAAAATCGACAAGCTGCACGGCGCGGCGCGCCAGTTGCAGCCGCGCCTGCGCAAGCTGGTCGGCAGCGGTCCCGGCCACCCGGTCTTCATGGGCCGGCTCGGCGCCGGCCCCGCGCCCCAGTCGCGCTCGCTGCGCAAGCCGGTCGAAGCGCTGTTGAAATAATTCGGCCCGCTCGCGGGAACGTGCGGGCGGCGCTTGCCCGCTTCCGCCGTCACGTTCCCGCAATCCCTTACCGATCACTGGCCCCATGGAACGTATCAAAATCCTGTTTTTCGCGGAAGCGGTCACGCTGGCCCACGTCGGCCGCCCGATCGCGCTGGCACAAAGCCTCGATCCCACGCGCTTCGACGTCCACTTCGCCTGCGCCGACGGCTTCGATTTCTGCTTCACCGGCACCCATTTCACGCGCTGGCGCCTCGACAGCATCCCCAGCAGCCAGTTCCTGAAGGCGCTGGCTGGCGGCAAGCCGGTGTACAACACGGCAACGCTGGCGCGCTACGTCGAGGACGACCTGCGCGTGCTGGACGTCGTCAAGCCGGACCTGGTGGTCGGCGACTTCCGCCTGTCGCTGTCGGTCAGCGCGCGCCTGCGCGGGATCCCCTATGTCTCGCTGATGAACGCCTACTGGAGCCCGCACGTGATGCAGCATTATTCGGTGCCGCACATCCCGCTCACGCGCCTGGTCCCGATCCGCATCGCCAATGCCCTGTTCCGCATGGCGCGCCCGATCGCCTTCGCCTCGCACTCGATCCCGCTGAACCGGGTGCGCCGCCAGTTCGGCCTGCCCTCGCTGGGCACCGACCTGCGCAAGGTCTACACCGACGCCGACTACAGCATGTACGCCGACGTGCCGGACCTGTTCCCGCCCAAGAGCCTGCCGCAGCAGCACGCCTATATCGGCCCGATCATCTGGGCGCCGCCGCTGCCCAAGCCGGACTGGTGGGACGATGTGCCCACCGACAAGCCCATCGTCTACGTCACGCTGGGCAGTTCCGGCCAGGGCCGCCTGCTGCCGCTGGTGCTGGATGCCTTGTCGACCCTGCCCGTGACCGTGATCGCGGCCACCGCCGGCACCATCGACGTCGCCAGCGCGCCGGCCAACGCCTTCGTCGCCAATTACCTCCCGGGCGACCTCGCTGCGCGCCGCGCCGCGCTGGTGATCTGCAACGGCGGCAGCCCGACGAGCCAGCAGGCGCTGGTGGCCGGCGTACCGGTGCTCGGCATCGCCGGCAACCTCGACCAGTTCCTGAACATGAGCGGGGTGGTCAAGGCCGGGGCCGGCGTGACACTGCGCGCCGACCGCTTCCGCAAGAAACAGTTGTTGCGCCAGGTGCGCGCCATGCTGGACAACCGCGGCATGACGGCAGCCGCGCGCCAGGTGGCGATCGCCTTCTCGCGCTATCCAACCGCGCAGCGCATGGCGGATTTCCTGGAAGGGGTGCGTGCCTTTCACCGCATCGTGCCGCTGCGCCATCTGGCCGCGCAGTCCGGCAAAGGTGAACCGCCGCAAGACGGGCAGCCGCATATGGTTTCCGCCGAGCATTAACTGCCTGTCGAAAATTTTTACAATGCACATTTCCAAATTCACCTTGTTATCAAAGATGTTGCGCAAGCCCTTGATTTTAAAAGAAGTCAGACGGGCTGGCACACCCCTTGCTTAGTAGTTGGCATACGCCCGCAACGACAAGCTGGGCTGTAACACCGAATAAATATCGCCGAATAATTTTGGAGCCAACATGAAGATTTCGTTTCGCAAACTGATCCCCCTCGCTGCAGCAATCGGCATGACTTTCGCCACCGCCGCTCACGCTGAAGTTGTCCCGAACAACGGTATCGGCAGCAACTTCGACCTGAAAAACGCCAATGGCGACGTGCTGGTGTCCGGCGCAACCAGCCTGGACTGGAACCAACAAGGCAGCGGCGTGGCGATCGGCGTTGGTCCGTTCAACTCGCAAGCCCAGCTGCCGGTCGGCGCGAGCTTCCAGTTCCTGTACCAGGCCAACCTGACCAGCGTCGGCGGCGGTGACCCGCAACTGGCCCTGCGCGACCTGGACACCACCTCGAACGGCAAGAAAGACCCGGGTACCTCGTTCGAATACACCATCGTCGCTCGCCTGAATGAAGTCGTGACCTCGTCGGGCACCATCGGCGGCAACCCGACCTCGATCTTCGGCCTGGGCGCCGGCAGCAACAAGGTCGCGATCTACTACGACGCAGCAGCGAACTCGAACACCGCCGATGGTACCGGCTTCGATGACGGCGAAATGATCGCCCTGCTGACCATCGTCCAGGACGGCACCACCTCGCAGTTCACCGCGATCAACGGCACCAACACCGGCCAGGGTTCGGCTCGCCTGCACGCGACCGTCGATGCAGCCAACGGCGACTTCATCAACAACGCCTACCTGTCGGGCATCTCCGACATGCTGTTCGGCATCAACTTCGAATCGACCCTGAACTACCCGGCGAACGCCGCCAACACCACCGGCTTCCACATGGGCGGCGGCAGCATGTTCGGCGACTACAAAGTCGGCGCCAACGACATCGTCTTCAAGGTCGACGGTTCGAACACCTTCACCAACGTGCCGGAACCGGGCAGCATGATGCTGCTGGGCATGGGCATGCTGGGCCTGGTCGGCGCAACCCGCCGCAAGTCGAAAAAGGCCTAATGCCTTCGAACAGGTTTTGATTAAAACCTGTTCATAAAAAAACCGCGGTCTCGGCCGCGGTTTTTTATTATCAAAACAATGTCTTATTACTTGGGCTTGAACATCTTCCCGACTTCCCGGATCACCATCGCCGGAGGGAACAGCCCGGCAAAGAAACGCTGCTTGTACGTCCCCTTTGCCACCGCCACCACCGGCGCCCCGCCGTCCAGCCCCGCCAACGACGCCCTTACCACCTGTTGCGGCGTGTCGCGCTGCGTGATGGCGCTCTCGTAGGCGCCGGCCTTGTCGTCGAATTCGCTCTCGGTCGGTCCCGGCACCAGGGTCTGGACCAGGATCCCGCGCGCCTTCCACTCGCCGTGCAGCGCCTGGCTGAAGCTGTGCACGAAGGCCTTGCTGGCCGCGTACATCGCCATGTAGGGCACCGGCTGGTAGGCGGCCGCCGAGGACACGTTGATCACGGCGCTGGCCGGGAACGACGCCAGGTCGTCGAACAGTCCGCGGCACAGCGCCACCAGTGCCGTCGTGTTCAGCGCGTTGATGCGTTCATAGTCGGCAGCTGGCGTGCCTTCGAAGCGGCCCCAGCGTCCGGCGCCCGCATTGTTCACCAGCAGGCGTACGCGGATGCCGGCGTCACCCAGCTGCGCGCGCAGGCTGTCCACGGCGCCGGATCCGGCCAGGTCGAGCGCGACCACGCGCGCCGCGATGCCGTGCTCCTGTTCCAGCGTGCGCGCCAGCGCCTGCAGGCGCTCTTCGCGCCGCGCGACCAGCACCAGGTTGGCGCCGGCGCGCGCCAGCTGGACCGCGAACTCGTGGCCGATGCCGGACGAGGCGCCGGTCACCAGCGCCCAATGTCCTTTGATGTCGGAAAGCCGCATTCTTGGCTCCTTGTCGGGATGTGAAATGAAGGTCAGGCTTGCGCCAGCAGGCGCGCCGCCACGCGCAGGGCGTTGGCGGCGATCGTCAGGCTCGGATTGGTACCGCCGGACGACGGGAAGAAGGCGCTGTCGACCACGTACAGGTTGGCCAGGCCATGCGCGCGGTTGTCGCGGTCGAGGACACTGGTGGCCGGGTCGTCGCCGAAGCGGCAGGTGCCGCAGGCGTGGGCGATGCGCTGGTTGTTCTCGGCCTGCTTGATCAATTTGTAGCCGTAGCCCGCCAGCACGTCCTTCATGGCGGCGCGCATTGCGGCGATGCGTTCGCGGTCTCCCGGGTGCAGGCGGTACTCGATGTCCAGCCGCGCGTCCTTGCCCGGTACGACGCGGTTGTCGGCATACGGGAAATCCTCGAGCGTGGTGGCCAGGATGTAGCGGCGCTCGACCAGCTGGCGCAGCACCGGCGTCACGAAGGGCCGCGCCAGCGAGAACAGCGGTGCGGCCAGCGGCACCGGGCCCTGGCGCAGGTCGTCGGCCAGCGAGGCCGCCAGTGTCGCCGCCGGCGGCAGGCGCCCGAACGATTGCACCGAACCGAGCTTGTTCCCATCCTTCAGGTAGAAATCGTTGAACGCGATTTCCTTCTGGCGGTTGTCGAACGGCCGTCCCAGCTTCGGTTCGACCAGGTACAGGTCGATGTGGTGGCGCATCAGGAAGCGCCCGACCAGGCCGGAATCGTTGGCCAGGCCCTGCGGCCAGTCGGCGCAGCGCGACGCCAGCAGGATGCGCGGGGTCTCGAGGGCGCCGGCCGCCAGCACCACGAGCGGCGCGCACAGGGTCATGCGTTCGCCGTGGCGCTCGCACACCACGCCGGTCACGCGCGCGCGGTCGGCCTCGAGCGCCACCACGTCGCAGGCGTCCAGCAGCTGGGCGCCATGCTCGCGCAGGGCCGGCTCCAGGCAGATGCGGCGCGAATCGTTCTTGCAGGCGCGCCGGCACAGGTAGCCCTGGCAGCCGGTGCAGCCGTCGACGAATTCGCAGGCCTGCGGCAGGCGGTACGGGTGCAGGCCGCGCGATGCCAGGTGCGCCGACATCTCGATGGCGGCCGGCGTCAGCGAGGGCGGCGCCATCAGGTGCTCGCGCGGGCCGTCCGCGCGCAGCGGGTCGGCGCTGCCGCGCACGCGGTACAGCGCTTCGGCGGCGTCGTAGTACGGCGCCAGCTCGGCATACGACACCGGCCAGCGCGGCGGCAGGCTGGCGCCCGGCGGGGCCGCGTAATGTTCGGCGGCGGCGAAATCCGATGGGAAGAAGCGCTCCAGCGCCATGCCGTACAGCGCGCTGGAACCGCCGGCGCCGGCGCCGATGAAGGGGATGAAGCGCTGGGTGCGCGGCGTGCTGCGGTCCGCCAGCTGGTCGGCATAGCGGCCGGCGCGCGCCAGGATCGCGCGGTGCGCCGGCTGCGGCGCCTCGGCGCGCGGGAAGGCATCTTCGGCGTAGCGGCCGACCAGGTCCGGGCTGGCCGGTCCCTTGTCCAGGAACAGCACGCGGCGCCCGGCGCGCGCCAGCGCATGGCCGAGGGTGGCGCCGCCCATGCCGGTACCGATCACGATGGCATCCCAGGCTTGATTCAGGTCGAAAGTGTCGGACATAAGGTTTTTTCTTCGCGTCAGGCGGCCTGCGGCGCGTCCTTTTTGGATAGGAAGGCTTTATGGAAGAGGTGGCGCGCCAGCATCAGCGGCGGCATGCGCAGCCAGTTCCCGCGCACGTACAGCATGAAGCGCGCCGGTCCGGTCAAGGCGTCTGCGCAGCTGGCGTGCATGGGCAGCAGCGCGCGTTCGAACAAGGCGTCCATCAGCGCACGCAGGAGCGGATGCGGTGCCGCCGCTGCGGCCGCATCCAGCACCGCCTGCGGGATCGCGGTGCCGAGCAGGCGCCGGCTGTAGCGCAGCGCATAGAACAAGGGGCGCGCCAGCTCCAGTTCGCGCGCGTGCGCCGGCAGCGCCTCCCAGAAGCCGGGCTCGCGGCCGAACTCTTCCAGCAGGCGGTGCAGGTCGAGCAGGTCGCGCAAACCCTTGTCGAATTCGCCGTCGAAGAACAGGTGCACGGCGCTGTGCAGCACCATGTCGCACGGCGACAGCGTGGCCAGCAGGCCGCCGCTGCCGGGAATCGGGCGCGCGCCGGCGCGCAGCTTGTCCGGATCCGGGCGCACCGGGGCCGTTTCCGGCAGGATCGCATGGTGCACGTCGATGCTGCTGCCGCGGCGCACGTGCTGCATCGGCGGCAGTTCGTGCATCCACTCGCGGAAATAGCGCTGGTCGTAGGCGTCGAGCTTGGTGCCGATCCAGCCATGCAGCATCAGCGCCGACTCGACCTGGTCCAGCCGGGCCTTCGGCACCAGGATGTCGATGTCGCCGAACAGGCGCCCTTCCCCGGCGCGCAACCCGGCCATGGCATAGGCCGCGCCCTTGAGCAGCAGCAGCGGCGCGGCGACCGGGGCCAGCGCGGTACGGATGCAGTCGACCTCGAAGCGCACCGCCTGGCGGTGGCGCGTGGCCAGGGCGCGCACCCATTCGAACTGGGCGCGCGGCTGCGCCGGCACCTGTTCCAGCAGGCCGCGTTCCTCGATCAGCGCCAGCAGCGACGGGGTCAGGTTGGCGCTGGTGGCCTGGCGCAGCGCCAGGTCCCATTCGGACAAGTCCAGGCTGGCGGCCAGGCCGGGATCGCGCAGCAGGCGGAGCAGGACAGGCGGCTTCACGTGCGCGGCCGCTCCAGTGCGGCGAACAGCGCCATCGCCTCGTCCAGGTCGCTGTAGCGGAAATCGTAGCTGGCGCAGCGCTCGATGGCGCCGGCCAGCGTATCGAAGCCGCGCGCGCCCATGTGGCTGTAATTGAAGGCGTTGTCGGCGACGCGGAAAAAGGCGCGCGCGCGCGGGATCGGCGTGAGCGAGGTGGCGGCGCCGACTTCGTATTTCGGGAACACGATCCAGGCCGGCCGCGCGGTCTCGTGGGCGCGGGCGACGCTGTCCGCGGGCGCCTTCAGGTGCGCCACCGTGCCCTTGGTGGTATTGCTGACCGGCTGGCTGAGCACCGCATCGGCGACGTAGCCGCGGATCACGTCGATCGAGCGGTTCTTGAGGCTGACCGGGCGCGGCACCGGCACCAGCAGGCCGTCTTCCGGGCGCAGCAGCGCCAGCTCGTCGGACAGCAGGCGCCAGCCGCGGTGGACCAGCGCCGCGCACAGCGTGCTCTTGCCCGAGCCCGGCGGGGCCGGCAGGATTGCCGCCAGGCCGTCGCGTTCGACCACGGCGGCGTGGATCATCAGCCAGGCGTGGGCGCGCGTCGAGATGCACCAGTTCAGGCCCCATTCCAGCATCGGAAAGGCGTGCGCCTCCGGCAGCGGTTCGAACGGTTCCTGGCCGTCGAGGTCGAAGTTGACCTGCGGCCGGTACCAGCGGCGCATGCCGCCGGAGGGTTGCAGCCCGACGTGGAAGTCGGCGAAGCCGCCGGCGCCGTGCAGCGGATAATCGCCATACAGCAGGGCGATGCCGTCGGCGACGCTGCGGATCGGGGACCGGATGCGGCTGACGAACGCGCCGGTCTGCACCAGCAGGCCGTCGCTGGCCAGGCGTGCCGCCAATTGGGCGCGGGTGAGCGATGCGACCGTCAGCATGCGGGTAATTCGACGCCGGTGTCGACGAGGGGTTCGATGAAATACAAGTGTTGCAGGTGGCGCAGCAGTTCGCCGGTTTCCAGGTCCAGTTCGAGCGGATCGATCTCGAACTGCGCCTCCAGCACGGCAGCCAGCGCCTGCCGGCTGGCGGGACCAGCCTTCAGGGCCAGCAGCAGTTCGATGGCGGCATCGCCCAGCAGGTGGGTGTCGCCGGAAAGGTCGTTGTACAACACGTATTCGCCATCCCAGTGCCGGTACTGCAGGGTCTGCCCCTGCCGCAGGCACCATGTCTCGCTGGCGGTCACGCCGTCAGTCCATGGTCCCGTACAGGTACGTGACCATGTCGTTGGCATACCACCGTTGGCCGGCCATCGGCGCGTAATAGCCCTTGGTGACCCATTCGTACCAGGCCGAGCGCAGCGACTCGACGGACAGGAAGTTGACGCGCCCGGACAGCACGTTCAGGTAAGCTGCCAGCATGTACTGGGCCATGTGCGACTGGTCGCAGCTGGCGCCTTCCATGATTTCCTTGCAGGTCGCGTTGGCGTAGGCGCTGCCGATCTTGCAGCTGAAATGCGTGCCGAAGGTGTCGGTCGGCTTGCAGCCGGCCGGCCACGTGCGGCCACACCATTCGCTCGGACGGATACCGTTGCAGACCGATGCCACCGGGCGGTGGCTGAGCGTGCCGATGGTTTTGTTCTGTCCGATCGCCGACACCGCCGCCGAAGCCGAGATGCCGCAAAAGGTGCAGGCCATGCCGGGCTGGCTGTGCAGCGTCAGCAGCACGCCGGTGGCACCGGCGCCGGCCCTGGCGAAGCGGCGGCGCGCCTTGCCCTTGTCGGAGAGCGAGGCCGCCGCGGACGCGGGTACGGCGTTCGCATCCGGATTCGGCACGACAGGATCAGATTCGCTTGGGTGACGGTGTTCGGTAGCCACGGGGTCCTCACTCGGTTTTAAAACAGTCGGGCAGCAGGCACAATGCCAGATTCCACGTGATCAAGCAATCCTTGTGCCAACGATAAGCTGCCCAAAAGCAACGCTTTAGAATCAGCCACTTAGGCCAGCACCGGGAGTTGCCCTCGCACACTCATCATGCCCGACTGTAAAAAAACCTGACAGCAATTAAAAATAGCTTTCCGGGATGACCAGTACGTCACCCGGACGCATCGGCACGTTGGCCGAGATGTCGCCATCCTTGACCAGGTCGTCGATGCGCACGTTGAACTTCTGCTGCTTGCCATCGATCACACGCACCAGGCTGGCACGGTTGCCGGCCGCGAACTCGGTGGTGCCGCCGACGGCAATCATGACGTCCATCAGGCTCATGTCGCGGCGGTACGGCAGCGATTGCGGCCGGGCGGCCTGGCCGATCACGCGGATCTGCTCGCCGTAAGTGCCGACAAAGCTCGATACCACGACGGTCACGACCGGCTGCTGGATGAACTTGGCCAGCGCCTTCTCGATGTCGCGCGCCAGTTCGGTCGAGGTCTTGCCGGATGCCGGCAGGTCTTCGACCAGCGGGGTGGTGATCTTGCCGTCCGGACGCACCGGCACCGACATCGACACTTCCGGATTGCGCCACACGATGATGTTGATCGAGTCGCCCGGACCGATCAGGTAATCCGGGTTGGCCGCCTGGATCTCGGCCGGCGCCGGTGTCATGCGGGTAGCGCAACCGCCCAGCGCCAGCGTGCCGGCGGCGACGAGCGCGATTGCCGAATATTTGATCAGGTTCGCCTTGTATTTGCCCACGTCGGATCCTTTCCAGCTCACTTCTAAGTAAATGTTATTAAGGCATCAACAACAGCCTATTGTATACCATAGTGCTTTCTGAAAAGACCGCGCACGATAGAAATTTCCTACGGATTATTTCCGTTGTAGTAATTCCCTGACGTAGTTAACTGGCACCGCGTAGGTAATCCCGCTCGGGTTGGTGATCGCCGTCTCCTTCAAGCCCTTCACGAACACGGCGTTGATCACGCCCCACACCTTGCCGCTGGCGGGATCGTACAAGGGGCTGCCGCTGTTGCCCGGATAGGCGGTCGCATCCAGCTGGAAGATGTTATAAGAGGAGCGCTGCAGCTGTGCGATCTGGCGCGGGTCCAGCTTCTTCGAGCTGAGCGAGGGCGTGACGACCGGGGTGATCGCGGCCAGCGTGGCGCGGTGGGTGGCGGCGTGCAGGCCCAGTGCCATGCCCAGCGGGAAACCGGTGAAGGCCAGCGCCTGCCCTTCCAGTGCCCCTGTCGAATCGGCCAGCTCGAGCGCCGGCAAGGGCGTGCCGGACAGGCGCAGCCAGGCCAGGTCGTGTTCGGTGTCGCGCGCCACCAATTCGGCGGGACGGAAGCGCACCATGTCGCCATCGGCGATGACGATGCCGAGCTGCTCCATGCGTTCGGTATCGACGCTGGCCGGCACCACGTGGGAATTCGTGATGACGCTCAGGCCGTCCCCGACCACGAAGCCGGTGCCGACGAAAACCGTGGCAGGACTGCGCGTGCGTTCGAAGGTGCCGACCCCGACCACCGAGCGCTTGACGGTGGGGACCACCGCGGTCAGATCCGCGGCCGGCAGCGCCGGAGCGGCTGCGACGATGAAGGCGGCCAGCAAGGCCCGCATGCGGCCGCGCATTTGCCGGCCGGACATATTGATATTTCGATCAGGCACCAAACGTGCACCCCCTTTTGCATTTAAGACATTACAATAAAGCGTTTGATATCGGACAAGGTCCTCAACACAAGCTTACGTGATGCCATCGTATCCTGCACGGGTAGTGTTGATGATGCGCAACAAACCGCTGTGATTTTATTAACCCATCGGAAATAATTGCTGAAAGTTAATGCATAACCGGTCATTTTACGTCCTCTAGGACGCTGTGGGTGTTGTAGGCAAGGCACGAGCCGCCGAGCTCTTCACATTTTTCTCGCGCGTAATTGCAATTGCTCCCACCACAAGCGATCATGCGAGGTATTTAATTATTTTCTGACCCGGCTCAAGGCATCTTCATTGTTCCCTTGGGGTCATTTATCGCGAGACTGACGAGATGGCAGAAATCACCGCCGTACTTCTTAATTTTCTTAAAGCGATCGGCAAGTACCGCTGGTACGCGGTCGTGATTACCTGGACCGTGGCCCTGATCGGCTGGGCCGTGGTGTTGCGTTTGCCTAATCAGTATGAAGCGTCGGCCCGGGTGTATGTCGATACCCAGAGCATCCTGCGGCCGCTGCTGTCGGGCATGACCACCATGCCCAACCTGGAAGAACAGGTCGTCTTCATGCGCCGCACCCTGCTCAGCCGTCCGAACATCGAGAAACTGATGCGCGACGTCGACCTGGACGTGAAGGCCAAGGACAGCAAGGAACACGAACGGATGGTCGACGAGCTGATCTCGAAGATCCGCATCGGCGGTACCGAGCGCGACGACATCTACACGATTTCCTACACGGCTGACAACCCGAAAATGGGCAAGGACATCGTGCAGGGCCTGCTGACCATCTTCGTCGAAGGCAGTTTCGGCGGCAAGAAACAGGATTCCGCCAAGGCCATCCAGTTCATCGACGACCAGATCAAGACCTATGAAGAGAAGCTGGCCGCCGCAGAGAACTCGCTGAAAGAGTTCAAGATCAAGAACATGGGCATGCTGCCCGGCAGCGGCGACTTCAGCGGCCAGCTGGGCACCGCCACCGACCAGCTGAACCAGGCGCGCCTGGAGCTGAACGAGGCCGAGCAGGCACGCAACGCGATCCGCCGCCAGATCAACGGCGACCCGGCCAAGCCGGGCGCCCCGGCCATCGACCCGGCGATGCTGGATCCGGAACTGGAAGGCCGTATCGCGGCGACCCAGAAGAACCTGGACAGCCTGCGCCTGCAATACACCGAGCAGCACCCGGACGTCATCGCGAACAAGCGCCTGCTCGACCAGCTGCTGGCCCAGAAGGCCGACCTGTCGAAGAACAAGAAGCGTAGCCTGGACCCGGGCGCCGGCTACAGCCCGATGCTGCAGCAGCTGACCGTCGCGCTGTCGCAGGCCGATGCCCGCGTGGCCTCGCTGCGCGCCCGCGTCGGCGAGTACTCGGCACGCGTGGAAAGCCTGCGTTCGCGCAGCACCACCGCGCCGGAGATCGAAGCCCAGCTGACCCAGCTGAACCGCGACTACGACGTCAACAAGTCCAATTACCAGCGCCTGGTCGAACGCCGCGAGTCGGCGCGCCTGTCGGGTGACCTGACCTCGGCCACCGACATGCTGAGCTTCCGCATCATCGACCCGCCCACCGCCCCGTCGCAGCCGAGCGGCCCGAACCGACTGCGCCTGTTCTCGATGGTGTTCGGCGGCGCGCTGGTGGCCGGCCTGGCCGCCGCGTTCCTGATGAGCCAGGTACGCCCGACCTTCATGAGCCAGGCAGCGCTGCGCGACGTCACCGGCCTGCCGGTGCTGGGTTCGATCGGCATGAACTGGACCAACGAACAGACCGTCCGCCGCAAGCGCCGCCTGGTTGCCCTCACCGCCTCGGTGCTGCTGCTGTTCGGCGCCTATGGCATCGGCATGGCCGCCATCCTGGTCCGGCCCACGCTGTAAACGCGACGATCACAAGGAGTAGACCACCGTGAGCATTATCGAAAAAGCGGCCAGCCGGATCGACCAGCAGCGCAACGCCGCCAGCCATCCCGCCGGCACCAGCCCGGCCAGCGCCAACAACGCCGCCACCCTCCTGGCCGACGCCGACATCGTGCGCGCACCGGCGGTGCCGGTCGCCGAAGTCGCGCCGCTGCCGGCCGCCCCGGCCGTCCATGCCGTGCCCCCGGTCGCACCGGCCCCTGCCGCGGCACCGGCCGCCGCGCCCGAGGCGCCGGCACCGAAGTTCTCGACCCGCCGCGTGGAACTGGACCTGGCGCGCATGCGCGACCTGGGCATGGTCACCGCCGCCGCCGGCCGTACCCGTCTGCTGGAAGACTTCCGCGTCATCAAGCGCCCGCTGCTGCAGCGCGCCTTTGCCGAGCGCGCGCCGAAGACCCGCCCGAACAACCTGATCATGATCACCAGTTCGCTGCCGGGCGAAGGCAAGACCTACACGGCGATCAACCTGGCGATGAGCATCGCCATGGAACTCGACCACACCGTGCTGCTCGTCGACGCCGACGTGGCGCGCCCTTCGGTGCTGCGCACGCTGGGCCTGCCGCCGCAGCGCGGCCTGATGGACGTCCTGGTCGACGACAAGCTCGACATGGCCGACGTGATGTTGCGCACCAACGTCGACACGCTGTCGATCCTGCCGGCCGGCACCGCCACCCCGCGCGCCACCGAGCTGCTCGCCAGCTCGACCATGACCCAGCTGGTGAACGAGATCGCCAACCGCTATCCGGACCGGATCGTCATCTTCGACTCGCCGCCGCTGCTCCTGACCAGCGAATCGCGCGTGCTGGCCTCGCACATGGGCCAGATCGTGATGGTGGTCGAAGCCCAGACCACGACCCAGCACGCCGTCAAGGAAGCGCTGAGCCAGCTGGAAGGCTACCCCAACGTGAATCTCATCTATAACAAGACCAGGGAATTCCCGGGCATCGAAGAAACGTATGACTATCACTACGGCTGACATGCCGGAGAACCCGCGAGCGGCGCGCCTGGGCGCCGCGCTCAAGCTGACCCCATTCGCACTGGCCGCCATGCTGGCGTCGGGCGCCTCGCATGGCGCCGACTGGCGCATCTCGCCGCGGCTCGACCTGCGCGAGACCTATTCGGACAACGTGGGCCTGCAGAACGGCGGCGACACCCGCGGCAGCTTCATCAGCGAAGTCGCGCCGAGCATCAACGTCAGCAGCAACGGACCGCGCCTGAAGGTGAGTGCCGATGCCGGCTGGAACCTGTACGCCTACAGCGACAAGGATGTGCCCAACCTGCAGGACAGCCAGCGCCACTACAACGGCACCGCGCAGGCGGTGGTGGTCGACGAACTGCTGTTCGTCGACGCCGGCGCCAGCGGTTCGCGCCAGGCGATTTCGGCCTTCGGCCCGGTATCGAACAACACGTTCTCGTCCACCAACCGCACTGACATCAGCACCTGGCGCATCAGCCCCTATGTGCGCCACCGTTTCGGCTCGACCGCGGACATGACGCTGCGCTACATGCGCGACTCGGTCGACAGCGGCGTGGCCGGCTACGGCAGCAGCATGGCCAGCACGCGTTCGGCCGACATCAGCAGCGGCACCCGCTTCACCACCTTCGGCTGGAACCTGTCGTACTACCACCAGGACCTGGACCAGCACGTGGTCGGCAGCTCCGCGCCGACGGTCGGGGGCGAATCGTCTTCCGAAAACAGCACGGTCGGCCTGCGCTGGGGCGTGATCCGGCGCCTCAGCCTGACCGCGAATGCCGGCTACGACAAGTACGAGTACCCGACGCTGGGCGAGTCCACGCGCGGGCGCAGCTGGTCGGCCGGCTTCATCTGGACGCCGTCGACCCGCACCAGCGTGCAAGCCTCCTTCGGCCGCCGCTACTTCGGCAAGACCGGTTCGCTGGCCTCCAGCTACCGCACCCAGCGCAGCGTCTGGACCCTCGACTACAGCGACGCGGTCACCACCAACCGTTCGCAATTCCTGCTGCCGTCCTCGGTCGACACCGCCGCCATGCTCGACGGCCTGTTCGCCGCGAACTTCCCGGACCCGGTGCAGCGCCAGCAGGCGGTGCAGGCCTACATCGCCGCCACCGGCCTGCCGCCGACGCTGGCCAACAGCATCAATTACCTGAGCAACCGCTACATCCGCATCAAGCGCCTGCAGGGCGCGGCGGTGTTCCGCGGCGCGCGCAGCAACCTGACGTTCACGGTGTACGACGAAGACCGCGTCGCCCTGTCGACGCAGCAGAGCGACAGCGCCCTGCTGCTGGGGCAACTGGCCACGCTGAACGACAACACCACCCAGCGCGGCGCCAGCGTCAACCTGGACTACCGGCTGGCACCGCGCACCAACGCCTTCGCCAACCTGTCGGTCGCGCGTTCCCGTTCACTGTCCAACGACGTCGTCAGCAATTACAACGAAACGCGCCTGGGGATGAACCACCGCTTCGCGGCCAGGTCCCGGGGCAGCCTCGAGCTGCGCCACACGCGCGGCTCCCTGTACCTGCTCAACGGCGGCAACTACAGCGAGAACGCGCTGGTCGCGACGTTCTCGATCCAGTATTAAGAAGCGGAGCCATCGAGATGTACGAATCCTATTACGGCCTGTCCGCCAAGCCCTTCCAGCTGCGCCCCGACCCGCACTTCTTCTATGGTAGCAAGGGACACAAGCGCGCCATGGCCTACCTCGAGTACGGCCTGTCGCAGGGCGAAGGCTTCATCGTCATCACCGGCGAGGTCGGCGCGGGCAAGACCACGCTGGTGCGCAGCCTGTTCAACCGGCTGCCGTCGGACCAGATCGTGGCCGCCCACATCGTCAACACCCACCTCGATCCGGACGACACGCTGCGGATGGTGGTGTCGGCCTTCGGCCTGCCCTACGAGGGCGCGAGCAAGACCGACTTGCTCACGCGCCTGGAGCGCTTCCTGTGCGACGTCGACCACCAGGGCAAGCGCGCCCTGCTCGTCATCGACGAAGCCCAGAACCTGTCGGCGCGCACGGTCGAAGAGCTGCGCATGCTGTCGAACTTCCAGACCGACGACAAGTCGCTGCTGCAGACCTTCCTGCTCGGCCAGCCGGAGTTCCGCGCCACCCTGCACAGCCCCGGCATGCAGCAGCTGCGCCAGCGCGTGATCGCCAGCTACCACCTGGGCCCGATGGATGCGCAGGAAACCCGCGCCTACATCGAGCACCGCCTGGCCACGGTCGGCTGGCAGGGCGACCCCGCTTTCGATGACGGCGCCCATGCCGCGATCTTCGCCTACAGCGGCGGCATCCCGCGCAAGGTCAACACGCTGATGGACCGCGTGCTGCTGATGGGCTTCCTGGAAGAGCTGCACGCCTTCACGGAAGAGGACATCAACACCGTCATCCGCGACATCAACGAAGAATACAAGGTGCCCGAGGTCATGGGCACGCCGGCCGACGACGCCATGCCGGTGGCCGGCGCCAGCCTAGACGGCGAACTGCACGCCGGCGGCCTGCGCACCATCGACCAGCGCAACGGCGACCGCCGCGCCAGCAGCGTCGAGATGCTGGACGAGCGCATGATGCGCCTGGAGAAATCGATCGTGTCGGTGCTGTCGATCCTGAAAAAGATCGTGGCCACGCCCCAGGGGGCGGCAACCCATCACGTGGACAACCAAGAATGAACATGTACGAACTGGCCGCGCGCCCGGCGCCGGCACCCGGTGAACGCATCCGCAACGCCATGACCTGCGACGTCGAGGACTACTTCCAGGTCTCGGCCTTCGCGCCCTACATCGACCGCGCCAGCTGGCCCACGCGCGAATGCCGCGTCGAAGCCAACATGGACCGCATCCTGGCACTGTTCGATGCCAAGGGCGTGCGCGCCACCTTCTTCACGCTGGGCTGGATCGCCGAGCGTTACCCGAACGTGGTCAAGCGCATCGTCGCCGGCGGCCACGAGCTGGCCAGCCACGGCTACGGCCACCTGCGCGCCTCGGACCAGACGCGCGCCGAATTCGACAACGACATCCGCTCGAGCAAGGCGCTGCTGGAAGACCTCGGCGGCCAGGAAGTGATCGGCTACCGCGCGCCCAGCTTCTCGATCGGGCGCGACAACCTGTGGGCGCTGGACGCGCTGCTGGAAGCCGGCTACCGCTACAGCTCGAGCATCTACCCCGTCGTGCACGACCACTACGGCATGCCGGAAGCGCCGCGCTTCGCCTTCTACCCGAACGGTACCGACGGCCTGCTCGAAGTGCCGATCACCACGGTGCAGATGATGGGCCGCAACCTGCCGGCCGGCGGCGGCGGCTACTTCCGCCTGCTGCCCTACGCGCTGTCGCGCTGGATGATGGCCAAGGTGAACCAGGACGACCGCCAGCCGGCGCTGTTCTACTTCCACCCGTGGGAAATCGACCCCGGCCAGCCGCGCCCCGAAGGCGTGGGCGCCAAGTCGCGCTTCCGCCACTACGTCAACATCGACCGCATGGAAAGCCGCATCGAAGCCCTGGCGCGCGACTTCGCCTGGGACCGCATGGACCGCATTTTCCTGAACCGCCCATGAACTCGATCATCGAAGCCGCCCAGGCCAGGCACGCCGCACCCGCCGTCGCGGTGATGCCCAATCCCGGCCCCCTGACCGTACACCTGCTGCAACCGTCCGGCTACGCGCGCTGGGACAGTTTTGTCCGCGCCTGCCCCGACGCCACCTTCTTCCACCTGTCCGGCTGGCAGAAGGTGATCGAGCAGTCGTTCGGCATCAAGACCTTCTTCTATTACGTCGAGCAGGACGGCCGGATCCAGGGCGTGCTGCCCCTGGCCGAGATCAAGAGCCGCCTGTTCGGCCACTCGCTGGGCGCGATGCCGTTCTGCGTGTACGGCGGCCCCGTCGCGACCAGTCCGGAAGCACAGGCGATGCTGGACCAGGCCGCGCACGAACTGGCGCAGAAGCTCGGCGTCGGCCACCTGGAATACCGCGGCATGCAGCGCTTCCACCCGGACGACGCCTCCTGGCACACCAAGGAACTGTACGTCACCTTCCGCAAGGAGATCACGGGCGACGACGAGGCCAACCTGAACGCCATCCCGCGCAAGCAGCGCGCGATGGTGCGCAAGGGCATCAAACTGGGCCTGCGCGGCGAAGTCGACGACAACGTCGACCGCATGTTCGAAGCCTATGCGCACAGCGTGCACCGCCTGGGCACCCCGGTGTTCCCGAAAAAATACTTCGCCCTGCTGCAACAGACCTTCGGCGACGAGTGCGAGGTGCGCACCATCGTCACCGAGGACAACCGCCTGGTGGCCGCGGTGCTGTCGTTCTACTGGCGCGACGAGGTCGTGCCCTACTACGGCGGCGGCATGGACCTGGCGCGCGAAGTCGCGGGCAACGACTTCATGTACTGGAACCTGATGCAGGCGGCCGCGGCGCGCGGCTGCCGCCTGTTCGACTTCGGCCGCAGCAAGCTGGGCACCGGCGCCTACGACTTCAAGAAGAACTGGGGCTTCACCGCCCAGCACCTGCCCTACGAATACAAGCTGTATGGATCGGACGCGCTGCCCGACAACAACCCGCTGAACCCGAAGTACCAGCTGTTCATCAAGATGTGGAAGAAGCTGCCGCTGCCGCTGGCGAACTTCATGGGTCCCTACATCGTCCGCAACCTGGGCTGACGGCGGACCGCGCACAGCCCATCCTGGAATAATCGTGGAAGACCTGCTCCTGCTGATCCACCGGATCCCGTATCCGCCGAACAAAGGCGACAAGATCCGCTCCTACCACCTGCTGAAGCACCTGGCGCGCCACTACCGGGTGCACCTGGCGACCTTCGTGGATGATCCGGACGACTGGCAATACGTGCCGCACGTCGAGGCCCTGTGCGCGAGCAGCCATTTCGCGCGCATGAACCCGCTGCTGGCGCGCGTGCGCAGCCTGCAGGCGCTGGTCAAGAACCGCTCGCTGTCGCTCGAGTACTACCGCGACCGCAAGCTGGCGCGCTGGGTCGAGA
This sequence comes from uncultured Massilia sp., assembly GCA_913777025.1. GTDB lineage: Bacteria > Pseudomonadota > Gammaproteobacteria > Burkholderiales > Burkholderiaceae_D > Telluria. The sequence goes on along the minus strand of CAJYQM010000260.1, from coordinate 1,758 downwards.
ACACCGTGGCCGCGCACGGCATCGAGCGCGTGCTGGTGTTCTCGTCGGCGATGGCGCAGTACGCCGACCACTACCGCGACGCGCGGCGCGTGGTCGATTTCGTCGACGTCGATTCCGACAAGTGGCGCCAGTACGCGGAAAAGAAATCCTTCCCGATGAACTGGATCTACCACTACGAGGCGCGCCAGCTGCTGCGCTACGAGCGCCAGGTGGCGCGCGACTACGACGCTTCGCTGTTCGTGTCGGCACCCGAGGCGGAGCTGTTCCGCAAGCTGGCGCCGGAAAGCAGCGCCCGCATCGGCCACTTCAGCAACGGCGTCGACACCGATTACTTTTCGCCGCACGAAGCGCACGCCAGCCCGTACGCCGCCGGCGAGCGCGCGCTGGTGTTCACCGGCGCCATGGATTACTGGCCGAACGTCGACGCCGTGCAGTGGTTCTGCGACGAGGTGTTCCCGGCGCTGCGCCAGCGCTTCCCGGACCTGCGTTTCTACATCGTCGGCTCGCGTCCAAGCCCTGCGGTGCAGTTGCTGGCCCAGCGTGAAGGCGTGAAAGTCACCGGCACCGTGCCCGACGTGCGGCCCTACATCGCCCACGCCGCGGTCGCAGTGGCGCCGCTGCGCATCGCGCGCGGCATCCAGAACAAGGTGCTCGAGGCGATGGCGATGGCGACCCCGGTGGTGGTGTCGCCGCAGGCGCTGGAAGGCATCGACGCCGTGCCGGGCAGCGAACTGGTACTGGCGGAAGACGCGCCCGCCTTTGCCGACGCCGTCGGCGCGCTGCTGGCCGGCCAGCAGGAAGCCGCGGCCGCGATCGGCCTGGCCGCACGCGCCAAGGTGCAAAGTCAATACAGCTGGTCGAGCAATCTTGCCTGCATAGGAGAGAACCTGGAATGTTCCTGAAGCCGACTCCCGGCGTGGCCGGCAGCGCCACCGCGCCCGCAGTTCCCGCAGTTCCCCTGTCACGCGCCAGCATCGTGCTGATCGCGGTCGCCCTGCTGGCGCCCTTCCTGCTCTACCTGGGCACGGTCGAATCGATCGTCTCGATCTGGAACAGTTCCGAGACCTTCGCCCACGGCTACGTGATCCTGCCGATCAGCCTCTGGCTCATCTGGCGCAAGCGCGAGAATTTCAGCCTGTATCCGCCCAAGCCCTACGCGCCGGCGCTGCTGCTGCTGGCCGTGCTGGGCGCCGGCTGGTTCGCGGCGCGGCTGGGCGAGGTGCAGTTCGTGTCGCAATACGCCTTCGTGGCCATGCTCCCGGTCACCGCACTGGCCCTGCTCGGCCCGCGCCTGGCCGGCTCGCTCGCCTTCCCGCTGCTGTTCCTGCTGTTCGCCGTCCCCTTCGGCGACGTGTTCGTGGCCCCGCTGATCCAGTTCACCGCCGACTTCACGGTGTGGGCGGTGCGCGCCACCGGCATCCCGGTGCTGCGCAGCGGCACCCGCTTCGAACTCCCGACCGGCAGCTGGTCGGTGGTCGAGGCCTGCAGCGGCGTGCGCTACCTGATCTCCTCGATCACGCTGGGCTGCCTGTACGCCTACCTGACCTACCGCTCGACGGCGCGGCGCGTGCTGTTCATCGGCTTGTCGATCCTGGTGCCGATCGTCGCCAACGGCTTGCGCGCCTACATGATCGTGATGATCGGCCACCTGTCCGGCATGGAACTGGCGACCGGCGTCGACCACATCATCTACGGCTGGCTGTTCTTCGGCCTGGTCATGTTCGTCATGTTCTGGATCGGCAGCTACTGGCGCGAAGA
>CAJYQM010000259.1 GCA_913777025.1 uncultured Massilia sp. | reverse complement strand
AGGCCCAGTCCGGTGCCGCCCTGCCCCATGCGCGTGGTGAAGAAGGGGTCGAAGATGCGCGCCAGGTGATCCTGGGCGATGCCGCGGCCGTCGTCGCGGAATTCGATGCGCACCCGTTCGTCGCAGTCGCGCGCCGCCGACAGCGTCATGACGCCGTCGCGGCCCTCGAAAGCGTGCAGCAGCGCATTGTTGACGAAGTTGATCAGCACCTGGCCGAAGGGACCGGGATAGCTGTCCATCACGATGCCGGGCTCGATGCGCAGGTCCAGCGTATGGCCGGCGCGCTTTACCTGATTCATCATGGTGGCGGCGATTTCCTGGCAGGCCTGGGCCAGCTCGAAACTGCGGCGCTGGGTCGACGCCTGGTCGACCGACACCTGCCGGAAGCTGTTCACCAGGTCGGCCGCCGCGTGCAGGCTGCGCATGATCAGGCTGCAGGCCTCGCGCGCCGCGCCGATCCAGGCCTCGAGGTCGGATCTTTTCAGTTCGCTGCGCCCGAAGCGCGCCGCCAGCGCATCGGTCTTTTCCTGCAGGGTGCTGGCCATCAGGAGGCTGTTGCCGATCGGCGTATTCAGTTCGTGCGCCACGCCCGCGACCAGGGAACCGAGCGACGCCAGTTTTTCGTGGGCGGCCAGCTGGGCCTGGGTCTCCTTCAGCTGGCGGTAGGCGTCCGCGTTGTCGAGCGCCACGCCGACATAGGCCGCCAGGGTGCTGAGCATGTCGAGCTGCACGTGGCGGTAGGCGCCGGGACGGTCGCTCTGGACCGTGATCACGCCCAGCACGCGCGCGCCGACCTGGATCGGCACGAAGATCAGCGAGCGCGGCGCGGGACGCCCGTCCGGTGCCGCGGGGGTCTGCGGTGCCGTGGCGGCATCGTCGAGGTAGCGCCCGATCTCCTCGTCGAATTCGTCGATGAGGATCTCGTCGCCGTTGCGCAGGCAGTGTTCGCCCAGGCGCAGCACGCGCGCGCCGCAGCGGGCGGCGTAGTCGATGCGGCGTCCACCCGCCATCGCGAACGGGTAAGCCGGCGCGGTGCCGGGCGCGCGCGCGACGCCGATCGCGAACACGCCGACGTCCATCAGCTGGCACACCTGGCCGTAGACGTTGTCCATGATCGCGTCGCTGTCCAGGTTCGCGGTCAGTTCGCGCCCGATGTCGGACAGCAGCGCGATGGTGCGGCGCGCTTCCTCGACCGCCTCTTTCTGGGCCTCGGCTTCCTGCTTGCGCAGCTCGGCGCGCTCCTTCTGCAGCACCAGTTCCGCGGTGCGCGCGCCGACCTGGCGCTCGAGGCGACCGGTCTGCTGCACCAGCACGCGGATGCGCAGACGGTAGATCGCCAGGCCGCCGCCCAGCAGCAGCGCCGCCGCCAGCAGGCGGAACCACCAAGTCCTCCAGATGGGCGGGGTGATCGTGATCGCCAGGCTGGCCGCCTGGTCGCTCCACACGCCATCCTTGTTGGCGGCGCGCACCTCGAACACATAGTCGCCGGGATCGAGGTTGGTATAGGTGGCGAAGCGCTTGCCGGCGCCTGTCTCGGTCCAGTCGCGGTCGAAGCCGCGCAGCCGGTAGGCATAGCGGTTCGCGGCCGGGTCGGCGTAATGCAGGGCCGCGAACTCCAGCGTGAACACCGAATCGCGGTAACCCAGTTCGACCGCGCGCGCCGTATTGGCGAAGCCGTCCGGCAGGCGCGGCCGGTTGAAGACGGAAAAACCGGTGATGACCACCGGCGGCGCGAACGGGTTCTCGCGGATGGCATCCGGCTGGAACGAGGTCATGCCGCTGACGCCGCCGAAATGCAGCTCGCCGTCGGCGCCGCGCGCCGCCGCACCGACGAAATAGGAGCCGTCGATCAGGCCATCCTTGGCGCTGTAGGTCTTGGAATTGCCGCTGGCCGGGTCGAGCCGGGTCAGGCCGACGGTGGTGCTGATCCACAGCATGCCGTGCGCATCCTCGAGCACCGCGCCGATGGGGACCTGCTCGCGCGTTTCCGTCACCGGGTAGAAACGGAATCCCGTGGCGCCGCCGGGACCGCGTACCACGCGGTGCAGGCCGGACGCGGTGCCGACCCAGATGTCGCCATGCATGCTTTCGAACAGCGTGTAGATGCGGTTGTGGCGCAGGCTGGACGGGTCGCGCGGGTCGTGGCGGAAATGGATGAAGGTGCCGCTGCGGCGGTCGAAGCGGTCCAGGCCGTTCTCGGTGCCGATCCAGATCGCGCCCTGGCGGTCTTCCAGCAGGCCGAAGCCGTAATTCCCGCCCAGGCTATCCGAATCGGCGGGATCGTGGCGCCAGCCGTACAGCGTGTGGCCGTCGGGTTCCAGCATGAACAGGCCGCCGCGGGTGGTGATCCACACATTGCCGGCGCGGTCCTGCATCAGGTGCTGGATATGATTGGCGCCGGCCGCGCTGCCCAGTGGGACCGGCGTGAAGCGGCCGGTGGCCGGATCGCGCCAGGACAGCCCGGTCGGCGACCCGACCCACAGCCTGCCGCGGCCCGGCAGCACGGCCGTGATGATGTCGTCGGGCAGGCTGCCGGCGGCGCCCGCGTCGTGGCGGATCTTGCGCGTGCCGGGTTCGG
>CAJYQM010000258.1 GCA_913777025.1 uncultured Massilia sp. | reverse complement strand
GGGTCGAAGAAGCGCAGCGTGTTGCGGCCCTCGGCCTTCGCACGGTACATGGCGAGATCGGCCTGGCGCAGCAACTGGTCGACGCTGAGCGCACCGGCGCCGAACATGGCCACCCCGATGCTGGGTGTACTGATGGTGGGCCGCGCGTCGAGCGCGTGGGGGCGTGCCAGTGCCTCCAGCAGCTTGGCGCCGACCATGCGCGCTTCCTGGATCGCCTCGGCCTCGGAGGTACCAAGATCTTCGAGTACCACCACGAATTCATCGCCGCCCAGACGCGCGAGGTGGTCGCTCGCCCGTACCGTGGCACGCAGGCGCCCTGCCACCTCGCGCAGCAGGGCGTCGCCGGCATCGTGGCCCAGGGTATCGTTCAGCAGCTTGAAATTGTCGAGGTCGATAAACAGCAAGGCGCCCGACTGGCCGTTGCGTATGCAGCGCGGCAGGATCCTGGAGAGCTCGTCGATGAGCAGCCGCCGGTTCGGCAGGCCGGTCAGGTAATCGAAATACGCCAGTTCGTGGATGCGGCGCTCGGCTTCCTTGGCCGCGGTCAGGTCGGTATTCGTGCCGCCAATGCGTACGCCCTTGCCGCCCCCGTCGCGCTGCACGAACCCGCGGGACAGCACCGGCACGTAATGGCCGTCCCGGTGGCGCAGGCGGAATTCCAGGCTGTAGGTGCTGTCGTCCGATGCGACCAGCGCATCGACAAAGGCGTCCACGCGCGGCATGTCGTCGGGATGCATCTGGGTGCGCCAGGCTACCGGATCGCGCTCGCCATGGGACGGCGGAAAACCCAGCATGTTCCACCAGCGCTCGGAATAATGCACCAGGCCGCTTTTGACGTCCCAGTCCCAGGGCGCGTCGGTACTCCCTTGCATCGCCAGCCGCAGGCGCTCTTCCGACTTCTGCAGGGATTCCTCGATGCGCTTGAGGTCGGTGCACTCGGTGAAACAGACGGCCACTTGCCGGATGGTGCCGTCCGCGTCGAGCAGGGGATGCGCGTTGCAGATCAGCCAGCGCAGGCAGGCGCCGGGCAGGCCGATCACCATGTCGTGCACAGGACGCCGCGTAAGAAAAACGCATGACACCGGGTTGGCGTCGACCGGCAGGGCACTGCCGTCCGAGCGCAGCAGCGGCACCTTGCCGGAGTCCGCAGGGTACTGGTGCATCAGGCCGATGGCATTACCGAGCAAGCGATGGGCGCAGCGGTTGGCGTAGACAGCGCGCGAGTCGGCGCCGTGGATCACGACGCCGGCAGGGATGGTGTCGAGCAGCGCCTCGAAATCGCGGTGGCTCCACGCGGTCGGCGGGAAGCCGGGCCCATCGGATACCTCGGAACTCATATGGCCGCCTGAAGCACTGTCAATACATGATTGTAAAGCTTTCTATCAAACAGCGGCGATCGAGACAGGCGCCCGCCAAGTTTCAGGCAATCATGGCGCCGGCCACGCAAAGCCGGCCGCAGCCATGGCTGGTATCGCAGATCACGGCGGTGGGCGCAGGCCAGATGGCATCGACTCACGCGATGCCGGTTTCGCGCTCCTCGCCTGCCCCTGCCAGGACCGCGCGCAAGGCACTCGCAAGTTCCGCACGACCATAGGGTTTGCTCAGCAGGTTTACGCCCTCGTCCAGCCGGTCGTTATGCATGACCGCGTTTTCCGTATAGCCGGACGTGAACAGTACGCGGATACCCGGGTGCCGCAGTCGCGCGCGTGCGGCCAGGTCGGTGGCGCCGACACTGCCCGGCATGATCACGTCGGTGAACAGCAGGTCGATGCGATCCTGGCGCTCCAGGATCCGGAGTGCGGCATCCGGACTGCCGGCCGTCAGCACCTTGTAGCCCAGGTCGCGCAGCATGGTGGCGACATTGTCGAGAATGTCTTGCTCATCGTCGACAGCGAGTACCGTTTCGGTACCGCCCTGAATGGCGCGGCCCGGCGCTGCCTTCTTTTCCGCCGCCTGCCCGTCGGTACGGGGCAACAGTATATGGATCGTGGTCCCTTTCCCGGCTTCGCTGTCGATATCGATATGCCCGCCGCTCTGCTTGACGAAACCATAGGCCATGCTCAAGCCCAGTCCAGATCCCTTGCCGATGCCCTTGGTCGAGAAGAAGGGCTCGAACGCGCGCGCCTTCACATCGGCGGACATGCCGTGGCCGGTATCCGTGAATGCCAGGTGCACGAATTCGCCCTCTTCCTTGCAGACATTGTTTACCTGGATCACCAGCGTGCCGCCCGAGGGCATCGCATCGCTTGCATTCAGCGACAGGTTAAGGATGACATTTTCTAGTTGCTGCGGGTCAACCAGCACGTTCCATACTTCCGGGCAGGCGACGAAGCGCACGTCGACCTGTTCTCCCACCGCCCGTTTCAGCAGCAGGTCGATGGCCGCGAACACGTCCGGCAGGCTGACGGCGTCCGGCTGCAGCGGCTGCTTGCGCGCGAACGCCAGCAATTGCGACGACAGCTTGGCGCCACGCCGGACGGCGGTTTGCGCCGATTCGCAACGCTGGTGCACCTTCTCGTTGGACTGCGTGAACATCCTAATGAGGTCGATGTTCCCGTTGATGATGTGCAAGACATTGTTGAAGTCATGCGCCACGCCGCCGGTCAGCTTGCCGATTGCTTCGAGCTTCTGTGAGTGCATCAGAGCGGTTTGCGTGTCTTCGAGTTTCCGGGTGCGCTCGCGCACCAAGTCTTCGAGATGCTGCTGCTGCCGGTCGACTTCGCGGCGCGCGCGCCACTGTTCGGTGACGTCGCTGCCCTGGATGAAGATCGTGCCGGCCTCGTCCTCCATGCCGACATTGGGCTGGAACAGCACGTCGATATGCAGCTCATCCAGTTCAGCACCCGCGCCGCGCCGCAGCGACAGCTTCATCCCGGTGGCGACATGGGCCCTGCCCCGGCGGCGCACGTCCTCGATCAAGCCGAGGTAGCCCTGTTCCACCAGTTCCGGCAGGGCCTGGCCGATCGGCAAGCCGACGACGGTACGGTCGCCGACCAGGCGCTGGAACGCCGCATTGATGATCTGGACACGGAGCTCGCTGCCGGCCAGCACCGCCATGAATCCGGGTGCCTGTTCGAACAGACTGAGCATGCGTGCATGCTCGCCCGCCAGGCGCTGGTTGGCTCGGGCCAGCTCGTCCGCCATGGCGGCGGTGCGCAGGTAGACGCGATTGATCTCCTTCAGGTACAGGCCCAGCATGACGAGCGCCGACAGGAGCGCATTGATCCGGCCGACATACCAGCCGGCCGTCAGGCGCGCGCCGCCGGCCATCGTGATCGCATTGTCGAAGGCCAGCGCGACGATGGCCACGCCGAGCCAGGCGCTCATCGGCGTGGCGAAGCGGGTCGCGCGCCACAGCATGAACAACGCCATCACGATGATGACCTGGATCAGGGGCGCATAGCCGGAACGCGTGATACGGCTGAAGTCGCCCGCTATGTCGACCACGGGAAGCCTGTCGTGGAACAGCGTCACCGCAAGCACGCTGAGCGCCAGCGCGCCGGCCGTCAATGCCGCGCAGGTACGAAAGGCCGCCATCGGGGCCGCGACCAGGCGCCCGCGCCGGCGCCATTCGGACCAGGCATAGCCGAACAACATGCCGGTCGAGCCGAGGTGCCAGAAAAACCAGAGCCAGCTCGGTGTCTGCGTACCGCCCAGCAGCCTTACGTCGTGGACGAAGGCGGAAGGGAACGAAAAGAACTGTACCAGCAGGATGGCCGAGGTATACACGCAGCCACCCCACAGGTACAGCAAGGCATGCTGACGGGTCTGCATGAAATAGCCGAAGATCAGGTAGGCGACGATGGCGTAGCTGACGATCGTGGTGGCTTGGTAGACCGGCAGGAACGAGGCAATGTTCGGCCATTGACTGGACGCGACCGGCATGAGCGCCATGGTGAATACGGCGATCGCGAGCGCCGTCATGAGCGCCGTGCGCTGGAACCGCGCCATCCGCGGCGCAATGCGGCCGCTGTCGGCCCTGGCCGGGAATGTCCTGTCGTTCATGATCGCGTCTTTCGTAAGCCGAGGCATGCACGTACTATGCACGGGCGTTGCCTGATGGGACAACCAGGATACCTCAATTCATCATTTCTCAAATGAATCAATGCCTGCGCGCGCGAACCGGGCGGTTGCCGAACCGTCATTGACCGGCAATATGCACGCCATCCATGTCGAGCATGGAAAACGTGAAGCAGACCTTGCCTTCCAGCGAGGTCACTTCGATCGTGCCGCCGTGGGAGCGGGCGATTTCGGCCACGATGTAGAGGCCCAGCCCCAGGCCCTGGTGGGCGCCGCTGGAAGACGAGCGCCAGAACGGCTTGAACAGTTGCTGGACCACGACCGGCGGCAATGGATCGCCATTATTGGTCACGGCCATGATGAATTTCTTGCCCGAGCAAGTGATCAGGACATGAACGGGGGTATGCGCGGCACCATGCACGATGGCGTTCTTGACAAGGTTCGACAGCATCTGGCACAGCCGGCCCGCATCGCAGCGAGCACTGATATCGGGCTGGATGATCGCCACGATATCGGCTTCGGGATGAACCTGACGCAACTCCGCGATGACCTGGCCGAACTGCGCGTCGAGCCCGCGCTCATGACGTAAATGCAGGGAAAGGCCGCCGCCCATGCGGCCGCGCGTGAAATCGACGAGATCGTCGACCAGTGCAGACATCCGTCCTACACTGCGCCGCATGCGTTGCAGGATCGGCGCGACGGCAGGATCGCCGGTCTTCAGCGCCAGCAGTTCGACGCCGTTCTGGACCGCACCGAGCGGCGTGCGCAAGTCATGGCCGAGTACGGCGATAAATTGCTCGCGCAACTCGGCAGTCTCGCGCTCGGACGTCAGGTCGGTCTGGGTAGCCTCATGGATGCGTTCGGCTTCCAGCTGCGCGGAGATCAGTTCCGCAAACAACTCGAGCGTCGACACCATGGCCGGCGCCGACAATTTCATCGGCTTCGGATCGATGCCGCACAGTGTGCCGAAGTAGCTGCCGTCGCGCCGCAGGATCGGTATCGAGAAATAACTCTGGAATCCATAGATGCGCGGCGTGTGATGATTACGATATTTCTCGCTGACTTCCACGTGATCGATGACGATACTGTGCCGGGTACTGCGGACCTCCTCGCACAAGGTCGTGGTCACGTCGAGACCGTCGCCGACCTTCAGTCCGAAATCCACCTTGTCCCACACGGCGCAGGCTGTCCAGGTATCCTCGGCGACATGGGCGATTGCCACAAAACCGAGACCAGTGAGCGAAGCGACCGTTTCCAGGATCTTCGGCACCGTACCGATGGCTTCGATTTCGCGCACGTAGGTCATTACACCGGTGTTCATGGCTGGCAGGCATCTCAAGGTTGGTGACGATCTATCATCATACCACCTATGTGCACCGTGTCGAAACGGTCCCGCGATGGGCGCCGTTTGTCCTATGCGCTTGCGGCGACGTCGACGACCGGCAACACGAATTTCAGGCGCATTCCCCGGCCCGGTCCGGCGCTGTGCGCCGACACCATGCCGCCGTGCGCATCGCAGATGCTCTTTGCGATGGCCAGTCCGACGCCGGCACCGGACGGCACGCGGGTCGGGTGATGGGCAAATTTGCGGAACGGTGCGAACATGTCGCGCAGCTGGTGCCGCGCCGCACCGATTCCCCGATCCTGTATCCCGATTTCCAATAGCGCGCCATCGATGCGCGCCGACAGGATGATGGGAGCGCCGTCGTCCGAATAGTCGCTTGCGTTGATGAGTGCGTTGCCGAGCGCCTGCGCGAGCCGCTCAGGATCGCACAGCAGCGGCACGGGTTCGCCGCCTGCATCGATGTCGATGCACAGCGCCTGCCCGCGCGCGCGGATCGGCACCGCGGCGACGTCACTTGCCAGGCCGACGACCTCGCCCACCGTCGCCGCGCGCATGGCAACAGGAATATCGCCGGCGCGCTCGATGCGCGACGCGTCGAGCAGGTCCGTGACGAAGCGCGCGAGCTGGCGCGCCTGCCGCTCGACGATCCCGGCCATGCGCACGATCCGCGGATCGCTCGCCACCCGCCCCATGGTCTGCGCCACAGTCATGATCGGAGCGAGGGGATTGCGCAATTCATGGGCCAGGATGCGCAGGAACACGTTGCGGTTCGCCCCGGCCTGGTCGAGTTCGCCTTCGAGGCGGTGCCGCTCGCTGATGTCGGTCAGCGAACAGAACACGCCGACGACCTTGCCATCGATCCCGGCGACCGGACGCGCATGGATCACCAGGCGCCGCCGCTGGCCGTCGCCGGACTCGGCGATGCATTCATAAGGCGCCTGTGCCCGTCCGGTGTCCACGGCACGGGCGGCCGGGGAGATCGACTTCGGCAGCGGCATGCCTTCGGCGTCGTACAGCGCGGCAAAGCCGTCCCATCGGCCGACGTCGTCCGCGTGCGGACGCCCGCCCCACAACCGCTGCGCCGAACGGTTGCTGTGCATGACGCCGCCGTCCCGGGTACAACAAAATGCCGGGCAAGCCACCTGGTCGATCGCCCATTCGCAGGCAAACGGCCAGCCGGTCCCGGACGCCGCGTTCCGGTCCGTCGTCATCGCATCTCCGTATCGTCGTTCGTGCAGTATTGTCGTCGGACGATGCGTCCTGCCGCGTAGGAGCCCGGGCGGCAAGCGCGTCGTCCTACAGCTTGCGTGGCCATAGGGCGACCGTTCAATCGAATACGCGCACGCAAGCGGCCAGCATCGCGGCGGGTTTCGAGGTGCACCTGACAAAGCCGGTTGCGATCGAAGCCGTCCTTGGCAGCGATGCGTGACCGTTGCCTGCCCGACTAAGTCCATGCATCGTATAGCTGCAGGTGTCCCCGACGTCGTTCCAGTTGATCTATCACTGTACAGGTCCGGTCCGTAGACGGCCTGTAGTGCATCTATGGGTGTGGTGTTCAAACGGACTCAACCGGGAGTGAAATCACCTTAACCAGACTTACAGTCGCCCCTGTAACACG
>CAJYQM010000257.1 GCA_913777025.1 uncultured Massilia sp. | reverse complement strand
CGGCGCAATTACCTCTCGGCCGCCCTCGCCGCCAGTGCACTGCTGGTCGCCGTGGTAGCGCTCGTCAGTGCCTGGTCCTGGCAACTGGCGCGGGCCAGGTCGCGCGAGCGCCGGGCCCAGGAAACCTACCTGGCCGCCTCGGAAGCCAGCCTGGATGCCGTGTTCGTCCTGCGCGGCGTGCCTGGGGCCGACGGCACGATCCTGGATTTCCGCATCGAGGACACCAACAGCCGCGCCGAGCACATCATGGGCTTTCCCAAGGAGGTCGCGCGCGGCCGGCTGCTCTCGGAGCTGTTGCCCAACACGCGCCGCAACGGCATGTTCGAGGAGCTGGTGCGGGTCGCCACGGAAGGCATCCTGGTCGAAGCCGACTGGCTCGCGGCCAAGGGCCCGTCCGCCGGACGCTGGCTGCACCGCCAATTCGTCCCGGTCGAAGACGGCGTCGTGGCCATGGCGCGCGACATCACCGAACGCAAGCTGGCGGAGGAACGCATCCGCCACCTGGCGCACCACGACGAGCTGACCGGCCTGCCGAACCGCAGCCTGATCCGCGACCGCCTCGAACAGACCGTCGCCCACGCGCGGCGCAACGGCGGCCACCTGGCGCTGGCCTTCATCGACCTGGACGGCTTCAAGCTGGTCAACGACGGTCTCGGGCACAACGCCGGCGACGAGCTGCTGAAGGTGATCGGGCAGCGCATGCAAGCCTGCCTGCGCCCCGACGACACGCTCGGGCGCCTGGGCGGCGACGAATTCGTGATCCTGCTGCCGGATGTCGCGGACAGCCCGCTGGAGGTCAGTCCCGTGCTCGAGCGGGTGCGCCAGGCGGTGATGCAACCGGTACCGATCGGCGACCAGACCGTGCAGGTGAGCGCCAGCATGGGCGTGGCGATGTATCCGCGCGACGGCGAAGACCCGGCGACGCTGATGATGAATGCCGACGTCGCGATGTACCGCGCCAAGGACCTCGGCCACAACAACTTCCAGTTCTACGCGCGCGAGATGAACGGGCGCCTGGAGGCGAAGCTGGTCCTGCTGGAAGGCTTGCGCCGCGCGCTGGACGCCACGCTGGCGGGCGAAGACGGGACGGCTGGCGGCTTTTTCCTCCTGTACCAGCCAAAGGTCGATCTGCGCTCCGGCAGGATCTTCGGCGTCGAGGCCCTGGTCCGCTGGCGCCACCCGGAGCGCGGCGTGGTGGGACCGGCCGAATTCATCGGCCTGGCCGAACAGTCCGGCCTGATCGTCGAACTCGGCGACTGGGTCGTGCGCACCGCCTGCCGCCAGGCCCGCGCCTGGCGCGACGCAGGCCTTGGCCCCTTGAGCGTGTCGGTCAACGTGTCGGCGCGCCAGTTCGAGGAAGCCCGCCTGGTCGAACGCGTCGCAAGCGCCGTGCGCGACGCCGGCCTGGCCCCGGAAGCGCTCGAACTCGAAGTCACGGAAAGCCTGCTGATGCGCGACCTGTCCCAGGGCCTCGCGCGCATGGCCGAACTGCAGGCGATGGGGGTGTCGCTGTCGATCGACGACTTCGGCACCGGCTATTCCAGCCTGTCGTCGCTGAAGTCCTTCCCGATCAGTACCCTGAAGATCGACAACTCCTTCGTGCGCGACCTGGCGCACAGCCCGGACGACCAGGCGATCGCGCTGGCCGTGGTGTCGCTGGCACACCGCCTGCACCTGCGCGTGATCGCGGAAGGGGTCGAGACCGAAGCCCAGCGCGACTTCCTGCGCGCGCACGGCTGCGACGAGATGCAGGGCTACCTGTTCAGTCCTCCGGTGCCGCCCGCCGCCATCGCCGCGCTGCTGCGAAGCGAGGCATCCGTTCCGGCAGTCGCCGAAACCGCATGACAAGAACACGGCGATCCGTCATGTCCAACATCCATCCAACCAGGTCCCGGGAAGCAGAAATGGTCAACGTCAACGATATCGCCGGCTGGCGCGAGCGAATCTTCACCTCGCTGCTGCCGATTATTCTGGTGGTCGGCACGCTGTCCACCATCGCGGTCGTCCCCTTCCTGGTGGGACAAGGCATGTGGCAGGTGGCGCTGGCAGACTGCGTCGCCCTGGCCTGGATCTTCGCCATCTGGCGCCTGCGCAGCCTCTCGTACAACGCGCGCGTGCTGAACTTCCTGGCCGTGGTCTACGTGCTGTCGATCGCCCTGATGCTCACCGTCGGCCCGGCCAGCATGAGCTACCTGCTCAGCCCCCCGCTGGTCGCGGCCATCCTGCTCAACCTGCGCACGTCAATGCTGGCCCTCGCCCTGGGCGCGGTGTCGCTCGTCGCACTCGGCGCCGCCGGCCATGTCGAACTGAACGTGCCAGGCTGGGAACACGACCCGCTCAAGTCCGCGCTGGTGGCCGCGCTGAACTACTCGACGATCGGCGTGATGCTGTCCATCACCTGCAGCACACTGCTCAAGGGCCTGTCGATGTCGATGGCGGAACTGGAACTGACCTCGGCGGCGGTGGCGCGCCTGAACGACATGGTGCTGATCGCCCGCTCCGCCGCCACGCAGGAAGACGCCCAGCCGATCACCTTCGCCAACGACGCCTTCCTGCAGCGCACCGGCTGGACACGCGAGGAGATCGTCGGCCAGAGCCTGCACGTGCTGCAGGGGCCCGACACCGACCAGGCAGCGATCGGGCGCGTATTCCAGGCCGTGGCGGCCGGCCAGCCGGGCGGCGCCGAACTGCTGATCTATCCGCGCAGCGGCGAGCCGTTCTGGGTCGAAATCGAATCGGTGCCCTTCGCGCCCTCGGGCGGATGTCCCAGCCACTGGGTGGTGGTCGGGCGCGACATCACCGAACGCCGCACCGCGGCCGCCGCCATCCACCGCCTGGCCTTCTACGACGGCTTGAGCGGCCTGCCGAACCGGCGCCTCCTGATGGAACGCCTGGCCGCGCTGGTCGAGCGGGCCGCCGCCGGCCGCGGCTGCGGCGCCGTGCTCTACCTGGACCTCGACAACTTCAAGGCCGTC
>CAJYQM010000256.1 GCA_913777025.1 uncultured Massilia sp. | reverse complement strand
CGCCCGGGGAGACGCGCTTCGATATCTGGTTTCCGATGAACTGATACGCAGCCACCTGTCGTGTTGGCTTAAAAACGTCGTCCCCGCCTCCGCGGGGACGACCTTGTCTTACGGTGCGGCTTGTCGCCGCGCCGGATCCGCTTACCGCTTCGGATACTTGATCGTCATCTCCTTCAACACATTGTCGGCGTGATCGACTTCCTTCATCACCCACAGCATGTAGCGGATATCGACGTGGATCGCGCGCGTGATCACGGGATCGAAATACCAGTCCTTGGTGATCGACTCATAGGTCGAGTCGAAGTTCAGGCCGACCAGTTCGCCGCGCTTGTTCATCACCGCCGAACCCGAGTTGCCGCCGGTGGTGTCGGCCGTGGTCAGGAAGTTGACCGGCACCGTGCCCAGCACCGGGTCCTTGAAGACGCCGTAGCGCTTGTCGCGGATCGCCTGCAGCAGGTTGGCCGGGGCGTTGAACGGCTCCTTGTTGGTCGCCTTTTCGGCAATCCCCTGCACCGTCGAGAACGGGCCCTTCACCAGGCCGTCGCGCGGCGTGTACGGCGCCACGGTGCCGTAGGTCACGCGCAGCGTCGAGTTGGCGTCCGGGTAGACCGGCTTGCCCTGCGACTTCTTCCAGGCGATGACGGCTTCCATGTATTGCGGGATCACGCGCTCCAGGTTGCCGTCGATTTCCTTGCGGCGGTCTTCCAGAGACATGGCTGCGTCCTGCAGGCGCACCGCCAGCTGGATGAAGGGGTCGTTCGACTTGCGGAAGGCGTCCGCATCCTTGCCGATCCAGGCCAGGCGCTTTGCGGTGTCGGCCAGCTCGGTGCTCTTGTACAGCGCCGGGACGGCATCGAGCTTCGGCAGCAGCGCATCCAGGCCTTGCGGACGGTTCTTCGGATCGATCTTGGCGTAGCGCTGCAGCGCGGCCTGCCAGCGGGCCTGGTCGACGCTGGTCACGAAGGATTGCTCGAGGCGGGTCAGGCGCGCCTTGATGAAGGAGAGGTCACGCTCCTGGTAACCGGCTTCGCGCTGGGCGTCCGGCTTCTGGCGTTCCAGCGCCAGGCGGTACAGCGTGCGCGCGCTCTTGAGCAGGTCGCTGTGCGTCGCTTCCGCCCAGGCGGCTTCCTGCTGCGAGGTCTGCATGTCGGTGCCGATCGCGGTGTCGAGGTCGGACAGCAGGTTGCCGCCTCCGTTTTTAAGCTGATTATTATGCTGCTTGTACCAGCCGCGGAACTCCGCATCCTGCACGTCCTTGATTGCGGCAATGTCCTTGCGCGCGAAGCCGTCGAGCAGGCCTTGCGTCTTTTTGAGCACGTTGTTCAGGCTCTTGGCGACGCTGGCGTAGCGCACGTCGTAGTTCGGGTTGCCCATGGTGCTGGCGGCGATCACGGACAGGTCGGCGGTGATCGTCGCGACCTTGGCCGGATAATCGACGTCGCGCGCGAAGCGGATCTCCGACGGCAGCTTGTAGCGGCTGGTGCGGCCCGGGTAACCGGCCAGCAGGATCGGGTCGCCGTTCTTCAGGCCTTCCGCCGATACCACCAGGAAGTCCTTGGACTTGTAGGGCACGTTGTTCGGGGACGGATCCGCCGGGCGGCCGTCCGGGCCGACGTAGGCGCGCAGGAAGGAGAAGTCGCCGGCCTGGCGCGGGAATTCGTAGTTGTCGATGTCGCCGCCGAAGTTGCCGACCGCGTCGGCCGGCGCGTAGACCAGGCGCACGTCGCGGATCATCAGCTGCTTGATGCGGTAGTACTCGCCGCCGCGGTGGAAGGCCGGCACCGAGCAGCGGTAGCCTTTGTCGCTTTCGCATTCGGCGATCAAGGCCTTGATGCGGCTTTCGACCTGTTCGTGGCGCTCCTTGCCGGACAGGCTCGGCGACAGGCCCTTCAGGACGCGCTCGGTCACGTTCTCGACCTTCTCGGTCACGTAGACCAGCGTGTTCGGGCCGCCGGGCAGTTCCTCGGCGCGGGTCTTGGCCAGGAAGCCGTTGACAATGTAGTTGTGTTCCGGGGTCGAGTTGCGCTGGATCGCGCCGTAGCCGCAGTGGTGGTTGGTCACCACCAGGCCGTCCGGCGACACGAAGGAGGCCGAGCAGCCGCCCAGCGACACCATGGCGCTCATCGGGTGCTTCGACAGGTCGGCCAGTTTCTCGGCCGGGATGGTGATCCCGATGCGCTTGAGTTCGGACTTCAACTGCGGCAGCTGGTGCGGCTGCCACTGGCCCTCGTCGGCGTGGGCGGCACCGAAGGTACCGAGCAGTACGACGGGCAGGACGATGGATTTGAACACGTTATCCCCAGAAATGTAAAAAAAGCAGCCGGCAGTATAGCGGTGCAGGTCAGGCATGAACAATAGGCGGAACCGATTGGCGGCATGGCTCATCAAAGGAGAACAAAGGCATGGAGGCGATGATGAGCCTGTCATTAGCAAGCGATGACGTATTGTTTATGCAACGACTTTGGCGCGCGGAAGGAACTTACAAGGGCAAGCTGGACGGTGAATGGGGCGCGCAGACCGAGGCCGCGCAACAGGCCTTCGACAGCGAGTCGCGCCGCATCGAGGTGCTCGGGGGCGGCTTCGATACCCGCTCCGAAGCCAGCATCCACACCTTGTGCCTGCGCGCCCAGCGCGAGGCGCGGCGCTTCCTGGCGCGCGTGCTGGGCACCGGGCTGCGGGTGCGGATCATCTCCGGCACCCGCACGTATGCCGAGCAGGACCGGCTGTACCGCCAGGGCCGCTTCGGCAATCCGGGCCGCATCGTGACCAACGCCGAGGCGGGGGAAAGCAACCATAATTTCGGCCTGGCCTGGGACATCGGCGTATTCACGGCCACGGGCGGCTACCTGCCGGACGGTCCGGAGTACGACCGCGCCGCCGCCGCCGGCCTCGTGCCAGGGCTCGAGTGGGGCGGCAACTGGCACAGGCTGGTCGACAAGCCGCACTACCAGCTCGCGACCGGGATCGACCTGGCCGACCTGCGCACGCGCTTCGAGGCGGGCAGCGCCGGGCCGCTGTACGCGTAGCCGGCCTGCAGCGGGGCGGCGATGCGGCTAGAATGACGGGTTTGCACCGCCTGTCATTCCCGCCTCCCCATGCCACGCCTGATCGAACAGACCACCGCAAGCCTGCGCCGCCTCGCTCCCGACACCTTTACCCTCTGGCTGCTGTCCACCGTCGCGCTGGCCAGCTTCCTGCCCTGCAGCGGACAGACCGCGATCGTGCTGGGCGACGTGACCACTTTCGCCATCGGCCTGCTGTTCTTCCTGCACGGCGCCAAGCTGTCGCGCGAGGCGATGCTGTCGGGCCTGACGCACTGGCGCCTGCACCTCTTGGTGCTGGCCTCGACCTTCGTCATGTTCCCGCTGCTGGGCCTGGCCATCAAGCCGCTGGCCGGCTCCCTGGTCTCGCCCGACCTCTACATCGGCATCCTGTTCCTGTGCA
>CAJYQM010000255.1 GCA_913777025.1 uncultured Massilia sp. | reverse complement strand
GCGAACCGGACGAACTTCAACAGGCACCTGGTAGTTGGCGCCACCGACGCGGCGGGACTTCACCTCGACCATCGGCTTGGCGTTGTTGATCGCGGCAACGAACACTTCCAGCGGGTCCTTGCCCGATTTGGTCTGGATGTATTCGAAAGCACCGTAGATGATGTTTTCTGCAACCGACTTCTTGCCGGACAGCATCAGAACGTTGACGAACTTGGCGACATCGGTATTGCCGAATTTCGGATCCGGCAGAATCTCGCGCTTGGGTACTTCACGACGACGTGGCATTTCAATTCCTTCCTGTCTTCAGTTGAGTGCTTGCGCACTCGCGAAAGGCCCTCATGACCCTTCACTTACTCGGCCTTCCGGCCGCCTCAACTTAACTTTTAAATGTGACCTCGCTATGACGAGATCGCGCATTTACTTTTCAGTAATTACTTCTTGGCGCCGGCCTTCGCGCGCTTCGCACCGTACTTCGAGCGAGCTTGCTTACGGTCTTTCACGCCCTGGGTATCCAGCGCGCCGCGGACCATGTGGTAACGCACACCCGGCAAGTCTTTCACACGGCCGCCGCGGATCAGGACGACGCTGTGCTCTTGCAGGTTGTGGCCTTCACCGCCGATGTACGAAATGACTTCGAAACCGTTGGTCAGGCGGACCTTGGCGACCTTACGCAGTGCCGAGTTCGGCTTCTTCGGGGTCGTCGTGTAGACACGGGTGCAAACACCGCGCTTTTGCGGGCAGTTTTCCAGTGCCGGCGACTTGCTCTTCACAACCGCGGCTTCACGCGGCTTGCGAATCAGTTGATTGATGGTTGGCATCGTTCTTAATCCAACAAAGTTACTACGTTGATGACCCGGGCCCTACTTTCCTGCCCGGGGACTGAAACCTAGTCCCGACGATCTGCACCCAGGGGCGACAAAAGCCACTCACCAGCGGGAGCGGCTTGATTGACGTATACGATGACCAGAATAAAAATCGAGAACTCGAAAGTATAGACCTGAAGCTGTGCCGGGTCAACCAGCTCGCTAATCGGATAGTGCCAGGGGGATGCTGGGACAGGTAAACGTTGTAATAATGTCGCGATTGCAGCGCATGCACATATAAAAGAGACATCCTGGCACCCGCTCATCCGTCTGTGAGTTCGCAAACAGACAACTGACATTGTCAGCGCAATGATGGCCCGGCCCCACCGACCGATCCACTTTTGCGAAAGCGAGCACGCGATGACACGCCCTCTCAGCACGGCCCTCCTCTGCCTGGCCGCGGCAAGCGCCTGGGCCCAGCAGGGCGACGGCACCCGGTTCAGCACCGACAACAACATCTTCAAGCCCGACAAGGTCGATCCCACGCCCCAGCGCATGGCCGGCATCAAGGCGCCGCCGGGCTTCACGGTGACGCCCTTCGCCACCGGCTTGAAAAATGCCCGTATCATCGCGGTCGCCCCCAACGGCAACGTCTACCTGAGCCGGCGCGACCAGGGCGACGTCCTGCTGCTGCGCGACACCAACGGCGACGGCCGCGCCGACGGCCAGCCGCAGGTCGTGGCCAGCCGCCCCGGCGCCCACGGCCTGGCGATCCGCGACAACAAGCTCTACCTGGTGACGGTGCGCGAACTGTTCGTGGCCGACATCCAG
This sequence comes from uncultured Massilia sp., assembly GCA_913777025.1. Taxonomy (GTDB): domain Bacteria; phylum Pseudomonadota; class Gammaproteobacteria; order Burkholderiales; family Burkholderiaceae_D; genus Telluria. The sequence continues at coordinate 14,678 of CAJYQM010000255.1, read as the reverse complement.
CCCGATGGGCGCCTGGGCACGCTCAAGCTGCTGGCGGGCGATTTGCCCGACGCCGGCCAGCACGCCAACCGCACCATCGCCTTCGGCCCGGACGGCATGCTGTACATGAGCGTGGGCAGCACTTGCAACGCCTGCAACGAGACCAACCAGGAAAACGCGACCATCCTGCGCTTCACGCCGGACGGCAGCAGCCGCACCATCGTCGCCACCGGCCTGCGCAACACCATCGGCTTCGACTGGCAGCCGCGGACCGGGGAATTATGGGGCTTCGACCACGGCATCGACTTCCTCGGCGACGAGGAGCAGCCGGAAGAACTCAACCGGATCGAACAGGGTAGACAGTATGGCTGGCCGCACGTGGTCGGCGCCGGCACCATCTACCCGCAGAGCACCCCGGTCGGCGAGATCAGCAAGGAAGACTGGAAGGCGCACAGCACGCCGATGGTGCTCGGCTACGCGGCCCACGCGGCGCCGATGCAGCTGGTCTTCTACCGCGGTGGAGCCGCCCCCGGCGGGTTCCCGGCCGAATACCAGGGCGACGCCTTCGTCACCATGCGCGGCTCATGGAACCGCAAGAACCCGTCCGGCTACGAGATCGTGCGCGTGCGCTTCCAGAACGGCGAAGCGCGCGCCATCGAACCCTTCGTCACCGGCTTCCTCACCGACGGCAACAAGACCCATATCGCGCGTCCGGTCGGCCTGGCGATGGCCAAGGATGGCGCGCTCCTGATGGCGGACGACGCCAACGGCGTGATCTATCGCGTGGCCTACACCGGCAACGCCCGCCGCCCGACCGCCGGATTGATGCCGCCGGCCGGCCCGATGCAGCAGCAGGCAAGCAAGGGCAGCGGCGTGCCTGTCGCCTTTACCCGGCCGCAGACCGAGGCGAAGAGCCAGGCCGCGATCGTCATCAACGCTCCCGCTTTTGCCAAGGGCGGCGAGATCCCGGCGCGCTTCAGCGAATATGCGGACGGCATTTCGCCGCAGCTGGCCTGGAACGCGGTGCCGAACGCCAAGGCCTATGCCATCATCATGGAAGACCCGGATGCGAAGCCGGTCACGCCGGTCGTGCACTGGCTGGCCTGGAACATCCCTGCCAACGTGACCGGCCTGCCCGAAGGCGTGCAGGAACAGCCGCGCCTGACTTCGCCGGAAGGCATGCTGCAGGGCCGCACCTCGCACGGCTCCACCGGCTGGTACGGCCCGCACCCGCCGGTCGGCGACAAGCCGCACCACTACCACTTCCAGGTGTACGCGCTGGACGACATGCTGGCCGTGCCCTGGGGCGCGGACCGCGACACGCTGCTGGAAGCGATGCAGGGACACGTGCTGGCCAAGGGCGAGCTGGTCGGGACCTACGCGCAGAAGCAGAAGCCGCAGAAATAAACCGTCGCCTCAAGCGCCAGGTCCTTCCGCAGCGCCCGTCCGGGCGCTGTTGTCTTTCCACTGTCCGCCACTGTCCGTCCGCACCGCGCCCGGACACGTCCGGACGTCTCGTCCGTAGCGTCCGCAATCATGAAAATCAAGGACTTAGGAGTTGGCACGGTTCCTGCAAATACCGCTGTGTCCAAACCCAGAACGTCCACATCATGATCCGCGATACCTCACAACAAGACGCCGTCATTGCCCCCGCCGCGGGTTTCAAGATCAAGCGCGGCGCCCTCTGGATCGGCGCCGGCGCCGTCCTGCTGGCCGCGTGCGCGGCCCTGTTCTCGACCTGGCGCGGCAGCGAAGCCTCGGTCAGCGCCGCGCGCCTGCGCATCGCCGAGGTCACGCGCGGCACGCTGGTGCGCGACGCCTCGGTCAACGGTCGCGTGGTGGCCGCCGTCAGCCCGACGCTGTACGCCAAGGCCCCGTCCACCGTCAACCTGAAGGTCGCCGCCGGCGACACGGTCAGGAAGGACCAGGTGCTGGCCGTGCTGGAGTCGCCCGACCTGTCCGACGCCCTGAAGCGCGAAGTCTCGACCTACGAGCAGCTGAAGGCCGAGGTGGCGCGCCAGCAGATCCTGTCGAAGAAGCAGAAACTGCTGGCGCAGAAGGAAGCCGACACCGCCGAGATCGACCGCTTGTCGGCCCAGCGCACGCTGGAGCGCTACGACAGCGTGGGCCAGGTCGGCATCATCGCCAAGATCGACTACCAGAAGGCCAGGGATGCGCTGCAGTCGTCCGAGATCCGCGCCAGGCACGCCGCCCAGGCGGCCACCCTGGAAGGCGACGACGTGCGCCTGGCCCTGAAAACCAAGGAAAACGAGATGGAACGCGCGCGCCTGTCGATGGAGGAAGCGAAGCGCCGCGTCGACGAACTGACCGTGCGCGCGCCGGTCGACGGTTTCATCGGCACCCTGAACGTGCAGGACCGGATGGTGGTGGCCGCCAACGCGCCACTGATGACGCTGGTCGACCTGTCCAAGCTCGAAGTCGAGCTGGAAGTGCCGGAGACCTATGTGTCCGACCTCGGCCTGGGCATGAACGCCGAAGTCCAGCTGCCCTCGGGCACCGCCACCGGCAAGCTGTCGGCGCTGTCGCCGGAAGTGGTCAAGAACATGGTGCTGGCGCGGGTTCGCTTTGATGGTGACCAGCGCGGCCAGCAGCCGAAAGGCCTGCGCCAGAGCCAGCGCCTCACCGCGCGCCTCCTGATCGAAGAGAAGCCGAACGTCCTGATGCTGCCGCGCGGCCCCTTCCTCGAAAACGAGGGCGGACGCCATGCCTACCTGGTGCGCGACGGCATCGCCACCCGCGTGCCGATCCAGGTCGGCGCCACCAGCATCTCGGCCGTCGAAATCACGTCCGGCCTGAAGCAGGGCGACAAGGTGGTCGTCGCCGGCACCGACGCCTTCAACAACGCCAGCCGCATCTCGATCAACCAGTAAGAACAAAACCTGAAAGGACATCACCATGCTGCGCATGACCAACCTCTCCAAGGTGTACCGCACCCACATGATCGAGACCCACGCGCTGCGCGGCTTCGAGATCGACGTCAAGGAAGGCGAATTCGTCACCGTCACCGGTCCCTCCGGCTCGGGCAAGACCAGTTTCCTCAACATCGCCGGCCTGCTCGAGGAATTCACTTCGGGCGAATACGTCCTCGACGGCGTGAACGTGAAGGGCTTGAATGACAACGCCCGCTCGCGCCTGCGCAACGAAAAGCTCGGCTTCATCTTCCAGGGTTTTAATTTGATCCCGGACCTGAGCCTGTTCGACAACGTCGACGTGCCGCTGCGCTACCGCGGCTTCAATGCGAGCGAGCGCAAGAAACGCATCGAGGACGCACTGGCCAAGGTCGGCCTGGCCTCGCGCATGAAGCACTATCCGGCCGAACTGTCCGGCGGCCAGCAGCAGCGCGTGGCGATCGCGCGCGCGCTGGCCGGCTCGCCCAAGCTGCTGCTGGCCGACGAACCGACCGGCAACCTGGATACCCAGATGGCGCGCGGCGTGATGGAACTGCTGGAAGAGATCAACGCCGCCGGCACCACCATCCTGATGGTGACCCACGATCCGGAACTGGCCGTGCGCACCCACCGCAACGTGCACATCATCGACGGCCAGGTGTCGGACCTGGTGCGCAAGGGCCCGACGCTGGTCCAGACCCCGGCCACCGCCTGAGGAGCCCGACGCCATGTTCGCCTACTATTTCAAGCTGGGCGTGCGCAGCCTGCGCCGCAACCGCTTCCTGACCGCGCTGATGGTGCTGACGCTGGCCGTCGGCGTGGCCGCCAGCGTGTCCACGCTGACCATCCTGCACGTGATGTCGGGCGACCCGATTCCGCAAAAGAGCAGCCGCCTGCTGGTGCCGGAAGTCGACAACGGCCCGCCGGAAACCTACAGCCCGGGCACCGAACAGGACGACCCGCAACTGACCTACCAGGACGCGCTCAACCTGCTCAAGAGCGGCCAGGGCGTGCGCCGCACGGCGATGTTCGGCCTGCACGCGCCGATGGAGCCGCCGCGCAAGGACTTGCCGGCCTTCAGCGCCTACGGCATGGCGCCCACGCGCGACTTCTTCGCCATGTTCGACGTCCCCTTCCTGCATGGCCAGGCCTGGACCGAGCAGGATGAGGCGCGCGGCGCCGACGTCGTCGTGCTGGGCCGCGAAATGGCCGACAAGCTGTACGGCAGCGCCAATCCGGTGGGCCAGCGCCTGATGCTGATGGGCTTCCCGTTCACGGTGGTGGGCGTGGTCGACCACTGGAACCCGCGCCCGCGCTACTACAAACTGATCGGCGGGGACAATTTCGGTGGCGCCGAGGATTTCTACGTACCGCTGTCGACCGCCGTCCGCCACGAACGCAACCAGAGCGGCAGCATGAACTGCAGCATGCGCCGCGAGCCCGGCTATGCCGCCCTGCTGACGTCCGAATGCACCTGGATGCAGTTCTGGTTCGAGACCGCCTCAAGCGGCGACCGCGCCGAGTTGCAGGAATACCTGGACAACTACATCGCCGACCAGAGGAAGCTCGGCCGCTTCAAGCGCAATGCGCCGAACAAGCTGTACGACGTGATGGAGTGGATGGACCGCCTCAAGATCGTCGACAACGACACCAAGCTGTCGGCCTGGCTGGCCTTCGGTTTCCTGGCCTTGTGCCTGGTAAACACCATCGGCCTGCTGCTGGCCAAGTTCTCGGTGCGCGCCTCCGAGATCGGCGTGCGCCGCGCGCTGGGCGCCTCGCGCGCCGAGATCTTCCGCCAGTTCCTGATCGAGACCGGCGTGGTCGGCCTGGCCGGCGGCGTGCTCGGGCTGGTGCTCTCCTTTGGCGCGCTGGCGCTGATCGGCATGCAGGGCAGTAACATCGCCGCCATGGCCCACATGGACTGGCAGATGCTGGGCCTGACCTTCGTGCTGTCGGTTGCCGCCGCCGTGCTGGCCGGCCTCCTGCCGACCTGGCGCGCCTGCCAGGTGACGCCGGCCATCCAACTCAAATCGCAGTAAAGGAAAACGACCATGGAAATCCGTCCCATCCTGTCCGCACTCTTGCGCAGCAAGACCGGCCCGATCCTGGTGGCGCTGCAGGTCGCGCTCAGCCTGGCGATCCTGGCCAATGCCCTGTACATCGTGAACGACCGCAGCAAGGTGGTCGCGCGGCCGTCCGGCCTGTCGGATGAACACTCGACCTTCTACATCGATTCGCGCGGCCTGAACAACGACGGTCCCGAGCAGGTGCTGGCCACGATGAACCGCGAAGCCGCGGTGCTGCGCGCCGTGCCGGGCGTGCTGTCGGTGGCCAACGTCAACCAGATGCCGCTGTCGCAAAGCAGCAGCAACAGCAGCATCACGCTCAGCCCGGACCAGGAACGCAAGACCGCGATGACCACGCTGTACCAGTCCAGCGACTCCGTGATCAAGACCTTCGGCCTGAACCTGGTCGAAGGACGCGACTTCCTGCCGCAGGAATACATGGACGTCAACGAGAACGCGGAACGCAAGCTGCCGCCGGTGATCATCATCACCAAGGCGCTGGCGGAGAAGCTGTGGCCGGGGGCATCCAGCATCGGCAAGTCCTTCTACTTCGGCAAGGGCGACGGCGCCTTGCGCGTGCAGGTGGTCGGCGTGGTGGAGCGCCTGCAGACGCCGAATGCCCAGACCGACGAGAAGGCCGACTGGTCGTCGCTGCTGCCGGTGCGCTTCTACGGCAGCCCCGGCGCGCGCTATGCGATCCGCACCGAACCGGGCCAGCGCGACCGCGTGATGAAGGAAGCGGAAAGCGCGCTGCGCAAGGCGTCCGGCACCCCCTTGATCCTGGAATCGACCACCGTCGACGACGACCGCAAGAGCCGCTACCGTGGCGACGTGGCGCTGCAGTGGATGCTGGTCACGGTCAGCCTGCTGCTGCTGCTCGTCACCTCGTCCGGCATCGTCGGCATGGCCAGCCTGTGGGTCACCCAGCGCCGCAAGCAGATCGGCGTGCGGCGCGCCCTCGGCGCCCGCAAGGTCGACATCCTGCGCTACTTCATCCTGGAGAACTTCATGATCACCAGTGGCGGCGTGTTCGGCGGCGTGTTCCTCGGGCTGGCGCTGAACCACCTGCTGGTCAGCAAGCTGGAGATGGCGCGCCTGCCGGCCGGCTACCTGGTCGCCGGTGCGGTATTGTTCTGGCTGCTGGGCGTGATCGCGGCCTACGGTCCGGCGTGGCGCGCGGCCAGCATTTCGCCGGCCACGGCCACCCGCAGCGTGTAACGGTAGTGTTATCCTTGATGCCATGCCTACCGTATTGATCATCGACGACAACGCCGCCGTCGGCATCGCGCTCGACGTGCTGTTCTCGCTGCACGACATCGCCGCGCTGCACGCCGCTTCGCCCGAGGAAGGCCTGGCCGTGCTCGAGCGCGAGCCGGTCGACCTGGTGATCCAGGACATGAACTTCAGCGCCGACACCACCTCCGGCGAGGAAGGCGTGGCCCTGTTCCGCGCGATCCGCAGGCAGTATCCGGACCTGCCGGTGATCCTGCTCACGGCCTGGACCCACCTGGACGCGGCGGTCGACCTGGTCAAGGCCGGCGCCGCCGACTACCTGTCCAAGCCCTGGCACGACGAGCGCCTGCTGGCGACGGTGACCAACCTCATTGAACTGGGCCAGGCCAACCGGGCGCTGAACCAGCGCCTGCAGCGCGAGCGCCGCGCCCGGCGCGAACTGGAACAGAACTTCGACCTGCGCGGCCTGGTCTGGGCCGATCCCGCCACCGAACGCGTGCTGAGCCTGGCCTGCCAGGTCGCGCGCGCCGACGTGCCGGTCCTGATCACGGGGCCGAACGGCACCGGCAAGGAACGCATCGCCGAGATCATCCAGGCCAATTCCGCGGTCCGCGACGGTCCTTTCGTGGTCCTGAACTGCGGCGCCCTGCCCTCGGAACTGATCGAGGCCGAGCTGTTCGGCGCCGATGCCGGCGCCTACACCGGCGCCTCGAAGGCGCGCGAAGGCAAGTTCGAGGCGGCCGACGGCGGCACCCTCTTCCTCGACGAAATCGGCAACCTGCCGCTGGCCGGGCAGATGAAACTGCTGCGCGTGCTGGAGACCGGCCGCTTCGAGCGCCTCGGCTCGAACCGCGAGCGGCAGGTCAAGGTGCGCGTGATCAGCGCCACCAATGCGGACTTGCAAGCCATGATCCGCCAGGGCAGCTTTCGCGAAGACCTGTTCTACCGCCTGAACGTGATCGAACTGAAGCTGCCGCCGCTGGCGGCGCGTCCCGGGGACATCCTGCCGCTGGCGCGCGGCTTCCTGCCGCCGCCCAAGCGCCTGCACCCGGGCGTGGAAAGCGCGCTGCTGGCCCATGCCTGGCCCGGCAACGTGCGCGAACTGAAGAACGTGATGGCGCGCGCCAGCCTGCTGGCCCGGGGGGATGTCATCCAGGCGGACGACCTCGGCCTGCCCATGGCCGTCACCGCCACGCCGGACGCCGAGCCCGACCGCGACGCCATCACCCAGGCGCTGGCGCGCGCCGGCGGCGTCATCGCCCAGGCCGCGGCCGACCTCGGGCTGTCGCGCCAGGCGCTGTACCGCCGCATGGAGCGCCTCGGCATCGCCCGCTCCGCATGAAGGACGCCGGCGCACCCGGGCGCAAGCGCTTGCGGCTTTCGCTGGTGACGCGCTGGTCGGCGCTGGTCGGCACCCTGCTCACGCTCGGCATCCTGATCGCGCTCGGCCTCGACCACCTGCTGCCGGGCCAGCCGCTGGCCGTGCTCGGCATCTGCCTGCTGTGCGTGGTGCCGATCGCGATGATCACCATCCGCTCCCAGATCCAGCCCATCCTGTCGTTGTTCCGGGCGCTGGAGGGCACGGTCACCGCCTACCGCGACGGCGATTTTTCGTTCAGCCTGCACTGGGCCCAGAACGACGAGCTGTCCGACCTGATCGACGCCCACAACGCGCTCGGCGAAGTGCTGCGCGCCCAACGCCTCGACCTGGTCCAGCGCGAACTGCTGCTCGACACCATGGTGCAGAATACGCCGGTGGCGATGCTGCTTGTGGCCGAGCCGCCGAATGCGGCGAAGACCATCGTCTACGCCAACCTGGCTGCGCGCCAGCTGCTGTCCGCGGGCGCCAAGCTGGAAGGCCACGCGCTGGAGTCGGTGCTGGCGCATGCGGCGCCGGCCCTGCTGGACGCGCTGGCGCGCGGCGGCGACGGCCTGTTCTCGGCCGGCGAAGGCGAGGACGAGGAAGTCTTCCACCTGGCGCGCCGCCACTTCAGCCTGAACGGACGGCGCCACGAACTGCTGTTGCTGCGCCAGCTGACGGCCGAATTGCGGCGCCAGGAAGTGCAGACCTGGAAAAAGGTCATCCGCGTCATCAGCCACGAATTGAACAACTCGCTGGCGCCGCTGGCCTCGCTCGCGCACTCGGGCGCGGAACTGGTGCGGCGCGGCCAGACCGAACGCTTGCCGCAGATCCTGGAGACCATCGGCGAGCGCACGCGCCACCTGGAAAGCTTCATCCTCGGCTACGCGCGCTTCGCCAAGCTGCCGGCGCCGCGCCTGGAGCGCTGCGGCTGGGACGCGCTCGTCGCCCGCCTGGCGAACCAGGTCAGCTTCCGCCTGGACGGCGAGCTGCCGCCGGAACCGGCGCAGATCGACGTCGCCCAGATGGAACAGGCTTTACTGAACCTGCTCAAGAACGCCCACGAATCCGGCTCGCGCGCGGAGGACGTGGGACTGCAGATCCGCCGCGCGCAGGACGTGGCGCGCATCGACGTGATGGACCGCGGCAGCGGGATGAACGATGCCGTGCTGACCAATGCGCTGGTGCCCTTCTATTCGACCAAGCGCAGCGGGACGGGCCTGGGCCTGGCGCTGGCGCGGGAGATTGCCGAAGCCCACGGCGGCCGTATCAGCCTGGCCAACCGCGAGGGCGGCGGGTTGGTGGTGACGATGATCCTGCCGCAGGCTTAGCCGCTGGGCCGTGTCGGCCGCAGATGATAAGATCCATGCATGGCACTCCCCACCGATCCCCGCTTTTCCCAGCCCGGCCATCCGCCCGCCACCCTCACCGAATTCGAAGGCGTACGCTCGCTCCACCTCGGCACCTCCTGGGTGCAGGGCGCCATGCGCATCAGCCGGCCCGATGCGATCGAGCTCGAATACGTGCAGATGATGATGATGTGGATGCTGTTCGTGGAACGCCCGCGCCGCATCGTGCAATTGGGCCTGGGCAGTGCCGCCCTCACCAAGTTCAGCTACCAGCGCTTTCCGGAGGCGCGCGTGAGCGCCGCCGAACTGAACCCGAACGTGATCGCGATCTGCCACGCCTGCTTCGGCCTGCCGCCCAACGACGCGCGCCTGGACGTGCGCGAAATGGATGCCCTCGACTTCGTGATGGACCCGGCCAACCACGGCACGGTCGACGTGCTGCAGGTCGACCTCTACGACGAACAAGCGCGCGGCCCGGTGCTCGACACCCCGGAGTTCTACCAGGCCTGCGCCGACTGCCTGGGGCCGGATGGCGTCATGACCGCCAACGTGTTCGGCGACTTCATGAACTACGACAAGAACCTAGAAGCGATGGAAACGGCCTTCGACGCGGTCGTCTGGCTGCCCGAAGTCCACGACGCCAACATCGTCGTCCTCGCCTTCAAGCAGGCGCCCGCGCTCGATTTCTCGGTGCTGTACGAGCGCGCCGGCGAGATCAAGCGGCGCTACAACCTGCCGGCCAAGAACTGGGTGAACGGCTTGAAGGAGTGGATGCGCGACCACGCGGCCTGACCCGCGACCCGGGCAGCCGCGCCGGCCTTCAGTGCCGCTCGCGCCACCACAGGCCCAGCATCGCGAACGCGAACACCAGCCCGAAAGGCCAGGTCGGCAGCGGCCGGCTGCCTGGGGCAGGTTCGGTTTTGATGCGCGCTGCATACTGCACGGTCGCTGCGCGGCGCTGGGCGCGCTGCCACAGCGGCCAGTCGTTCGCCTCATGGATATAGAGCGCGGTTTCCACATCCCCGCTGCGCATGTCCAGCCAGCCGCTGCGCGCCGGCCACACCGCCACGCAGGCGGCATCGACGTGTTCGAGACGGCGCTGCCAGGCCAGGGGCTGCTTCAGCGACGGGAAAGCCACGTCACCCTTCACGCCCTGCGCGCAGGCTTCCATTCGCTGGCGCGGCAGCGGCATTTCCTCCGGCTCCAGCCAGGCCACCGCCTGGGTGCGGCGCACGCGCAGGCGGTCGATCACGTCCTGCCACCACAGCGCCAGGCGGCGCGGTTCGCTGATCGCATACCGGTGCCAGTCGCCGGCGCCGAGCCAGGCGATGCGGCCCCCCTGCCAGTCGCGCGTCCACAGGCCGTCCCCGTCCGACCAGGCGCCCTGCTGCCCATCCTTCGGGTTCCAGCCAGCCGATGCCAGCGCCAGCGCCGTGCCGACCGACTTATTGGCCGGCTGCGGCGCCAGGGCGAGCCCCATGCTGCGCGACCAGATGCCGCCATCGGCCACGTTCGCGCCGAGTACCAGCAGCGGCCGGCCCTGCGCCACCTCGGCCAATAAGGCACTGCGGGCGGCGTCGCCGGCGCGTTCGAACCAGGCCGCGTCGACGATCTCCAGGTCGGGCGACTGCATCTCGGCGCGCGCGGTCTCGCTGCGATCGATACCCTTGCCGAGTGCGACCTGCCAGTCGATCACCGCATTGCTGTTGGCGAGCAGCTCGTCCAGCACGCGCAGGTCGAAGGATGGCGCGCCGAAGCGGCCGCGTACCTGCAAGGGCAGCGGTTCGCGCACGCGCAGCGGCACCGGTCCCTGGTCGACGAGCTTGCCGGCCGCATCCAGCAGGCGCGCCCGCAAGACCAGGTGCTCGGCTACCGGCGGCAGCCACTGCACGGCCAGGACCCCGTCGCCCTTCGCTTCGGCCAGCACCTGGCCATTCTCGGCCAGCAGCTGCAGGCGGCCGGGCGCGCTCCAGGAGCGGCGCAGGCGCAGGGTGAACATGCGGCCCAGCGCGATCTCACGCGGGAAGTCGAGTTCGATCGCCGGCGTCGTGGGCGGCGTCCAGGTGAGCGGGCGCGCCGGCAAGTCCCGCCATTGGGCGGCGCGCAAACCGTCGCCCTCCAGGCGCAGCGTGCGCACGCCGTCGAGCCTTGGTGGCGCCTCGTTCGACGCCAGCGCCAGCGTGGTGCCCGCCTCGCCCGGCTGAGCGAACTGCCCGGTGGCGCCGGCCAGCGCGATGCCGGCGGCCAGGGTCAGTGCGGCATCGATCCAGCGCCGGCGCGCGCCATAGGCCAGCGCGCTCAGGATGCCGATGGCGGCGGCAATCATGGCGAAGGTCGTCATTGCCCACCTCCGCGCAGCGCACGCGCGAACGGCGTGTCGGCCGCCGGCTGCGCCTGCAGCAGCACCGGCGCCTCGGCCACGCCTCCGCGCAGCCAGGCGCGCAGCACCGGACGGCAGGCGGCGCAGCCATCGGCCACGTCCTGGATCGCGCGCTGGGCCGCCAGGCGCTGCTCGTCGACACCGATGCGCTCGCGCACCCAGTCGTGGGCGGTGCGCGTCCACAGCGCCGGCAGCGGGCCGTCGGTGGCCAGCGCCTGCACCAGCTCGCGCAAGTTCGCCGGCACCACGTCGGCCGCCTTGTCCTGCTCGCGCCGCACGCTGGCGGCGCCGGCCATGTCGCCGCTCATGCGCTTGTCTTCCTTGATCGCGGGCGGCGCGAACGCCGTCTTGTGCAGGTAGATGCGTTCGGACTGCTGCAATTCCTTGATCGCCACCAGCGCCTTGTTCTCGGGTGGCAGCGCCGTCTTCGGCTGGATGGCGCGCAGCGCCTTTTCGGCATCCCACATCGCGGAGAGGGCGCGGCGCAGCACCTTCTTGGTGGCGTCGTCGAACAGGGTCGCGTTCTCGGCCTGGTCATGGGCATGGCCGAATTCGTGCAGCACGTCCTTCTTCTCACCGGGCTTGCCGTGGTCGTCGTCATGCTCGTCCCCACCGAACAGCGTCGATTCCTCGCCCAGGAACTGGCCATAGCGGCGCCGCAGCGCGGCCTGGTCCGAGGCGATCGATTCGCTTCTCTCGCGCGTCTCGGCTTCGCCCATCTTCTTGGAACGCAGGTCCGACAGCAGCTGTTCGGTATCGATGATCACCTGGCGCTGGCTGCGCAGGCTCTCCGGCTTGACCAGCATGGGCAGCGCCGTGTTCTCTTCCTCGTCCTCGCTCGGCGGCGCGGGCAGGCGCAGCGTGTAGGTGGGCGACTGCACCGCGTGCGGTTTGACGGCATTGTCGGCGGCGCGGATGAAGAAGTACAGTTCGTCGCCCGGTTCCATGCCAAGCTCGGCGAGCGTCCAGTTCTTCGCCCAGTCGCGCCGGCGCGGGTCCGTGGAGGCCGGCAACGGCATCTCGCGGTCGCTGAAGCGGATGTTCTCGCCGCTGCCGCGCGCCAGCGTCAGGTGCAGGGTGGCGCGCTGGATGCGGTAGTCGTCGCGCACGGCGATCGCGATCGTGGCTTCCCTGGCGTCGCGCGCCAGGTCTTTGGTCATCTCGTTCGGCTGGGTCACGCTGATCTCGGGCGGCGCGTCCGGCACCACTTTCAGGGTGTAGCGCGTGCCGCGCCAGCGCCAGAACACCGATTCGTCGGCCGTCCAGCGCGCGCAGGCCTGGCCGGCTTTTACGATCTGGCCATCGCTCAGCTCGATGGTTTCCGGCGCGCCCGATGCGTCCTTCAGGCACCACTCGACGACGGTCTGCTCGGGCACCTGCAGGTCGCTTGGTACGGGGCTTGAAGCCGCCACGCCGGTGTAGCCCGGCGGCGTCAGCTTGATCACGAGTTCGCCGCGTGCGATCGCGGCGGCCTTGCCGTTGGCAGCACCCGCAGCCTTGGCAATGCCCGGCTGTGCGCTCCCCGGCAGCAGCGCCGCGCCCCATGCCAGCCCCGCCAGCGCCAGGTTCGCGCCTAGCCACGGCAAGCCGGTCCGCACGCGGCCGCGCACGATGGCGCGCACGCGCGCCGGGTCCAGGCTGGCGGCGATGCGCGCCAGCAGGCGTTCGCGCTGCAGGCGTGCCACCGGCGTCTCCGCCTGGGACAGCAGCGCCGCGCTGTCTTCCATCTCGGGCACGGCCTCGTCGACCCAGGCCGTCCAGCCGATCATCACCTGGCGCTGCAGGCGCAAGCCATCCCAGGCGCAGAACGCGGACCAGGCCAGCAAGCCCGGCGCCGAGCGCAGTGCCAGCCAGGGCAGGCTGCCGGCCGCCCACAGGCCGGCGCGGCGCAGCAGCGCGGCACGCCACAGGCGGCGTGCGATGTCAGCGTCGGCGGACATGGGTCAGGATCCTTTCCAGGGCAAACAGGGCCAGCAAGGCCATCGACAACCAGTCGCGCAAGGCGCCGTGCGCCGGGCCGGCCGGTGCCGTGGCATCGGGCGCCAGCACCTGCGACGGCGCCGTGTACGGCTGCGGCGGATACTGCAGGCGCTGCCAGGACGCCAGCAGCGCGCGGGCACCATCGGCATCGACCAGCGGCCAGCTGTCCATGGTCCACAGGCGGCCGCGCGCGCTGTCGGCGTAGCGGATCGCGCCCACGGTTTTCGGCTGCGCCAGTTCCGGGAAGGCGCGCGCATCGCTCACCCACCATAGCGGGGCGCGCAGGCCGGCGGGCGGCGCCTCCGGCCGGTCCCAGACGATCAATTCGGTGTGCACGCCCGGCTCGGCATCGATCACGTAGCGCAGCGGCGCGCCGGGAGCACTGAACAGGCGGCGCCAGGCCTCGAGCCGCGCACTGAACACGGCGACGTGGCGCTCCGCGGTTTTGAAGGGCGCGGCTTGCGTGCGCAGTTCGACGGCGTGGCGGAAACGGGGCAGCACGGCCGGCATGGCCACGTCGCCGAGCACCAGCAGGCGCGCTTCCGGCTTGAATTCGCGCTCGTGCGCATGCAGCCAGTTCACGGCGTCGCGGTCCGGCAGCAGGATGCGTTCGCGTGTGCCGGCCTGTTTGTCGACGGTGGCGGCATCAAGACCGGGCACCACCAGCACGGCATCGCCGCGCCACGGCAGCACCAGGTCGGCCAGCAGCGCGATCAGGGTCGCCAGCAGCAGGCAGCGCAGGATGAGCAGGAGCGGATCGCTCCAGCGCCACACGCGCTTGTGCCTGGGCTGGGCCGCCGGCAGGAAGCGCGCCGAAGCCAGCGGCGCCGTCTTCGTCTGTTCGCGCTTCTGGCGGTGCCACAGGACGGGCAGGATCAAAACGGGCAGCGCCCACCACCACAGGCTGTTCATGCGCGCACCGCCTTCCTGAGCCAGCGCTGCAGGACCTCGCCCGGCGCCTGCTCGATCTGCGCGGTGAGCAGCGGCAGATCATTTTGGCGACAATCCTTGATCACTTGAGCAAAATGCGCTTCCCGGTTCGCCTGGTAGGCCGCGCGCACGTCGCGCCCGAAGCGGAACACCTGCGTCCCCTGCTCCGGGTCGCGGTAGGCCAGCTCCGGATCGAAGCTGGCGGCCACCTCCGCCTCGGTCTGCAGGCACAGCGCGCGCACGTCGTGGCGCATGCGGCGCAGGCGGATCATCGCGTCCGACAGCGGCGACGGCCATTCGAGAAAATCGCCGGCCACGCAGACCACGCTGGGCGACAGGCTGAAATGCAGGCTGGCGCGCAGGGTGTCGCTGCCGGGCAGGACGCCGCCGGCTTCGACCGCTTCCAGGCGCGCCAGCACGCGCTGCAGCTGGCGCGGTCCGCGCGCGGCCGGGGTGAAGTGGGCGCGTTCGCCGCTGCAGACGACCAGGCCG
>CAJYQM010000254.1 GCA_913777025.1 uncultured Massilia sp. | reverse complement strand
GGCATGAGCGGCGCGCGCCTGGTCACGGCGGCCACCTACCAGCTGGAACGCACCGGCGGCCGCTATGCGCTGTGCACCATGTGCATCGGGGTGGGGCAGGGCATCGCGCTGGCGATCGAGCGCGTCTAGGACCGGCGCGCGCAAGGGTGCGGGCCGCCCGGCTGTGCTACGTTGGCATGCCGGGGCGGTAGCGCCTCCAACGTCAGGAAAACGACCATGCAGCAGCTTACGCCCGCCGGACAGCGGATGATCGAGGATATCGCCAGGCGTTCCGGCTTCAGCACCGCCGCGGTGCTGAGCATGTTGCAGGCGGTGATCAACGGGAATGGCAGGATGGCGCAGTTCAAGCACCCGGAGTTCGGCGGGTCCGGCCAGTGGATGAGCGGGGGCATGACGATGGTGTCGGACATGTTCAACGACAGCCTGAAAGCCGGCATCGGCAAGCTGTGCGCCGAACTGGCGCAGCTGGTGGCGGCGCAGCCGGGCTTGCTCGCCGGCGGCAGCTTCCAGTCGCAAAGCCAGGGCGGCCAGCAACGGCACAGCCATGCCGGCGGCCGGGACACGGCGCCGGCGCATCCCGCGGCCGCGGGCGGCGCCAGCCTGTTCGTCGCGCCTGCGCCGGGCAGGGTGGCCGACTGGTGGGGTCCCGGCCTGGGCCGGCCGGACAGCGCGGGCGCCCAGAACGGCGTGCGTTACGCGTATTTCGGACCAGCCCGGCGCCTGGCCATCGACCTGAACGGCAGGGTGACGGTCTACGATACCCTTAACCACCGGATCGGCGGCGTTTCTCAGCAGCAATCGCAGAAGCAATCGCACGGCGGCTCGCTCAGCTTCCACAGCCAGCACGGCCTGGTGGACGTGGCGCGCCTGCCCGTGGTGGCGATCGATGGCGCGGCGCAGGCGGCGCCGTCGGGCCCGGCGGCTTCCGCACCAGCGCCGGCACCGGCGCCGGCAGCCGGAGCGGACATCTTCGCCATGATCGACAAGCTTGCCGAGCTGCGCAGCAGGAACATCCTGACCGAAGCGGAATTCAACGCCAAGAAGGCCGAACTGCTGGCGCGCCTGTAGTCGAGCCTCGGTCAGCGTCGGTCAGGCCGCGCCGGACAGCGGCAGCGGCATCACCGTGACCTGCACGGCGAGCGTCTGCATGCCGCCACCGAGCACGACGCCGCGCATCGGTGTGACGTCGCTGAAATCGCGGCCCCAGCCCAGCGTGATGTGCTCGTGCTGCACCAGGCAGCGGTTGGTCGGGTCGAAATCGACCCAGCCCAGCGCCGGGCAGAACACGGACACCCAGGCGTGCGAGGCGTCGGCGCCCACGAGGCGCGGCTTGCCCGGCGGCGGGTGGGTCAGGATGTAGCCGCTCACGTAGCGCGCCGGCAGGCCGATGCTGCGCAGGCAGCCGATCATCAGCTGGGCAAAGTCCTGGCAGACGCCGCGACGGTTGCGCAAGACCTGTTCGAGCGGCGTCGAGATCTCGGTCGCCTTGCTGTCGAATTCGAAATCGTCGAAGATCCTCTCGGTCAGGTCCAGCGCCGCGTCGAGTTGCGGCCTGGCGGGCGTGTAGCTGTGGCGCGCGTACGCTTCCAGTTCCGGAGACAGGGTGACGTGGGGCGAGGCGTACAGGTAGCGGCAGGCCTCCAGCGTGGCCGGGCTTTTTTCCTTGCCCATCATCTCGCGCACGCTTTCCCATGGCAGCGTGCCGGCGATCTGCGCCAGGCCGTGGCGCGGGCGCACCGTGACCGTCGACTCCGCATGCACCAGCAGGCTGTCGTGGGGCTGGGTGAGCGCCACGTGCCGGGTGTGGTTGCCGAAGTAATCGATGCCGGCCTTGCTGTCGCTGATGGGCGGGTCCAGCCAGATCACGTGCGATTCGGTGTCCTGGAACGCGAACGAACGCGGCGTCAGGTGCAGGTATTGCTGCGACAGGCTGACCTTGCTCTGGTAGGTGTAGCGCGTTTCGTGCACCACGCGATAGCGTGCGCACACGCCGCCATTCTCCGTCGAGCCGCTCATTTGGACTTCCTTTGCATGCCGGTGCCGCCGCCGCCGCTATAACTGAAGAACTGCACGCCGAGCTGCTCCGACAAGGCCGCGCTCGCGGACTGGATCCGGTTCAACAGCTCGCTCAGCCGCGCATTGCCGTGGTTCAGGTCGGCGTCGGGCTGGAGCGCGATGACTTCTTCCTTCAGGGGCGCCAGCAGGTGGGCGCCGCAGGCGCCGTGGGTTTGTGCGATCTTGTCCAGGGTGCCGAGGATGCCGTTGATCTGGAACAGGATCGAGCGCGGATTCGTCGCGTCGCACAGTAGCAGGTCGAGCACCGGCAGCCACTCGGGCTGGGCGCGGTAACGCACGCGGTAGGTGATGCTGCTGTCCGACAGCTCGAGCAGCCAGTCGAGGCTGCCGTTCTGGTCCATGGCAAGCGCGCGCTGCAGGACCACGCTCTGGAACTGCAGCCGCTCCAGGCGCCGGCCGATCGACATGAAGCGCCAGCCGAGGTCGCGCGTCATCCCGTCGAGCGCGAATCCGGCCAGCGTCATCAGCGCGGCGGCAGCGTCGTCGAGGATGGTCATCACTTCCGATTGCGACGGCCGTTCGCCCTGCGCGACGGCGGGCTCCGCCATCCGGCTCAGGCTGCGCCAGTTGTCGGCCGAGAAGCGTTCGTGCAGCTGCCCGGCGATCCGGTGCAGCGCCTGCTGCTGCCGGGCCAGCCCCGGAACGTCCGGTGACACCACTGCCTGCAGCAAGGCCGATTCGATCTCGGTATCGGTGAAAATGGCGGCGGGCGGGGCGCCCGGCGCCGCTGGCGCCGGGTCCGCGTCGAGAAGCTGGTACCAGATGCACAGCGACTCGACGGTCGGCCATTCCGCGCCGCGCTGGTCGAAGCGCACGTTGAACAGGATGTTCAGCGCGAGCCGCAGCAGGCGGCAGATATTGTCGCAGCGCTCCGCATGGCGCCCGAACCACAGCAGGTTCTCGGCCGTGCGGCTGGACAGGCTGGTGTCTTCGCGCACCAGGTCTTCGCCCCGGATGCGGCGTTGTTGCAGGCGGTGCCGCTGCGCCCCGGCGCGGGCCTGGATCCAGGTGTCCTTGCTGGCGCCGCCCCGCTGTATCGTCAGCACGCGCGCATCCGGGCCGGTGGCGACCCGCGTCAGGCCGCCCGGCATCACCACATAGCCATCCGGGGTGGCGCAGGCAAACACGCGCAGGCCGATGGCGCGTCCCTTCAGGGCGGGCGCCGCCCCATCCGTCCACACCGGCGCCTGCGACAGCCGCACCAGTTCCTGGGCGATGTAATTGCCCGGATTGGCGCGCAGGCCGGCGATGAAGCTTTCGCGCGCGGCGCCGCGCAGGTCCTGGCCGAACACGGCGAACGGCGGCAGCTGGGAAAAGCTCGGCTTGATGACCAGCTGGTCGAGCCTGGCGATCACCGCTTCCAGCGCCGGCGCTTCGCCGCACCACCAGGTGGCCACCGAGGGCATCTTCAGGGGCTCGCCCAACAGCCGCATCGACAGCGCCGGCAGGAAGCCGAACAGGGCGCCGGAGTCGAGCAGGCCCGATCCGAGGCTGTTGGCGACCAG
This sequence comes from uncultured Massilia sp., assembly GCA_913777025.1. GTDB lineage: Bacteria > Pseudomonadota > Gammaproteobacteria > Burkholderiales > Burkholderiaceae_D > Telluria. Next base: position 464 of record CAJYQM010000254.1, on the reverse strand, counting down.
CACGTTGCCGCGCCTGGCGGCCTGGGTCAGCCCGGCCACGCCCAGCGGCGCATTGCGCAGTTCCAGCGGATCGCAGGCCTCGTCGTCGACCCGGCGCATGATCACGTGGACCCGGTGCAGGCCGTCCAGGGTCTTCAGGTAGACCACGCCGTCGCGCACGGTCAGGTCGTCGCTTTCCACCAGCGGCAAGCCAAGATAGCGCGCCAGGTAGGCCTGTTCGTAATAGGTTTCCGCGCCCGGGCCCGGGGTCAGCAGCACGATCAGCGGCATCTCGCCTTCGCGCAGCGGTGCCGGGGCGTCGCCCTGGGCCGCGCACTGGCGGCCCCAGTGCACCAGGCTGTCGTGCATGGTGCGGAAGAAGCCCACGGGCGAGCGCACCTTCAGCTCGCGCAGCAGGTCGGGGAAGATCGGCGTCATGATGGCGCGGTTTTCCAGCGCATAGCCGGCGCCGGACGGTGCCTGGG
>CAJYQM010000253.1 GCA_913777025.1 uncultured Massilia sp. | reverse complement strand
GCTCGAGCAGTTGCGCGCCCACATCCGCGGGCTGGCGTCCTACCAGACCAGGGACGGCTTCTGGCACCAGCTGATCGACCGCAACGACACCTACCAGGAGACTTCGGCCACCGCCATCTACACCTATGCGATCGCGCGTGCCGTCAACCGCGGCTACGTCGAGGCCCAGATGTACGGCCCGATGGCCAACCTGGCCTGGAACGCGGTCGCCAGCAAGGTGACGAGCGGCGGTCAGATCGAAGGCATCTGCGTCGGCACCGGCATGGCCTTCGACCCGGCCTTTTACGCCTACCGCCCGACCAGCGTCAAGGCGGCGCACGGCTATGGCCCGGCGCTGCTGGCCGGCGCCGAGATCATCGAGATGAACAGGAAGTTCAGGTTCGGCCTGAACGACAGTGGCTTGATGTACCAGGGCGGTCGCTGAGGCAAGGCATGTCGACCCGGATCCGCCTGGCTGCCTTTGCCTGTGTCTGCATGGTGCTGGCGGCGGTCATGCCGGCCGCGCTGGCCGCGCCGGGGCCGGCCACGCTGCATTACGACAAACCGGCGGCGTCCTGGACCGAAGCGCTCCCGGTCGGTAACGGCCGCCTTGGGGCGATGGTGTTCGGGGGCGCCGGTGAGGAACTGCTACAGCTGAACGAGGCGACGCTGTGGAGCGGTGGCCCGGTCGGCAAGGATGTGAATCCCGCCGCGTTTGCCCAGCTTGCGCCGGCACGCGCGGCCCTGGCGGCGGGCGATCATGCGGGCGCCGAAACAATCCTGCGCAAGATGCAGGGCCGCTACACGGAAGGCTACCTGCCGCTGGCCGACCTGCGCATCCGCCAGCAGGCGGCCGACGCCACCGACTATTACCGCGCGCTGGATATCCGCGACGGCATCGCCACGACCACCTTCAGCGCCGGCGGCGTGCGCTACAAGCGCGAAGTCTTCGCCAGCCACCCGGGCCAGCTGATCGTGGTGCGCCTGAGCGCCGACCGGCCGCGCCAGCTCTCGCTCGAGGTCGAGGCGTCGAGCCAGCTGCGCTTCGGAAGCCGGGCGGCGGATGGCCGCATCGTCCTGCGCGGCAAGGCGCCGGCCCACGTCGACCCGAACTACTACAAGGGCAAGGGCGAACCGGTCGTGTACGAGGACCCGGCGGGTTGCCGCGGCATGCGTTTCGAGACCGTGGTCCAGCCGCGTATCACCGACGGCACGGTGGAGGCGCGGGATGGCGTGCTGCGCATCCGCGGCGCCAGCGAAGTGGTGCTGCTGGTATCGGCGGCCACCAGCTTCAACGGCTTCGACAAATGTCCTGACAGTGCGGGCAGGGACGAGCATGCCCTGGCTTCGATGCCGCTGCAACAGGCCGCCGGCAAATCGTATGCGGCGTTGCTGGCCGCCCACGTGGCCGACGTGCGCGGCATGTTCGACCGCGTCGGCCTGGACCTCGGCGGGCCGGATCGCAGCGCGCTGCCGACCGACCGCCGGCTCGAGGACTACGCGCGCGGGGGCCAGGACCCGCAGCTCGAAGCCCTTTATTTCCAGTTCGGGCGCTACCTGCTGATGTCCTCGTCGCGCACGCCGGACGCGCCGGCGAATCTGCAGGGCATCTGGAACAAGGACGTGCGCCCGCCCTGGAGCAGCAACTACACGACCAACATCAACGTCCAGATGAATTACTGGCCCGTCGAAGCGGCCAACCTGGGCGAACTGTTTTCGCCGCTCGACGGCCTGATCCGCCACCTGGCGGTGACGGGCAGCGAAACCGCGCGGTCCTATTACCATCTGCGGGGCTGGGTCGTGCACCACAATTCCGATATCTGGGCCACCTCGAACCCGGTCGGCGACCTCGGTGCCGGCGAGCCGAAATGGGCCAGCTGGTATCTGGGCAGCGCCTGGCTCAGCCGTCACCTTTGGGAACATTATCAGTACACGGGCGACAAACGTTACCTGGAAAGCGCCTACCCGGTCATGAAAGGCGCGGCCGAATTCATGCTGGGCTGGCTGCAGGACGATGGCCAGGGCCGGCTGGTCACGAGCCCCTCGACCTCGCCCGAGAACGTGTACTACTACGACAGCGCCGACGGCAGGAAGCAGGCCAGCGTGACCATCGGTTCGACCATGGACCTGGGCATCGCGCGCGACCTGTTCACCAACGTGACGGCGGCCGCGGAAAGGCTGGGCGTCGATACGGACCTGCGCGCGCGCATGGCTGCGGCCAAGGCGCGGTTGTTGCCCTTCCAGGTCGGCAGCCGCGGCCAGCTGCAGGAGTGGTACCGCGACTTCGAGGAAGTCGAGCCGCAGCACCGCCACGTGTCGCAGCTGTATGCGCTGCACCCGGCGCGCGAGATCTCGCCGCTGGCCACGCCCGACCTTGCCACCGCCGCGCGCCGCACGCTGGAATTGCGCGGCGACGACGGCACCGGCTGGTCGCTGGCCTGGAAGGTGAACTTCTGGGCGCGCCTGCTCGACGGCGACCACGCCTACACGTTGCTGCGCAAGCTGCTGCGCCTGACGAAGGACAGCGACCCGGCCTGGAGCGGCCATGGCGGCGCCTACCCGAATCTGTTCGACGCCCATCCGCCGTTCCAGATCGACGGCAATTTTGCCGGCACGGCCGGTGTCATCGAGATGCTGTTGCAGAGCCAGAACGGCGAGCTGCACCTGCTGCCGGCCCTGCCCACGGCCTGGCGCAGCGGCAGCGTGCGCGGCCTGGTCGCACGCGGCAACGTCGTCGTCGACGTGCGCTGGCGCGATGGCGCACTGGTCGCCGCGGATTTGCTGGCGCGCGCCGGCGGGCCGTGCACGATCCGCACGGCCGCGCCGGTCGCCATCCCGGCATTGAAACTGCGCAGCCAGAAGTCGAGCATCGGCTACACCTTGCGATTCACCAGCCGCAAGGGCGCGCGCTACCGCATCGTCCCCGACCGCACAACGATGGAGACAAGATGAAACCGACTACACTGCTTGCACTGGCGCTAGCATCCTTGCTGTCCCAAGGCGTAAGCGCACAAGAAGTGCTGGAAACCGGCTCGCGCAAGCCGATGCCGGCCGAGTGGATCGACAAGGACACCGGCCATCTGGTCAAGCGCCTGTCCGGCCCGACCGGCCCGATCTCGAACTGGTACTTCCACAACAACCCCTTCATCACCCAGCAGGGCAGCGAGGGCGACCGCATGGTGTTCGCCAACCAGGTCGACGGCGTCACCCAGGTCTTCACGCTGAACCTGAAGGATGGCAAGGCCGAACAGATCACCACGGACCCGGCCCAGAAGCGCATGCTGCCGATGGTCGCGCGCAAGACCCGCGAAGTCCTGTACCAGGTTGGCGACACCCTGTACGCCACCAGCGTCGACACGAAAAAGACGCGCAAGCTGTACACCTTCCCGGCCGGCCAGCGCGGCGGCTTCGCCACCATCAACGCGGACGGCAGCTACCTGGCCGGCAGCTACGCGGCGCCGGAACAGGCCGAGATCCTGCGCCAGTACCCGAAGAAGAGCGACTACTTCAACCGCATCTACTACGCGCACCTATTGAACAGCATCTTCACCATCAACGTCGCCACCGGCGAGATGAAGGTGGTTCATGAAGAGAACACCTGGCTCGGCCACATCCAGTTCTCGCCGACCGACCCGGACATCCTGATGTTCTGCCACGAGGGCCCGTGGCACAAGGTCGACCGCATCTGGCGCTACAACCTGAAGGACAAGTCGACCACGCTGATGCACAAGCGGACCATGCCGATGGAGATCGCCGGCCACGAAGGCTTCGCGCCGGACGGCAAGTCGATCTGGTTCGACCTGCAGAAGCCGCGCGGCGAGACCTTCTACTTCGCCGGCGCCGACGTGGCGACCGGCCGCCAGATCGCCAGCTACCAGCTCACCGCCAACGAATGGTCGATCCACTACGCCGTGAACCCGGACCTGAAACTCTTCGCCGGCGACGGCGGCGACCCCACCCAGGTGGCCAAGGCGCCGGACGGCATGTGGATCTACGCCTTCTACCCGGAGGGCAAGCGCTTCCGCTCCGAAAAGCTGGTGAACATGAAGGCGCATGGCTACCGCGACCTGGAGCCGAACGTGCATTTCACGCCGGACGGCAAGTGGGTCGTCTTCGGCGGGAACTTCGAGGGCCGGCACGAGACGTATGCGGTGCAGGTGGCAAGGTCGCCGACCGGATCCTGAGCGCGCAGCCCCTTCAATTCCTGGCGTAGGTGCCGCGTACCCGGTCCAGCAGCGCGTTGACTGCCACCATGCGGTCGAACGGACTGTCCGGCACGACGATGTCCGGATGCACCAGCGTTGGCTCGCGCTCGCCCGACGGGCGGTCGACCACTAAGCGCGGGATCGCCATCCGCAGCCCGGTGTTCGGCAGGCGCACGTACTGCACGCCGCCGGTCTGGCGGCTGCGCGCATAGCCGCCGGCGCCGGCCAGTTTCGCAAAGCCGAAGTCCTGCACCACGTTCGAGAACAGCACCGCCGACGAGTAGGTCAGACGCCCGACCAGCACATAGGTCGTGCCGGTAAAGCGCAGCGGATTGTCGGGTTGCGGCTGGACCCAGGTATCGCCGAAGCCGTGCACCACGTCGCCGACCTTTTCGGTGCCGCTCGCACGGCCCGCGATGACCTTCTTGACGTAGCTGGACGCATTGCGGAAGGGCTTGTCGGCGATGTAGGGCAGGATGCCGTACTTCCACATGTCGTCGTCCCCGCCGGTATTCTCGCGCACGTCGATGACCAGTGTCGTCACGCCGGCGCTGCGGATCCGGGTGAAGGCATCCCGGGTGAAGGCCTTGAAGGCGGCGTCGTCGGGCCATTCGAACTGCTTGATCGTCAGCAGGGCGGCCTTGCCCGGCAGGAGCTGGAACTGGAAAGTCTTCGGGAAAGCGTCGGGACCGTCCAGCGCCAGCGACGCCGGCACTGCGCCGCTGGCCGGGACGCGCAGCCGCTCCGGCCCGCCGGGCTTGGCGACGACCAGGTCGAACTCGCGCGGCGCGCCGAACACCCGCCAGTATTCGAACCACATGCGGCGCGACAGCACGTGCGCGCGCAGCGACGGCGTCTCACCTGCCATCAGCCCGAGCAGGTCCTGCGCGACGCGGCTGGCGGGCATGCCGTTGATCTGCTCGATGCGCATGCCGGCGAGCGGCGTTGCGCCACCGCCGAGTTCCGCGCGGATGGCGATCTCGCCCGAAGGCGTCACCTGCACTTCGTAGGGGAACAGTGCGCCTCCCGCCTGCAGGTGGGCACGGGTGAGCGTCTTCCAGTCGGGATCCACCAGGAACATGTGAGCATCGGCGAACACCGGATTGAGGGTGCCGAGGACGCGCCAGGCCTGGTCGCGGCTCAGGGGCTGGCGCAGCTGCGCCTCGACGCCTTCGTAGGCCTTGCGCAGGGTTTCCCGGCTGGTGAACAGGCCCGGGTCCGGGTGGATCCTGTCGATTTCGTCGCGCAGGAAGCGCAGGTCCTGCTGCAGGGCGGCAGGCGCATACACCGGTTCCGGCGGCGTGGCCTGGGCAAAGGCGGGCGCGGCAGCCAGCAGGCACAGGGCGGCGGCGAGGGTATGCAAGACGTTCGGCATGGGCGTGGTCCTCTGGTTATTGATCTTGTATGCGATGCATTCTAGCAACGACCGGATAGGGATTATGATTAAGCTTTCTAACTAAACAATTTAGTGGGAACTGAATGATCAACAGCGAGGACCTGCGTTTCTTCCGCGTGCTGGCCGGCCAGCCTTCGCTCGCCCAGACGGCGCGCATGCTCAAGGTGACGCCCTCGTCGATCACGCAGCGTCTGCAGGCGATCGAGGACAAGCTGCAACTGAAACTGCTGAACCGCCAGGGCAGGACGATTACGCTGACCGACGAAGGGCAGCTGCTGGCCGAGCGTGCGCGCCTGATCCTGGCCGACATGGACGCGTTGCAGGACACGCTGCACGACCGCAAGAATGAACTGGTCGGGCGTTTGCGCATCCTGGCACCACTGGGCTTCGGCAACGAGTACGTCGCCGAACTGGCCGCGCAATTCCAGGCCGCGCACGCCGGGGTGACGGTGGAGCTGGTGCTGTCGGACAGCCCGAACCGGCAGACGCTGGAGGCGTGGGATGTGGTGATCCATATCGGCGCTCTGGCCGATTCGGCGATGCTGCAAACGCTCCTGGCGCGTAACCGCCGCTTCCTGTGCGCCGCGCCTGCCTACCTGTCACGCCACGGCACGCCGGCCGTCATGGCCGACCTGCGCCACCATGCCTGCCTGTCGCGGCCGGATCCGGATCGCCGTATCGCTGTCGGCGCCGGGCGCGCGCAGGCGCCACATCGTCACGTCTTCCGCGTTTTCCTGCAGCGACAGGCAGG
>CAJYQM010000252.1 GCA_913777025.1 uncultured Massilia sp. | reverse complement strand
CGACGCCGTTGGTCTCGGCCACCTTGCGCGCCTGGGCGTCGGCACGGGCGTTGAAGCCGATGATGACTGCCTTCGAGGCGGTTGCCAGGTTGACGTCCGATTCCGTGATGCCGCCGACGGCCGCGTGGACGATCTGCACACGCACTTCCGAGGTCGACAGCTTCTGCAGCGAACCGACCAGCGCTTCCTGCGAACCCTGCACGTCCGTCTTGACGATGAGCGGCAGGTTCTTGACCTCGCCCTCTGCCATCTGGTCGAACATGTTTTCCAGCTTCGCCGCCTGCTGCTTGGCCAGCTTCACGTCGCGGAACTTACCTTGACGGAACAGTGCGATTTCGCGCGCCTTGCGCTCGTCGCCCATGACCATGGCTTCCTCGCCGGCGCTCGGCACTTCGGTCAGGCCCTGGATCTCGACCGGGATCGACGGACCGGCTTCGGTCACCGACTTGCCGTTCTCGTCCAGCATCGCACGGACGCGGCCGAAGGACGAACCCGCCAGCACGACGTCGCCGCGGCGCAGCGTACCCGACTGCACCAGGATGGTGGCCACCGGGCCGCGGCCCTTGTCCAGGCGCGCTTCGACCACCAGGCCGCGTGCCGGCGATTCCACCGGTGCCTTCAGTTCCAGCACTTCGGCTTGCAGCAGCACGTTTTCCAGCAGGTCGTCGATGCCCTGGCCGGTCTTGGCCGACACCGGGACGAACGGCGATTCGCCGCCGTATTCTTCCGGCACCACGCCTTCGGCGACCAGTTCCTGGGTCACGCGGTCGGTGTTCGCACCCTGTTTGTCGATCTTGTTGATCGCCACGACCAGGGGCACGCCGGCGGCTTTCGCGTGGGCGATCGCTTCCTTGGTCTGCGGCATCACGCCGTCATCGGCCGCCACCACCAGGATGACGATGTCGGTCGCCTTGGCACCGCGGGCACGCATGGCGGTGAACGCCTCGTGGCCCGGGGTATCCAGGAAGGTGACCATGCCGCGCGGGGTGTCCACGTGGTACGCACCGATGTGCTGGGTAATGCCGCCGGCTTCGCCAGCCGCCACCTTCGCACGGCGGATGTAGTCCAGCAGCGAGGTCTTGCCGTGGTCGACGTGGCCCATCACGGTGACGACCGGCGCACGCGGCTTCGATTCGAACTCGTGATGCTCGCCCTGGTCGGCCAGCAGCGCTTCCGGATCGTCGACGGCGGCGGCGAAGGCCTTGTGGCCCATCTCTTCCACCACGATCATCGCGGTTTCCTGGTCCAGCACCTGGTTGATGGTGCACATCTGGCCCAGCTTCATCAGCTGCTTGATGACTTCCGACGCCTTGACCGACATCTTGTGGGCCAATTCGGCCACGGTGATGGTTTCCGGCACGTGCACTTCGCGCACGATCGCCTCGGTCGGGGCCTGGAAGTTCGATTCGCGCTCGTCGTGACCGCCGCGACGGCCGCCACGGCCGCCGCCCGCACGCCAGCCGTCACGGCCGCCGGCCGGGGCCGCGTTGCCACGGCCCTTCAGGCCGCCGCCCGGGGCGCCGCGCTTCTTGTCGTCCGACCAGGTCGAGGCCACGTTGGCCGACTTGATCGACTTCTTGTCGCCCGGTTTCGGACGCGCACCGCCGCCTTCCGCCGGCTTGGCGGTAGCGTCGGCCGGCTTCTTGTCGGCGGGCTTGTGCAGGGTGCTCGGCTCGGCTGCCTTCGGCTTGGCCGCGGGCGCCGGTTCCGGCGCCTTGATGACGCGGCGCGGCTGGGCCATCATGGCCTTGATCTGGGCCACTTCGTCAGCCACGGCCTTGCGTGCGCGCTCGGTGGCGGCAGCGCGTTCGGCGGCTTCCTTGGCGGCTTCGTCGGCCTTGCGCTTGGCTTCCTCGGCAGCGGCTTTCTTCGCTTCCTCGGCAGCCGCTTTCTTGGCTTCCTCGGCGGCATTGGCAGCGGCGCTGGCTGCGCCTGCGGCAGCGTTGGCCGAGGCGGCTTGTGCAGCCTGCGCAGCCTGTGCGGCTTCCGCGGCTTCGCGCTGGGTGCGCTCTTCCGCTTCGCGCTTGGCCTGCTCTTCGGCCGCCTTGGCCTGGGCCGCTTTTTCCGACTCAAGGCGGGCCAGGCGTTCCTGCTTCTCGCGCAGTTCCGCTTCCTGGCGCGCCAGCAGTTCGGCTTGGCGGCGTGCTTCCTCGTCGCGACGCGCCTGTTCGGCAGCGTCGATCACCGGCGCAGCCGGCTTGGTGGTGACCAGATCGTCACGCTGGACGAAGGTGCGCTTCTTGCGCACTTCGACCGGGATCGTGCGCGATTTGCCGTTTGCGTCAGCCTGCCTGATCTCGGAGGTTTCCTTGCGGGTCACCGTGATCTTCTTCTTTTCGCCCTGGTCGGCGGCGCCGTGGGTACGGCGCAGATGGTTCAGCAGCTTATCCTTATCATCTTTGGACAAGGGATCTGACGTCGAACTTTTCTCGACGCCAGCAGAACGCAGCTGCGTCAGCAGCAGGTCTGCAGGCATCTTCAGTTCGGTGGCAAATTGGGCTACGTTGTTACTCGCCATTCAGTCCTCTTTTCTATGTGTCGCGAGATGATAAAGAAATTTTGTTGCTTTAGAAAGCGCGAAAGACCGGAAGTGTTGCCCGGTCTTCGCATATTTCTTATGCCTTGGCGGTTTCCACCTGACTCCAGGCTTTCGCCTGCAGCGCCTTGGCGCGGTCGTCGTACTTGGCGTCGACCAGTTTCATCTCATCGTCGGTCACATCATTAAATTCATTCGTGATCAGATCGCGGGCACGATCGGCCGGCAGTGCCAGGATGGCGCCGAACTCGTCGTAGGCCAGGCCTGCGAATTGTTCCAGGGTCTTGATGCCGGCCAGGCCAAGCTTGCCGGCGGTGGTGCGGTCCATACCTTCCAGGGTGGCCAGCGCCTCGTCCATACCCTCGAGGCCTTCTTCGGAAGCGATCGCCTCGGTCACCAGCGCGTCGCGTGCGCGGGTACGCAGTTCGTTGACGGTGTCTTCGTCGAACGATTCGATCTCCAGCATCTCGGAGATGGGGACGTAAGCGATTTCTTCAAGACTCGAGAAGCCCTCTTCGACCAGGATATCGGCCACTTCCTGGTCCACATCCAGCTTTTCCATGAACAGCGCGCGCACCGCGGCCGTTTCCTGCTCAGCCTTGTTGGCCGATTCCTCGGCCGTCATGATGTTGATCTTCCAGCCGGTCAGCTCGGACGCCAGGCGCACGTTCTGGCCGGAACGGCCGATCGCAACCGCCAGGAATTCTTCCTCGACGACGACGTCCATCGCATGCTTTTCTTCATCGACCATGATCGACGACACGTTGGCCGGGGCCAGCGCGCCGATCACGAACTGGGCCGGGTCTTCCGACCACAGCACGATGTCCACGCGCTCGCCGCCCAGCTCGCCGGTCACGGCCTGCACGCGCGAACCGCGCATGCCGACGCAGGTGCCGATCGGGTCGATGCGCTTGTCCGCGGTGAACACGGCGATCTTGGCGCGCACGCCCGGGTCGCGGGAGGCCGACTTGATCTGCAGGAGGCCCTGTTCGATTTCCGGCACTTCCAGTTCGAACAGTTTCATGATGAATTCCGGCGCGGTGCGCGACAGGATCACCTGCGGGCCGCGCATGTTGCGGTCCACGCGCAGGATGTAGGCACGGACGCGGTCGCCGATGCGCAGGTTTTCCTTCGGGATCATCTGGTCGCGCGGCAGGCGTGCTTCGATCTTGCCCGATTCGACGATCGCATCGCCGCGCTCCATACGCTTGATGGTGCCGGTGACTAGCGCGTCGCCGCGCTCCAGGAAGTCCTGCAGGATCTGCTCGCGCTCGGCGTCGCGCACGCGCTGCAGCACGACCTGCTTGGTATCCTGCGCGAAGCGGCGGCCGAATTCGACCGACTCGATCGGCTCTTCGATGTACTCGTCGACTTCGATGTCCGGGATCTGCTCTTTTGCTTCGAAATGCAGGATTTCCTGGTCAGGCAGTTGCAGGCCGGCCTCGTCGGGAACGACGTGCCAGCGGCGGAAGGTTTCGAACTCGCCGCTGTCGCGGTCGATGCTCACGCGGATGTCGACCTCGCCTTCGTAGCGTTTCTTCGTGGCTTGCGCCAGCGCGAACTCGAGGGCGCCGAAGACGACCTCCTTATCGACGTTTTTTTCGCGCGCGAGCGCATCAACCAGTAACAAAATTTCGCGACTCATGCTTTGCGACTCCTAAAATCCACCTTCGGCACCAGGCGTGCCTTATCCAGTTCGGCCAGCGTAAATTCCAATAACGCCGGACCATCCTTGCTTTCAAATTCCAACCCGATCTTGTCGCCCTGCGGCGCATGCAGGATGCCCGTCCAGGTCTTGCGGTTCGCGGTGCCGGGCATCGCGACGCGCAGCTTGACCGTGCATTCGCTGCCGGCAAAGCGCTCGAAGTCGGCCAGGGTGCGCACCGGACGATCCAGTCCGGGCGACGAGATTTCCAGGCGCTCGTAGTCGACGTTTTCGACCGTCAACAAGTGCGACAGCTGGTGACTGACCGTGGCGCAATCCTCGACCGAGATCGGTCCCTTTTCCTCTGCTACCGCCGCCGGGAAGTCGATGAACACGCGCAGGATGCCGCGCTCGGCACGCTCGATATCGACGAGCTCATAGCCGAGGCCGCCGACCGTCTTGGCAATCAAATCGAACAACTGCACAGTACTTCTCCAGGCTTAAAGCGATTTAACAAAAAAAAAATGGGCAACTGCCCATCTTTATTCCCAACCAGACAAGCAATTCCGCAAGAAACGCTGGGAAATACTTTGATTAGGCTGCGAATTATATCCTGATACGCGATTTACCGCAATCGCCCACCTGGGGAATGAACAGGTATGCAACAGTTTACTACGTTGGCGGGCGGGGTGCAGACAGTGCTTCCGATTTGAGGGAGTTTTACATCCATTTCAAGCCCTGGAAGTCGAAAACACTGTCCGTCGCGGTGGCGGGAATCAGCCGCGGCGGCCGCGGCGCGGCATCCCGCTGTCGCTCACGCGCGGGCCCTGCGGACGGCGGTTCTGCCCGGCGCCCGCGAAACCGAAGGTGGTCTGCAGCGGGTCCGGCTGGCGTGGGCCCTTGCCGGCGCCGCGGCCGCCCTGGCCGCCCTGGTTGCCCTTGCCACCCTGGCCGCCGAAGCCGCCATTGCTGCCGCCCTTGCCGCCGCGCCCGCGGTTCTGGCCCTGGCCGGCACCGAAACCGCCCCCGTTGCCGCCAAAGGATGCCGGCGCACCGGCACGCACCACCGGCGGGCCGAACGGATCGACGTTGCGGTTGGCGTCGGCACGGTCGATGCGGTTGCCGTTGGCGCGCTGCGCGTCGCCGTTGTTGCCGCGCTCCCTGCTGCCGCCCTGGCCCTTGCCGGCGCCGCCGGCCTTGCCCTGGCCTTGCCCCTGGCCGCCCTTCTTCTCGATGCCGAAGGCGTCCATGAAGTTGCGCACGTCGTTCTCTTCCAGCTCTTCCCAGCGGCCGCGCTTCAGGCCCGACGGCAGGGTCATGGCGCCGTAGCGGGTACGGATCAGGCGCGAGACGGTCAGGCCGACCGCCTCGAACATGCGCCGCACCTCGCGGTTGCGGCCTTCGCCGATCACCACGCGGTACCAGCGGTTGACGCCTTCGCCGCCGCCGTCGGCGATCTTGGTGAAGTTCGCCAGGCCGTCTTCCAGCTCGACGCCGGCCAGCAGCTTCTGGCGCATGCCTTCTTCCAGCTCGCCCAGCGTGCGCACGGCGTACTCGCGGTCGATGTTGTAGCGCGGGTGCATCAGGCGGTTGGCCAGGTCACCCGAGTTGGTGAACAGCAGCAGGCCTTCGGTGTTGAAGTCGAGGCGGCCGACGGCCAGCCACTTGCCGGTCTTCATGGTCGGCAGGCGGTCGAACACCGACGGACGGCCTTCCGGATCGTCCGAGCTGACGATTTCGCCGGCCGGCTTGTGGTACACCAGCACGCGCGGCGGCTTGTTGTTGTTGACGCGGCGCTGCAGCAGCTTGCCGTTGATGCGCACGGCGTCGGTCGGCAGGATGCGCTGGCCGATGTGGGCCGGCTCGCCGTTCACCGACACGCGGCCGGCGATGATCAGTTCTTCCATGTCGCGGCGCGAGCCCAGGCCGGCCTCGGCCAGCACCTTGTGCAGCTTCGGCGCGTCATCATCCGCGGTCAGGTCGCGGCGCACCTTGGCGGCCTTGTTCTGGCCCTGGCCGCCGTCGTTGGCATCAAAGGCGTCCGAGGTCACGAAGGAGAACACGGCGTCGGCATCGTTACCGCCCTTGCCGCCTTTTACATCCTTGCCTCCCCTGGCGTTCTTGCCCCTGGCTTGCTGCTTGCCCTGCTGCTGCTTGCCTTGCTGGCCCGGCTGCCCCTGCTGGACGGCCTGGGCCTGGGCCTGCTGGCCCTGGGCCGGCTGCTGGCCTTGCTGGCCGCGCTGCGAGCCCTTCTTCTGGCCTTTCTGCTGCTTGCCCATGCGCTGGTCGCGGCGCTGGTCGGGACGGAAGGTGTCGAGTCCGCCTTCAGTGGCCGCCTGCGCGGCCTCGGGCGGGGCCGGCTGCGCGGCGACGGCGTCCTCGGTGCGCTCCTGCTGGCGGGCTTCGCGCTGCTGGCGCTGTTCGCGCATCTGGCGCGGGCCGCGCGGCTTGCGCTCGGCCTGTTCCTGGCGCGCGGCGGACGGAGTCCCGGCTTCCGGCTGGACGGCAGGCGCCGGTGCGGCGGCGGCCGGTGCCGGTGCCGGTGCCGGTGCCGGTGCGGTGGCGGCCGGTGCCGGTGCGGCGGCCGGTGCCGCTTCAGTCACCGGCGCGGCGGCCTGCTCGGCCGGTGCCGCGGCCTTTTTGGCGCGCGGCTTGCGCGCCGGTGCCGGCCTGGCTTCGGCCGCTACGGCGTCCGATGCAGCCTCGGCGGCAGGCGTGGCGACGCCCGGCGTAGCGCCGCCCGGCGTAGCGGCGCCCGACGCTGCGGCCTCGGCTTCCTTGGTGGCGGCGGTCTTGCGGGTGCGCTTCGGCTTGGCCGGCGCAGCGGCGTCCGGCGCCGGCGCGCCCTCGGCGGCGCCTGCGGCCTGCTCGGCCGCGATCTGCGCCTTGGTGCGGCGCTTCGGCTTGGCCGCCGGCTCCTGCCCTGCCTCGGCAGGGATCGTCTCGTGAGTGTCGTTTGGATTCATCATTCGTTTCTTGGTTTTGCTGACCTGGCGCGACAATCACGCGTCTGACGCGGGCGCTGGGTCGGGAATCGGGACTTCAACGGGTGAAGTATCGTCAAATTGTTGCAGGGCCGCCTCCAGCGCGGCCAGGCTGCGCCCGGCGCCGATATCGGCCACCTGCTGCAGCGGGGGCAGTTGCGACAGCGATGCCAGCCCCAGGTCGTCGAGGAATTGCCTGGTCGTCCCCAGCAGCGCCGGGCGGCCCGGCACTTCGCGGTGGCCGACCACGTCGATCCAGCCGCGGTCTTCCAGCATCTTGACCGTCTGCGAGTTCACCGCCACGCCGCGGATTTCCTCGATGTCGCCGCGCGTTACCGGCTGGCGGTAGGCGATGATCGCCAGCGTTTCCAGCGTGGCGCGCGAGTACTTCGGCGGCTTTTCCGGCGCGATGCGGTCCAGGTAGGGCTTCATCTCGGGCCGGCTCTGGAAACGCCAGCCGGACGCCAGGCTGACGATCTCGATGCCGCGGTCTTGCCAGTCCTGACGCAATTCCTCGAGCAGGATCTTGATCGTGTCGGCGCCGACCCCGCTGCCGAGTGGCTTGCCGCTTGCATCCGTATCGGCAAACAATTTCTTCATGCCGTGGAGCGTCATCGGCTCGCGTGCGCACAACAAGGCGGTCTCGAGCACCTTCTTGGCCTCATCAGTGTTCATAACGATGTCGTCAGCGGATCCTGCAACTGGATGCAAAGAAAATATCAAACAAACCGGTTCAACGTGGCCGCGGCCGCCATGACGGCATGCGAGCCTGTGCGGCCCTTACGGGGCCTGCATGCTCGAGTTGTGACTGCAACGGTGAAACGGGGTTCCGTGGGCCCGGCCTGCCGGCTCGCTGAGCTCCGGGCGGCATCGCGGCGGACTGTCGTCCGGCCGCCGCACGCCCACCGTGGTGGGCCGCATGCTGTTGATTTTCACTAGAAACGGGCTGCAGGCGCGATGGAAAGACAGGTTTCGGGCGCGCTGAGCCATGCGAACGACATCGTTTCTTCCAACTGGCGGCCCATTGTACCCGATAAAACCCGGAAAAGGACAAGCGGCGCGCAGAGTTGGATGGCAAGCCGCCTTCGAAGCGGCTAGGGTGTTGCTCAGCGGGCAGCTTGCTGGGCCAGTTTTTCCGCCAGGATGGCCGAAACACCCAGGAAAGCGGGATATTCGGCCGTGATGACGAAGGTCGGCACGCGCGCCAGGTAGGCGCCGAAGCGGCCCTTCTGCTCGAAGCGCTGGCGGAAGCACGACAGGCCGAAGCGCTCGCCCAGGCGCGGCACGATGCCGCCGCCGATGTAGACGCCGCCCTGGGCGCCCAGCGTGACGGCCAGGTTGCCGGCCACCGTGCCCAGCATGCCGCAGAAGGTTTCCAGCACGTCCTCGCACAGCTTGCATTCGCCTGACAGGCCGCGGCGCGAGATCTCGGGCGCTTCCAGCACCGGCTCGGCGTGGCCGCGCTGGTCGGCCAGCGCGCGGTAGATCAGTTCGACGCCGGCGCCGGACAGCAGGCGCTCGGCCGAGACGTGCTCGAATTCGCGCCAGGCAAATTGCAGGATCGCGACTTCGGTCTCGTTGCAAGGCGAAAACGTCACGTGGCCGCCTTCGCTGCGCAGCGCGGTCCAGCCGCCGCGTTCGCCCGGGATCAGGCCGGAAACGCCCAGGCCGGTGCCGGCGCCGACCAGGCCGATCGGCGCATCCTTGTCGGGCTCGCCGCCACCGATCTTGACCTTGTCGCCATCCGCCAGGTGGGGCAGCGCCATCGCAAGCGCGGAAAAGTCATTGACCACGACAAAGGTTTCCAAGCCCAGCTCACGGCGCAGCGCCTCGATCGAGAATTCCCAGTGGTGATTCGTCATGCGCACCATGTCGCCGACGACCGGGTTGGCGATGGCGATGGCGGCGTGGCGGATCGGACCCGAGCCAGCCAGCGCCGGGGAGGCCAGGTAGGCGCGCATGGCATCGGTCAGCGTCGTGTGGTCGGCGCAGGCCAGCACGTCGATCAGTTCGATCCGCCCCGGTCCGGTTTCCAGTGCGAAGCGCGCATTGGTCCCCCCGATGTCGGCCAGCAGGCGCGGGCTGTCGTGGCGGGTGGCGGAAGGATTCTGGAACACGGCGGAGGCGGGCGAAACGGTCATGGTGGGATAAGGAAAGCAGATGCAACAAGCTTAAGGATTTCTTAGCTTGAACGCAAGTCTTATCTGTAGTTTAGGTACACCGAAACAACTTATACTGGGCAGTTGATCCAAATGCGTACGGGGTTATGCGTAGTCGCGCTACCAACCCAGGAGATCAACCGGCCTTGGGCTTGAGCTCGACCTCGGCCTCCCCTGCTTGCGCGCAATACGTGTTCCACGCATCCAGGCCGCCATGCAGCGGCCGCGCGCGGTGGAAACCGTTGGCCAGGAATTCCTTGGCCACCTGGGCCGCAGTGACATCGTTCGGGCAGCTGCAATAGACGACGATGTGGCGGTCGCGGTCGAGCGTGGCCAGCAGGCGCTCGCGCGCGTCGCCATAGACCTGGGCACCCGGGATGCCCTGCTCCAGCTGGCGCGCGGTCATGCTGCGCGCGTCGACGATCAGCGGGTCATGGCCGGCCTCGAGCAGGGCCTTCAATTCGTCGATGCTGATGCGCGGCAGTTTTGCGGCGCCCAGGTTGCGCTTGCGCTCGATGTACTTCAGCAACACGAACAGCGCCAACACGGCGCCGACCACCATCAGGGCGGTGCTGCCCAGGGTCTCGAACCAGGCGATCACGTCGTCCACGCTGCCATGGAACCAGGCCCCCAGCCCCATGCCGACGCCGCTCCACAGCAGGCCGCCGGCGGCCGACAGCCACAGGAAGTTCGGCGTCGGCACGCCCATGGCGCCGGCCAGCGGCGGGGCAATGGTGTTAAAACCGGGAATGAACTTGGCGACGACCAGCGATTTCGCGCCCCAGCGGCTGAAATTGTCCTCGGTCTGGCTGACGCACGAATCCGGCGACAGCGAGATCTTGCACAGCAGGCGCAGGATGCGCTTGCCGTAGTGGCGGCCGGCGCGGTACCAGAAATAGTCGCTGATCAGGCAGGCTGCTACGCTGGCCGCCAGGTACAGGGGCCAGTTGGCCCCGCCGTCGACGGCCAGCGCCCCCGCGATGATGAGCACCGGGAAGGCGGGAATCGGCAAGCCGACCTGTTCGAGCAACACGGTGCCGAACACGATCAGCACGCCATACACATGTATCAAGTGGGAGAGCTGGGCCATCCCTACATGGTATCGGAAAAGATCCATCCAGGCGCAGCCCCGCTGCCTTTTTTACAACAGCGGCGTGGCCTCAAGCCTCCTGCTGCGGCGCCGGCCCGCGCGTGCGTCCCGGCGGCGCCAGCTTGACCGGCTTCCTGGTACGCGCCGATTCGTAGATCGCTTCCATGATGCGCTGGTCCTGCAAGCCCTCCTCGCCCGGCGTGTGCACGTCCTTGTTCTGCTGGATGCATTCGGCGAAGTGGTCGAGCTCGGCCGCGAACTGGTCCTTGCCGTCGGACTGGAGCTCGCTCGTCTGTTCCTTGCCCTCGACCACGCGCGACACCTTGAGCTTGATGCCGTCGTAGGCATAGGCCGGATTCATCTCGGCCCAGGCGTCCGACCCGTTCAGGCGGAACATCTGCGATTTGTGGGAGGCGTAGCTGGTGCTGCAGCTGGCGATGAAGCCGCTCGGGAAGCGCAGCACGAACTGGCAGGATTCCTCGACTTCGCGGAAACGCGCGTCGCCGGGGGTCGACCAGGTGTTGCCCATGACTTCGACGGGCTCCTCGCCGCTGAGGAAGCGCGCCGCGTTGATGCAGTACAGGCCGACGTCCGGCAAGGCGCCGCCGCCGGCCAGCTTGCGCTTCAGGCGCCAGTGCTCGGGATCGCCCATGTTCTGCGAGTTCACCGAAATGAATTCCTTCAGGCTGCCGAGCTTTTTATCGCGGATCATCTTGACCAGCGCGCGGTCGTTCGACTCGTACTGGCTGCGGTAGGCGATCATCAGCTTCTTGCCGGCCTTGCGGCAGGTGTCGATCATCTGCTGGCACTCGGCCACGCTGTTGGCCATCGGCTTTTCGCACAGCACGTGCTTGCCGGCCCTGGCGGCGCGGATCGTGTATTCGGCGTGCATGCTGTTGGGCAGGGCGATATAGACGGCCTGCACTTCCGGCATCTGCGCCAGTTTGTCGTACTCTTTATAATCCAGCACCGCGCGTTCCGGGATGTCGTACTGGTGCGCCACCTTGAGCGCCTTGGCGCGGTCGCCGCTGACCAGCGCCACCACTTTCGCGTGCTTGCTCTGCGCAAAGGCCGGCAGCATCTCGTTGACCGAGATCCGGCCCACGCCGACGATGGCGACGCCGACCCGCTCGCTCATCGGATCGCCCGGCGGCTCGGTCTTTTCCGGCTTTTCGGTCTTCGCTTCGGTGGGCGGGAAGGTGATCTTGTCCTGTTCGCTGGCGGCGGCTTGCATGGCGGGCGCGGACAGCGCGGCCAGGCTGCCGACGTAGCGCAGGAATTCCCGGCGCTGCGGCTGGCTTTGCTTCATGGAGTGCTTTCGGTTGGATGATAGACAAAACATCATCCCATGCGATCCTGAACACCAGCGCCAGTTTGATTAAAAGCAAACCGGGGTCAGAGCCCGGTTTCAGGAAATTGCCGAAAATCGGGCTCTGACCCCGGTTTTATTTACCTCAAGCTCAGGCCCCGCGCGGGATGGCGGCGAGCAGGCTCCGGGTGTAGGGGTGCTGGGGATTGCGGTAGAGCTCGTCGGCGTCGGCTATTTCGACCACGCTGCCATGGTGCATCACCATCACGCGGTCGGAGATGTATTTCACGACCGACAGATCATGTGAGATAAAAATATAGCTCATTTGATACTCGTCCTGCAGGTCCTGCAGCAGGTTCAGCACCTGGGCCTGCACCGAGACGTCCAGCGCCGACACCGATTCGTCGCAGACCAGGATCTCGGGCTTCATCGTCAGGCAACGCGCGATCGCGATGCGCTGGCGCTGGCCGCCCGAGAACTCATGCGGGTAGCGGTGGAAGGCGTGCTGGGGCAGCCCGACGCGCTTCAGCAGGTCATGCGCGTGTGCGGTGCGCTCGGCATCGTTCGCCCCGATGCGGTGGATGCGCATCGGCTCCAGCAGGATCTGGCCGACCGTGAAGCGCGGGTTCAGCGACGCGTACGGGTTCTGGAAGATGATCTGGATGCGCCGTTTATAGGCCTGGTAGTCGCGCTCGCTCATGCCGAACAGATCACGCCCGTCGAACAGCGCGCTGCCGCCGGTGGCGCGGTGCAGGCGCAGCAGGGTCAGGCCGACCGTGGTCTTGCCCGAGCCGGATTCGCCGACCACGCCCAGCGTCTTCCCGCGCGGCAGCGTGAACGACACGTCCTTGACCGCCCTGAATTCGCGCTTGCCGAACAAGCCTTCGCGGAAATAAAAACTTTTCGCCAGGTTGCGTACTTCCAGCAGCGGCACGTCGCCGTCGCGGTAGCCGCGCTCGCGCTGTGGCAGGTCGATGCCCGGCTGCACCCGCCCGCTCAGGACATCATCGATCACCGGCAGGCGCAGCGGGCGCTCGTCCAGCCGCGGCCGGCAATGCAGCAGCGCGCGCGTATAAATGTCCCGCGGCGCCAGCAGCACCTCCGAAGCCGGCCCCTCTTCCCTCACCTCGCCGTGGCGCATCACGATCACGTGGTCGGCGATCTCGCCCACCAGGCCCAGGTCGTGGGTGATGAA
>CAJYQM010000251.1 GCA_913777025.1 uncultured Massilia sp. | reverse complement strand
CGTCCTGGCGCGCTGGGATATCGCGCTAATGCACGATGCCATCCTCGGCGCGCCCTCGCGCAAGGCGCTGGCGACGGAAAACCTGCTCGCCGGCGGGACCGGCACGAATTATGGTCTCGGCATGTTCGTCCGCGTGACGCCCGAGGGGCGCCTGCGCTGGGACCACGGGGGCGAGGTGGCCGGCTTCCGTTCGCAGAACACGGTATTCCCGAACGACGACACGGCGATCGTCGTGCTCACCAACGGCGGCGGCGGTACCACCGACAAGGTGACGGCCGAGATCGAGGCGCTGCTGTTTGCCCCGGGCGCCGATCCGGCCGCCGTGCCCGCGCTGGACAAGGTGCGGACCCTGTTCACCCAGCTGCAGGCGGGACAACCCGACCGCGGCGTGATGAGCGAGGGCCTGAGCGCTTATTTCAATGAACGGACCGTCGCCGATTTCGCCGCGTCGCTCAAACCGCTGGGAGAGGTGCAGAATATCGTCGAAACGCGTTCGAGCCGCCGCGGTGGTCTCGTCTATCGATTTTTCCGGGTCAAGACGGCCGCCAGGAACCTGGCGGTGATCACTTACTTCACGCCGGACGGCAAGCTGGACCAGTTCCTCGTTTATCCTCGTTGACCAAGGTTTCTGAAAGCATCAAAACATCCGCATGCATCGTCGCCCGGCCACGCTGTTGAATGCCGCTGTCGTCGCCGCCATCTTCGCGGTCGCTTTCTGGGCGACCCACGGGATGCCGGCCGGCGCTCACGTGGCGATCCACTGGGGACCGGCCAGCCGGCCGGATAGCTTCCTGCGCGGCGCGGCCGTCCAGCTGATCAATCCGATCATCGCACTGGTGGCCTGGTTTTTGCTCACCATGGTGCCGGAACGGTTTTCCGCGCGCGGACAAGCGCCATCCACCGCCCACGCCCATTTCACCGGCCTGTTCCTGGCGCAGCTGATCATCCAGCTGTGCATGGCGATCTACGCGAAGTCCTGACCCGTTGTCCGGGCAGGTTCGAAACATCGTGATCCTGCCGCGCCGGCCTGGACAGGCGGCGCCCCCGCCATAAGGCAGGGGAAAGCGGTGGCATCGAGCGTTATCCTTGCCGGAACTGCCCGCTTCGCATTCACCATGACCGACACCACGACCACGCGCGCCCGATCGACGCGCGCCACGCTTTTACCCACCGCATCGGCCTGGCGCCCGCCCGCGACGTGCGGCGGCGACCTGAAGCGCTGAGCACGCCATGGGCAAGGGCAGGCTGGAAGCATTCAGCGATGGCGTGATCGCGATCATCATCACCATCATGGTGCTGGAACTCGAGGTGCCGCACGGCGCAAGCCTGGCGGCTTTCCGGACCGCGCTCCCGGTCCTGCTGGGCTATCTGCTCAGCTTCGTCTACGTCGGCATCTACTGGAACAATCATCACCACCTGTTCCAGGCGGTGCGGGGCATCAACGGCCGCGTCCTCTGGCTGAACCTGCACCTGCTGTTCTGGCTCTCGCTGCTGCCTTTCGTGACCGCCTGGATGGGGCAGGCGGGCATCGCGACGGTGCCGGTCGCCGCCTACGGCATCGTGCTGCTGATGTGCGCGGTCAGCTACACCCTGCTCGAGCACGCGCTGGTGCGGATGCGCCATACCAACGCCACGCTGGCGCTCGCGATCGGCACCGACCGCAAGGGATGGCTCTCGCTGGTGGCCTATGCCTGCGGCATCGCGCTCGGCTTCGCGGATCCGCGGATCGGCCTGGGGGCCTACGTCGCCGTCGCCGTCGCGTGGTTCATCCCGGACTCGCGCATTGAACGCAGCGTCGGCGCGAAAGGACAGGACGGCGCCTAGCCGATCCCGGGGTAGGCAACTGACGGCGCCTGTCTCGACGCCATGGATTGATCGCTCATCGTGTGGCCAGGGCCTCCAGGATCGCATGGCCCGCTTCCACGCGCGCTGGCGTCGGGAAACTCCGGTTCGCCAGTATCACCACGCCGATCCGCCGTGCCGGCACGAAGGCCACATAGGCGCCGAAGCCGCCAGTGGAACCGGTCTTGTTGAACAGCGTCGCCGGCGGCGCCGCGCGCGGCGGGACCAGCCGGGTGACCGGATTCGGCCGCAGGAGCATGCCCTCCGAATTTCCCGCCAACAGAACTTCCTTTGCGGCCGGATACGGATACTGCTCCCAGCCCAGTCCCTGCGTCATGGCGCCGGCCTTGAAATAGCCGACGTGGGTGCCTTCCAGCGCATGCGCCAGCGGACCGGCCGGTGCGATGTTCGCCTGCACGTAGCGGATCATGTCGGCGGCGCTCGACTTGACGCCGTAGGCCTCCATGTCGAACACGCCGGGATTCACGCGCACCGGCTTGTCGTCCTTGTAGCCCCAGGCGTAGCGGCCCATCGCCTCGGCCGGCACGCGGTAGTAGCTCTCCTTCAGGCCGAGCGGCGCAAAGATGCGCGACTGCACGGCGGCCGTGAAATCCATGTCCAGCGCGCAGGCGGCGACCCGGCCCAGCAGGCCGATGCTGGCGTTCGAATAGCGCCGTACGGTAGCCGGCGCGGCATCCGGTTGCCAGCGCCGCAGCCAGGCCCGCGCCTGGGCGTCGTCCTCGACCTCGTCCGGCACCTGCAGCGGCAGGCCGCCCGCGGTGTAGGTGCCGAGATCGAGCACGGTGGCGCGGTCGAGCGCCGTGTCCTTCAGCTCTTCCAGGAACATGGACGGGTGCGCGTCCAGCTTCAGCTTGCCGGCAGCCACGGCATCAATGGCGAGCATGGCGGTGAAGGTCTTGCTGATCGAGCCGACTTCGAACAGCGTGTGCTCGTCGACCTTTGCGCCGCTCGCGCGCGAGGCCACGCCGTAGTTGAAGAAGCGCGTGCGGCCGTCCACGGTGACGGCGACCGCCATGCCGGGCAGGTCATAGGCCCGGATCACGGGCTTCACGGCGGCGTCGACGGCGGCGCGCAGGCGGGCATCGTCCTCAAGCGGGGCGGCGTGGACGAGGACGGCGGGGAAAAGGGCAAGGATGGCGGCGCTGAGGCGGACGTTCAATCGGTTCTCCTGGTTAGGTGGCAGCACAGTATGGCGGCGGCGACGGCCCGCATCCAGCACCGCCATCCCGGCGATCCGGCGCTTCGTCACACGCCCAGCGGCAGGCAGACCTCGGCGACGAAGCGTCCGCCTCGCGGTCCGGCCTGCAGCGACGCCGCCGGGTGCATCAGGCGCAGGCGGTCGCGCGTGTTCTTCAAGCCCAGCCCCGCGCCGGGATTCGGCGAGGCCTGCTCGCCGATCGGGTTCGACACCGAAATCCGCAAGCTGTCCTCGCAGGTATGGAAGGACAGCCGGATGTCGCTCGCGCCGTCGCGGCAATCGAGGTCATGGCGCAGGGCGTTCTCGATCAGCGGCTGCAGCAGCAGCGGCGGGCAGGCCACGTCGTGCAGCAGCGGCGACTCGCCCTCGATGCGCACCTGCAGCCGCTCGCCGTAGCGCAGGCGCTGCAGGTCGAGGTAGTCGCGCACGAAACGCAGTTCGGCGGCCACGTTCGCATCCGCGGTGTGCGGCACGCTGGCGGCGAGCGCGTAGCGCAGCAGGTCGCTGAGGCGCCCGATGCCGCTCAAGGCCACCGCGTTGTCGTTGGCGCGCACCAGCGCGCTGATCGCGTTCAGCGCATTGAACAGGAAGTGCGGCTCGAGCTGGGCGCGCAGCGCCAGCATGCGCTGTTCTTCCAGTGCCAGGCGCAGGTTGAGCAGGTCGGTCTGGGTACGCTGCCAGGCCAGCTCGCGCTCGCGCGCCTGGCGCGAGTAATGCAGGGCCAGGGTCGCGGCCACCGTCGCGGTGCTCGAGAACCAGCCGACCAGCAGCATCTTGAGCACCAGGTGGCGCAGGGCGGCCATGCTATCGATGGCGAGGTAGCCGCGCAGCCAGGCGATCCAGGCCCAGTGCGCCGGCTGGTAGACCAGCACCAGGCCGAGGCACAGCAGGGCCACGTTGCGCGGGCGCGCGATCAGGACCGGCCAGCGCGCCAGCGCGGCACCGAGGCCCAGGCTCAGCACCATCAGCGGCAAGCCGTACTCGATGGCCCAGGTGGCGAACAGGGACGGATAGCGGCTGTCGACGCCGATGCGCAGGTTGTCGCTGTAGGTCTGCAGGGCCCCGAGGGCGCTGATGGCGGTCCACAGCAGCACGGTGTGCGCAATGCGGCGCGCCGGCCGCCCGGCGGGAAGCAAGCGGGGATGTGCGGCGGGATGCGGCGAGGTCGTCATCGGAAAAGTATAGCAGCGCGCACGGCGCCGGCCATCCCGTGGAAGCGGGGCTTCGTCACATTGCTGCTGCGTCGGCGCGTGGTTGCGCCGCAGAATCCGTGCGGTCCGCCATCCCCTAAGCAAAGGAGCACGCTTGAAAGCCAGAACATTCTCCAGCCTGCTGTTGTCCGCCTGCCTGCTCGGTGCCGGCATGCCCGTTCACGCCGCCTCGCCGGGCGCCCCTACGCCGGGCGCCCCCTACATGCTCGATGCCACCGAGGTCATCGACGTGCACGCGAAGGAACTGAAGCGGGATTACCAGGTCTTCGTCGCGCTGCCCGATTCCTACCGGGAGGGCACGCGGCGCTACCCGGTGCTGTTCGTTACCGACGCCAACTACGCCTTCCCGCTGGCGCGCGCCATCGCCGGGCGCCTGGCCAAGCACGGGCACCTGGAGGACAGCATCGTGGTCGGCCTGTCCTACGCGAAGGGCGACACGGGGGTCTACAGCCGGCGCCGCGACTATACGCCCAGCGTGCCGCGCAGCGGCGGCTACCGCTCCGACATGCCGGGCCGCGCGCCGGCCTTCGGCGAGGCCGACGCCTACGGACGCTTCGTGACCGACGAGGTGTTCGCGCTGGTCGCCGCGCGCTACCGCGCCGACATGGGGCGCAAGATCTTCGTCGGGCATTCCTACGGCAGCCTGCTGGGCGTGCAACTGCTTCTCACGCGGCCGCGCGCCTTCGAGCACTACATCCTGGGCAGCCCGTCGCTGTGGTACGACGGCGGCATCCTGTTCGAGCGCGAGCGGGCGTATGCGGCGACGCATGCCGACATGCCGGCCTCGGTGTATTTCGGCATCGGCGCGCGCGAAACGCTGGCGCCGGGGAAAAGGCGTTCGCGCAGCGAGGACGATGCCGACATGGTCGCCGACCTGCGCGACTTCGACGCGGCACTGAAGTCGCATCGCTACCCGGGCCTCAAGACGCGGCTGGCGGTGTTCGCCGACGAGGACCATGCGAGCGTGTTCCCGCTGGTGCTCACCCACGGCCTGCGCGCCTTCCTGAAGACGGTCAGGTAGCGGCGCGCCAGGCCACGCGGTTGCGGCCCGCCTGCTTGGCCCGGTACAGGTGGTCGTCGGCGGCCTGGAACAGGTCGGACGCCGTCTCCATGCTGCCCGGCAGCAGGGTGGCGCCGCCGGCGCTGGCGGTCAGTACCGGCGCCACCGTGGACGCGGCATGCGGCAGCGCCAGCGCGGTGACTGCGGCGCCGAGGTCCTCGACCAGGCGGCGCGCCTGGAGAGCATCGGTGTCGGGCAGCAGCAGCACCAGTTCCTCGCCGCCGTAGCGCGCGGCAAGGTCGCCCGGGGCGCGCATCGCCTCGCGCGCGGCGCGCGCCACCGCGCGCAGGGCGCGGTCGCCGGCCGGATGGCCATAATGGTCGTTGTACTGCTTGAAGGCGTCGATGTCGAGCAGGGCCACCGACAGCGGCCAGCCATTCTGGCGGGCGCGTTGCCATTCGATCGCGTACAGCTCGTCGAAGCGGCGGCGGTTGGCCAGTTCGGTCAGGCCGTCGACGTTGGCCAGGCGCTCGAGCATGCGGCGCTGGCGCACCAGCTGCAGGTGCAGCGCCACGCGCGCCATCACCACTGTGGCGTTGATCGGCTTCGCGATGTAGTCGGCGGCGCCCATCTTGAGGCCGTTGGCTTCGTCCTCGGGCCGGTCTAGGCCCGAGACGAATATCACCGCCATCTGCGCCGTGTGCGGATCGGCGCGCAGGCGGCGCAGGACTTCGTAGCCGTCCATGTCCGGCATCACGACGTCGAGCAGCACCAGGTCGGGCATGTGGCGGCTGGCGCGTTCCAGCGCCTGTTCGCCGTTCTTGGCCAGCAGCACCGTGTATTCCGGCTTGAGGAGTTCGGCCAGCACCTGGCGGTTGATCGCGTCGTCGTCGGCGACCAGGACTTTCTGGGGTTCGACCCGGCTCATGTGTTTTTCGTTTCCTTCAGCGTGCGCAAGTGGGCCAGGGCCGCGTCGTATTCGATGTCGTCGACGGCCCGGCGCAGGGCTGCCAGCGCCTGTGCGGCCGCGGGATGGGGCCGCGCCAGCACCGTCTCGAGCTCGGCCAGCGCATCGTCGGCGCGGGCGTCGTCCGCGTGCAGGTAGCCTTCCAGGCGCGCCAGCAGGGCCGCCACGTCGGCGTCGCGAGCGGCCTGCGGCGCGGCCGGCATCGTCCGCGCCAGTCCGCTCAGCACACCCTCCAGCGCCACGATCAGATCCGGCGCCAGCAGCGGCACGCGCTCCATCTGGCCGGCGCGCAGCGCCTGTTCCAGCGAACCGGCCAGCGCCGCCAGCGGCGCCGCGCCGATGTATGCGGCGCCCGACTTCAGGTTGTGCGCCAGTG
>CAJYQM010000250.1 GCA_913777025.1 uncultured Massilia sp. | reverse complement strand
ACGACTTCGAAGTCAAGAACCAGCAGCTGACCGTGGTGGGTGGCAACTCGAACATCACCAAGCTGATCAACGCGAAGAAGACCAAGGGCCAGGGCGCCGAATTCGACGTCGAAGGTATCGTCAGCCCGTCGCTGCGCTTGACCGGCAGCGCCAGCTACAACTTCACCAAGATCGAAGACCCGGACCTGTACGTGACCCGTTCCACCACCGGCACCGTCACCGATCCGATCGCGGCCAACGGCCTGGTATCGATCAACGGCAACGCGCTGCCGCAGGCGCCGAAGTGGATCTTCAACGCCACCGCGCGCTACAGCGTGCCGGTCGCCGACGGCGAGTTCTTCGTCTACACCGACTGGTCCTACCGTACGAAGATCAATTTCTTCCTGTACGAAGCAGCCGAGTACACCGGCAAGCCGCTGACCGAAGGCGGCCTGCGCGTGGGCTACAACTGGGCCGGCGGCAAGTATGAAGTCGCCGCCTTCGGCCGCAACATCCTCGACCAGCGCCGCATCACCGGTGCGATCGACTTCAACAACCGAACCGGCTTCACCAACGAACCGCGCACCTATGGCGTGCAGTTCAAGGGCAATTTCTAAGCCGCTTCAAGTTTCAGCTTAAGCAGCTTAAGCAGGTTTCATCCTAAAAAGGCCGCGAGCGATCGCGGTCTTTTTTATTCATTTCGCTCAATACGATTGTGACATCCGACGACTTGTCAGTACCGACAACTGTGTAATTGTCAGGTTCTTTCTGGCAATATCTTGTTTTGCTGACTTGAGTTTATGCCGAATAATATAGGTTTTAGCGCTATCAGATGCATTCTGTGTTGTATATGCATCGCATCCAATTGTGAAATTTCCACACAGATTTTTCTTCAGGAGTAATCTGAATTGTCCGCTTTTCAGATGGACAGCCGGTGTGCAGCGCGGCACTGGTATAACCAGATCTCAGGCATTTACTTGCTTGCGGAAAATGAAGCTTTTGTGTTTTCTACTCAGAGGAAGAAACATGAAGTCTAAGCAATCGATGTATCCGGCAGTGTTGAAACTGTGCGCCGCGGCCGTTCTCGGCCTGGGCGCCGGGGTAGCCGTCGCGGGCGTCTCCGCGAACGCGCAGGGCGCACCCGCCGCGCAGGGTGTCGCTGTTGCAGACAAGACCGACCGCCTCATCGTCAAGTACAAGGACGAGCAGGCGCCGGTGGCCGTGAAAGGCGGTTCGATCGCGGCCAAGGCAGCCGTCACGCCGATGTCGGCGGCGCGCAAGGCCAGGCTGGACCGCGCCGGCCAGCAGTTCGGTTTCCTGATGAAGGAATCGCACCGCATCGCCACCGGCGCCCGCGTCGTCAAGCTGGACCGCAAGGTCTCGCTGCAGGAAGCCGCGCAAGTGGCCGCCGACCTGGCCGCGCGCGACCCGGACGTCGAATACGCGGAACCGGACCGCCTGCTGCATCCCTTGATGACGCCGAACGATTCGATGTACAGCCAGCAGTGGGACTTTTTCGAGACCACCGGCGGCATGAGCATCCCGGCAGCCTGGGACAAGTCGACCGGCGCGGGCATCCGCGTGGCCGTGATCGACACCGGCTACCGTCCGCACGCGGACCTGTCGGGCCAGATCCTGGCCGGCTATGACTTCATTTCCGACGCCACCATCGGCAACGACGGCAATGGCCGCGACAGCGACGCCAGCGACCCGGGCGACTGGACCGCGGCAGGCGAGTGCGGTACCGGCGAGCCGGCCTCCAACTCGAGCTGGCACGGCACCCACGTGGCCGGCACCATCGCCGCGCTGACCAACAACGGCAGCGGCGTGGCCGGCATCGCCTACGGGGCCAAGATCGTGCCGGTGCGCGTGCTGGGCAAGTGCGGCGGCTACACCTCGGACATCGCCGACGGCATCATCTGGGCCTCGGGCGGCACCGTTTCGGGCGTGCCCAACATCGCGGCGCGCGCCCAGGTGATCAACATGTCGCTGGGCGGCGGCGGCGCCTGCGGGACCACGACCCAGAACGCGATCAACAGCGCCCGCTCGCGCGGCACCGTGGTCGTGGTCGCGGCCGGCAACGAGTCGCAGAACGCCAGCAACAGTAACCCGGCCAACTGCTCGGGCGTGATCACCGTGGCGGCGACGAACCGTTCCGGCGGGCGCGCATCCTATTCGAACTACGGCACCGTGGTCGACGTGGCGGCACCGGGCGGCGACAGCGGCGCGGCCATCCTGTCGACGCTGAATGCCGGCACCAAGGCACCGGGCGCCGACAGCTATGCCGGCTACATGGGCACTTCGATGGCGACCCCGCACGTCGCCGGCGTGGTGGCGCTGATGCTGGCCAAGAACGCGTCGATGACCCCGGACCAGGTGGAGTCCGCGCTGAAGTCGACTGCGCGCGCCTTCCCGGCCTCGTGCAGCGGCTGCGGCGCCGGTATCGTGAATGCCTCGGCTGCGGTGGATGCCGCCATGGGCACCACCACCACGACCGGCCCGACCGTGTCGGAAACCGAGTCGAACAACACGATCAGCACCGCCAACAGCGTGACGACCTCGGGCACCACGGTCAACGGCACCATGGCCAGCAGCTCGGACACCGATTATTTCGTGGTCCAGGTCCCGGCCGGCAAGACCCTGAGCGCCACGCTGACCCCGGGTTCGAGCTCGGACTACGACTTGGTCATCTACAACAGCGCAGGCACCCAGCTGGCGACCAGCCAGAACGGCACCGGCGCGGTCGACAGCGCCAGCTCGGCCAACTCCACCACGGCCACCTCGGCACGTTACGTGCGCGTGGTGTATTACAGCGGCGGTACCGGCTCGACCAGCGGCAAGTACACGCTGAAACTGTCGTGGTAAGCCGTTCCAGTTCTTGAACGTCAAGGCGCTCCTGCGGGAGCGCCTTTTTTATTGGCGCTGTTCGCATTACGTGTTGAACTTCTTGAACGGCTGAGGTCCAACGACGACCTGAACCACCGTCCGGAGTCGTCATGCATGCGCGCAAGTTCGACCATTTCCTCAAGCATCTCGATACGCTGACCCGGCGCCAGCGCGACCGCCTGCTCGCCCTGCTGCGGCCCGCGGCAAACCTCGACCAGACCATCGCGCTGATCGAGCAAGCGGTGGCCGGCCGGCTTGCCTGTCCCGCCTGCGCATCAGGCAAGCTCTACCGCCACGGCCACGCCCACGGCCTGCAGCGCTATCGCTGCCGCGACTGCGGCCGCACCTGCAACGCACTGACCGGCACCCCGCTCGCGCGGCTACGCCACAAGGGGCATTGGCTGGACTACCTGGCCCACATGCTCGACTCGCGCAGCGTGCGCCGCACCGCCTCCGATCTCGGTGTCGCGCACACCACCACCTTCCGCTGGCGCCACCGTTTCCTGACGCTGAGCAAGAATGACCGTCCGGCATGCCTGGCCGGTATCGCTGAAGCCGACGAGATGTATGTGCTTGAATCCCACAAGGGTTCACGCAAACTGGATCGTCCACCACGTAAACGCGGCGGCAAAGCGACAAAACGCGGGATTTCAAATGAACAGATGTGCATCCTGATCGCGCGTGACCGCACCGGGCAGACGCTCGACTGGGTCCCGGGCAAGGGCCCCGTCACACGCCGCCAGCTCGACCAGCATCTGCTGCCGCGACTGGAGCGCGACGTATTGCTGGTGACCGATGCCCACGCCGCCTACCGAAGCTTCGCCCGGGGCGCCGGGATCACGCACGAGGCCGTGAACCTTGCCGCCGGCACCCGGGCACGTGGCGCCATTCACGTGCAAAACGTCAACGCCTATCACGGCCGGCTGCGCGATTGGCTGCGCCCTTTCCGCGGCGTGGCCAGCCGCTATCTCGGCAATTACCTGGGCTGGCGCTGGGCGCTCGACGGACAACGCATCAGCACTCCGGATGCGCTGCTCAGAGCGGCGATCGGCATTTTCAACACTTGATGCGAACAGCGCCTAAAAAAACCCCGTGTCCACTGGCCTGCAGCTGCCGGCGGAACACGGGGCAAGGACAGGACCAAACCATCAGAACTTGCCGCGCACCCCCAGCTGGAAGGTGCGGCCCGGTTCGTAAGATGTGAACTGTGCGTTGGGGAACTGGAAATAGGCCTGGCGCCTGGCCTTGTTCAGGTTGACGATGTCGAAGCTCAGGGTCGGCCAGCCGTCCCGGTCCAGCACCTTTTCCAGGTCCGCGCTGGACGAGAAGTCGGCCTGCTTGTAATCCATGCCATACAGGGCCGCCGCGGCGATGCCGTTCTGGTTGGCGGTGCTGCCCTGGCTACCCTGCTGGAACATGTGCGACAGGCGCGCCATATACCCGTGGTTCTCGTAATAGATGCCGAGGTTGTTGCTCTTCTTCGGCACGCCCAGCGCCACGAAGCCGTTGGTGCCTTCGCCGGTCGCCTTCTGGTTGATGAAGGTGGCGGTCTCGCTGAAACCGAAACCCTTGACCGGCAGCCAGCGATCGAGCGGCTGCACCCAGCCGATCTCCAGGCCGCGCACGCGCAGGATGCCGCCGGCATTGCGTTCGCGCGTCATTACCACCGTGGCCGCGCCGGGACCGCCGCGCGAGTCGATCGCCACCTGCTGGGTCGGGATCAGGTTGGCATAGGTGATGCCGTAGTCGGCCAGCGCGCTGAAGGGAAGCGTGATGTTCTCGTTGACGGTGAAGCCTTTCACGCGCTTTTCGAACACGGTCAGGCTGACATACCCTTCACGCCCGGTGTACCAGTCGATCCCGAGGTCGAGGTTGTTCGACAGGTAGGGCCGCAGTTCCGGGCTGCCGATGGTGCCGGTGTCGGCCGAGGTGCCGCTGAAGTTGATCCCGGGGCGCAGCGAGTTCGGGTTGGCGCGCGTCATGGTCTTCGAAACCGCGGCGCGGGCAACCACGTCGCTGCGCAGCGACAGCGCCGCCGTCGCCGAAGGCAGCGTGTTGTTGTAGGTCGTGTCCTGGTAGACCCACTCGGTCAGGTTCGGGTACTTCGAACCGTTCTGGGTGAGGCTGGCGTTGCGCGGGTCGCTGAAGGAGTTCAGCGACCCGACTTCCTGCTTGGTGCGGATATAGCGCACGCCGGCGTTGTAGCGCAGCGGGAAGCCCCAGGCATCGACCTGGCCGTTGATCTCGGTGTAGAAGCCGGTGGCGCGCTCGCGCACGTAGCCGGCGCTGGCGCCGGTCGAGGAGCTGGTGGCGTCGGGCGCGCTGGCGTTGAAGGCGTCGTACTGCGAATCCTTGCGGAAACGGTCCCAGTCGAGCACCAGCTTGCCGTAGGGGCCGGGCACCAGGTAGCTTTGCAGCGACTGCACCGGAATCAGCGAGCCCTGGTAGGCGAGCGGCGTGGTCTGCCCCGCCGTGTAGCCGGTGCCGTAGCCCGGATACAGCGCGCCGGCGCTGGCGCCGGGGGTCGAGGCGCCGTCGCAGTTGGGCGCCCCGTTCGGGCCCTGCAGGAACACGTTCGGGTTGTTGCCGCACACGGCGGCCTGCCAGGCGGCCGAGTTGTCCTGGCCGCGGATGCGGCGGTCGATGTCGTCGTAGGCGACGCCGGCCTTCAGGTTCAGCTTGTCGCCGCCCCAGGTCAGGTCGCTGTGAAAACCCTTGGTCCGGGTCTCGCGCAACTCGTTCTGGATGTTGACGCGGCCGCCCGCCCACACGAAGTTGGCCCAGTCGTTGACGTCGCGGTTGAACTTGATCGAGGGCACGCCGTTGCCGCCCGCGTAAGTGGCGACCAGGCCGCCGCCGTCCGCCGTGATCGGCATCACGGTGGGCGCCTCGTGGCGGAAGCTGGATCGCGTGGCGTTGGCCTGGGCGTCGAGCTTCAGGGTCGGCGTGATTCTCCATTCCATGCCCGGGTTGATGCCCTTCAGGTCGACGCGGTCGTGGCGCGGCCCGTATTCGATGAAGTAGCGCGAGTTCGCGAAGGTGCCGGAGGTGACGGTGCAGCCCTTGCTGCAATCGTCGCGGTCGACCTTCATGTCGAGCGGGATCTCGAAATTGTTGCGCACGGCCCAGGTGTAGGCGATGCGCGACATGTCGTCGTCGCGCTTGCTGTACATGGTGTCGAGGTAGAAGTGCAGGTCCCGCGTCGGGCGGTATTCGGCGCTGAAGATGGCGGCGGCCTTGTCGCGCGTGCCGAAGTAATCCATGAAGCGGCCCAGGCGCGGCAGCAGCGCGTTGTCGATCTGGGTGATGTTCAGGCCCGGATTACGCGACAGCAGGAAGGCCTGGTCAATCGGCGTGCCAGCGACCAGGCCGGCGCCGGCGCCCACGGGCACGGTCGCGGGAATCGTCCAGTTGCCGCCGCCCGTGTTGTTGCGCGTGGCGGCCGGGTTCTGCGCCGCCGACAGGTTGGCATTGGTCATGCCCAGGGTCTCGTAGCCGGTGGTGCGCGACCTCTGACGGTTCACGGACACCCCAGCCAGGATGCCGAAGGTGTCGCCCCAGGTCTTGCTGGCCAGGAGCGAACCGCGTCCGCCGGTGCCATCGGCGATCTTCTGCTTCTGCGCGGTGGCGCTGTAGGAAAGGTAGCTGCCCTTGTTGTCGAAGGGCCGCGCGCTGCGCAGGTTGACCACGCCAGCCGCGCCGCCTTCGAGCATGTCGGCAGTCGGGCTCTTGCTGACCGTGAGCTTGGTGAACAGGTCGGTCGGCAGCAGGTCGAGGTCGATCTCGCGGTTGGTGTTGGCGCCGTCGATCGGGCCGGACGAGGCCACCGCGATCTGGGCGTTGTTCAGCAGGATCTTGGTGAAGCTGGAACCGAGGCCGCGGATCTGGATGTTCATACCCTCCCCGGTCACGTCGCGCGCAATCTGGATGCCGGGAATGCGCGCCAGCGACTCGGCGATGTTCTTGTCCGGGAATTTGCCGAAGTCCTCGGCGCTGATCGTGTCCTGGAAGCCGACCGCTTCCTTCTTGTCGCGCGCCGACGATTCCAGGCTGCCGCGGTAGCCGGTCACGCGCACGACATTGGCTTGCGAAGTGATGCTGGGGGTGTCCTGGGCCCAGGCCTGGCTGACCAGGCCGGCGAGCAGGCCGAGGCCGAGCGCGGCGCCTGCCCGCCGTGAATCCGGATGCTGCATGGTGTCTCCTCTTCGTTCTTGTGCGCCGGCGTACCTGTGGCCGCCGGCTTGTCTGCGAATCAGGGAGAACCAGTGTAGAAGCAGGATGTTAAGGATGTCAATTTTTCAAACATAGATGTTATACGCTAACATTTATGCGTCACGACATCCATATTCGGCGTTTTTCTATGGAGTGCAAAGGACATTTGGCGATTTGAATAAAATGCCAAATAAATAATGCTTGTTCAGCAACCTCGTCCTGAGCGTTGGAAGGACGAGACAGCCGATGTGGGACGCTATCCTGAATGCATGAAGCGGAGCGCAGGACGCGCCCCGCCCGGCGTCAGCGCTTGATGACGATGGGTTTCAGTCCCAATGAGGCAGGCAGCGCGCGCGCGGCATCCTGGGCCATCGCACGGGTTTCGTACGGCCCGCTCACCAGGCGGCTGACGCTGCCCGAGCGCACCACGTCGAGCGCTTGCGATACGCCCGACTGCTTGAGGCGTTCGCGCATTTCCTCGGCCTTGCCGTCGCGCCCGAACGCGCCCAGCTGCAGCCAGAAGCCGCCCTTGGCGGCCGGCTGCGCCTGCGGCCTGGCCACGGCGGCGCTGTCCATGTCGACGCGGTCTTCCAGCATCAGGGCCGCGATGTCCGGCGACGCCGGCAGCGCCTGCGCCTGCGAGGCGGCGGCTCGGCGCACGGTGGCCAGGCGCGTGCCGTCGTCCGGGAACAGGCGCTCGACCTGGACTTCATGGCTGCCCTTGCCCAGCAGGCCGAGCTTCAGGGCGGCGGTGTAGGAGACGTCGATCAGGCGGTCCGAATGGAAAGGGCCGCGGTCGTTGATGCGCACGATGACCGACTTGCCGCTCTCGACGCTCGTGATGCGCGCATACGAGGGGATCGGCAGCGTCGGGTGCGCGGCCGTCATCTTGTACATGTCGTAGGGCTCGCCCGACGAGGTGCGCTGGCCATGGAACTTGACGCCATACCAGCTGGCGACGCCGCGCGCGCTGTACGGGTCGTCGTTCAGCATCGGCGTGTAGGTGGTGCCGAACACCGAATACGGCTTGTTGGCGAACTTGGCGTAGGGTTCGTACTTGACCAGCGCGTCCGGCGTGTCGGCCAGGCCGTCGGGCGGATTCTCGCCCGGACCGTCGTCCTGGTAGTAGCCGCCGCGGCCGGAGCCGGCCGCGGGCAGCTTGGGCAGGTCCGGATTGATCTTGCCGTGTTTGGCCGTGACCTTGTGTTTCCAGGGCAGCGGGATCAGGCTTTTGTGTTCGCCGTTGCTATCCGTGGTACCGCAGCCGGTCATCATTGCAGACATCACAATGACCGCTGAAAGTAACTTCGGAACGGCCATCGCGTTCTCTTTCATCAGGTCTGCACCAGCTTTCGGTGTCTTTGAATACTCATCAATATACCACTCCCCAGGCCCAAGGTAATCAGGGCGGTGCCGCCATAGCTCATGAAGGGCAGCGGCACGCCGACCACCGGCAGGATGCCGCTGACCATGCCCATGTTGACGAAGGCATAAATAAAAAACATCATCGCGATCGAGCCGCCCAGCAGGCGCGTGAACAGGTTCGGCGCGTTCGCGGCGATCATCATGCTGCGTCCGATCAGCAGCAGGTAAAAGAACATCAAGACCAGGTTGCCGACCAGGCCGAATTCTTCCGAAAACACCGAGAAAATGAAGTCGGTGGTGCGCTCGGGGATGAATTCCAGGTAGGCTTGCGTCCCCTTCATGTAGCCCTTGCCGGTCACGCCGCCGGAACCGATCGCGATCACCGACTGGATGATGTGGAAGCCTTTGCCCAGCGGGTCGGAGGTCGGGTCGATCAGCGTCATCACGCGCTCGCGCTGGTAGTCGTGCAGTACCGACCACACCACCGGCAGGCTGGCGCAGCCGCCCACGAACAGCACGGCCAGCGCCTTCCACGACAGGCCGGCCAGGAAGATCACCCAGAAGCCGGCGCCGCCGACCAGCAGCGCGGTGCCGAGGTCGGGCTGGCGCACGATCAGGCCGAACGGGATCAGGAGCAGCAGCGCCGCAACCAGGAAGGCCTTCCAGTTCAGCAGGTTGGCCCGGGTCTGGAAATACCAGGCCAGCATCAAGGGCGTGGCGATCTTCATGATCTCGGACGGCTGGATGTCGACGCCCACGTGCAGCCAGCGCCGCGCGCCCTTCTTGATGACGCCGAACAGCGCCACCGCCACCAGCAGCGCGACCCCGAAGGTATAGATCGGTACGGCGAGGCGCAGCAGAGTCTGCGGCGGAATGTTCGCCGCGACCCACATCACGATGAAGGACAGCAGCATGTTGCGCATCTGCCCTTCCAGGCGGCCCGGGAAGTCGTGGCCGGCCGAGGACAGGGTCAGCAGGCCAGTGCAGAACAGCAGGAACAGGATCATGGCCAGCGGGCCATCGAACACCGTGAAATAGGGTTTCAGGCGCCGGCTCAGCGAGCGCCTTTCGGGAATGTGTGCCATCGTTTATTCCTTGTTGCCCGGCGTCTCGCCGCCCGGCGGCTTCGGCAGGCCGGCGTTCGGACCGAAGGACTCTTCCGGATTGCCGTCGTCATCCTTGACGGCGACCGGCGCCTGCACCGGTTTCGCCTTCTCGCCCGGGCGCTTGCCGAGCAGGTAGTAGTCGAGCGCCTTGCGCACGATCGGCGCGGCATACGTCGCACCGAAGCCGGCGTTCTCGACCACCAGCGCCAGCGCGATCCTCGGCTTGTCGGCCGGGGCGAAGGCGGTGAACAGCGCGTTGTCGCGCAGGCGTTCCGGCGTCATGTTGTGGTTGTACTTGGCACCTTTCAGGCCCACCACCTGCGCGGTGCCGGTCTTGCCGCCGGCGATGTAGCCGGCGTTGCGGAAGGCATTGAAGCCGGTGCCGCTCTGGTCGCTGATGACGCCGACCATGGCGCGCTTGATGACGTCGATGTTGTCCTGCTTGAGCGGGATGCGGCCGGATTCCTTCGGCACCGTCAGCGTGCGCTGGCGGGTGGCCGGGTCTTCCAGGATCTTGACCAGGTGCGGCTTCATGATCACGCCGTTGTTGGCCAGCGTCGATACCGCGTGCGCCAGCTGCAGCATGGTGTAGCTGTTGTAGCCCTGGCCGATCGAAATCGACACCGTGTCGCCGCCCACCCACTTCTGGGCGGCCTTGCTGCGCTTGAAGCGCTCGCGCTTCCACTCCTGCGAAGGCAGCACCCCGCCCTTTTCGTGATCGAGGTCGATGCCGGTCGGCGAGCCGAAGCCGAACTGCTTCATGAAGCCGCTGATGGCGTCGATGCCCATCTCGTTGCCGAGCTGGTAGTAATAGGTATCGCAGGACATCACGATCGAACGGTACATGTCGATGTAGCCGTGGCCGCCCGGCTTGTCGTCGTTGAAGCGGTGCCCGCCCAGCATGAAGAAGCCGGGGTCTTGAATACCCTGCTCCGGACGGCGCTTGCCCAGCTCCAGCGCGGCCAGCGCCATGAAGGGCTTGAAGGTCGAACCCGGCGGATAGGTGCCGGACAGCGGCCGGTTCATCAGCGGGCGGTCGAGCGAGGTGTTCAAGTCATTCCAGCTCTGGGCGTCGATGCCGTCCACGAACAGGTTGGGGTCGAAGCCCGGACGCGAAACGTAAGCGAGCACGTCACCGGTCTCGGGCTCGATCGCGACCAGCGCGCCGCGGAAGTCGCCGAAGGCTTCCTCGATCACCTTCTGCAGTTCGATGTCGATCGACAGCACCAGGTTCGTGCCCGGCACCGGCGGGGTGCGCGACAGCGTGCGGATCGCGCGGCCGCCGGCCGAGCGCTCGACTTCCTCGTAGCCGGTCTGGCCGTGCAGCTGCTTCTCGTAGCTCTTTTCCAGGCCTTCCTTGCCGATGTGGTCGGTGCCATTGTAGTTGGCGGCGTCCTCGCCCTCCTCGATCGCCTTGGCCTCTTTCTGGTTGATGCGGCCGATGTAGCCCAGCACGTGCGAGGCGATCTCGCCCAGCGGGTACTGGCGGAACAGGCGCGCCTGGACTTCCACGCCGGGGAAGCGGAAGCGCTGGGCGGTGAAGCGGGCGACCTCGTCGTCGGTGAGGCGGGTGCGGATCGGGACGCTGGAAAAATTCTTCGACTCTTCCATCAAACGCTTGAAGCGTTTCCTGTCCTTCGGCTCGATGGCGACGAGCTTGGACAACTCGTCGATGACGGAATCGAGGCTGGCCTCGAGCTTGGACGGCGTGATCTCGAGGGTGTAGGCCGAGTAGTTGCTGGCCAGGACCACGCCGTTGCGGTCGACGATCAGGCCGCGATTCGGCACGATCGGTACCAGGGCGATGCGGTTGTCCTCGGCCTGGGCCATGTACTGGTTGTGCTTGACGACCTGCAGCCACACCCAGCGGGCGACCAGCAGGCCGAAGCAGATGAACACGAACACCACCATGGCCGTCAGGCGCACGCGGAACAGGTGGATCTCGCGATCGCTGTCTTTAATTTCGGTCATATCGGACGCGTGTGGTCCTTGTCCACGGCGCGGCGCTGCGGTGCCAGCAGCAGCCAGGTGATCACCGGCCACAGGGCCACGGCGACCAGGCTCTCGATGAAATGCAGCCAGCCGGGAAAGCGGCCGGTCACGAAGAAGCGTACCGCAACCTGGATCGCCTGTGTCATCAGGAGCAACGGGAACACGTGCATCGCCTGCGTGGCGAGCGGAAACCACAGCACGCGGCGGTGGATCATGATGGCCAGGTAGGACAGCAGCGTGTAGGCCAGCGCATTCTCGCCGAGCAGCGTGGCGTCGTGCACGTCCATCAGGAGGCCCATGCAGAAGGCGATGCCGATGCCGACCTTGCGCGGCTGATGGATACCCCAGAACACCAGCACCAGCGCGACGAAGTCGGGCGCGCCGATCCAGCGTCCCCAGGGCAGCAGGTTGAGCATGAAGGCGCAGATCAGGCTGAAGGCGATGAACAGCGGGCTGGCCGGCAGCAGGATGTAATGCGGGCGGTTGGTCGCCATCAGGCACCTTCCTTAGGATGGGCCGCGGCCGGGGCCATGGCGGTGGCCGGCGCCGGCTGGCGCGGCGCCGCGGAGACCGGCGGCTGCGCGGGCGTCCGGGCGGCCGGTGCGTTGGCGGGCGCCGTCGCAGGCGCGGTGGCCGGTGCCGTACCGGGTGTGGCGGATCCGCCGGCCGGGGCGGTGGCCGGGACGGCCTGGCGGGCCGCAGGCACGGTACCGGGTGCGGCGGGATTGGAAGCCGCCGGCGTACCCGGTGGCGCCTGGCGCGTGGCCGGGGCCTGCCGGACTGCCGGGGCGCCGGCAGCGGGCACGGCGGCGCGGGTGGCCGGGACGCCGGCCGGTGCCGCCTGCGCGGGCGCTGCCGCCGGCCGCGCCGCGCCGGCAGCGCCACCGTTGGCCGCGGCCGCGGCCGCGCCGGGCTGGCCGGCAGGCGGCGTCGTGTTGGTGGTGGGCGTACCCGCGGCGCCTGCTGTCGGCTGCGCCGCCGGCAGCGGCTGGGCCGGCAGTGGCGGCAGCGGGACCGGCTCCATCTTCGGCAGGTTCTTGCGCGCGGTGTTGTTGCCGTTGGCCTTGGGCGCGCCCTCGGGAGGACGCGGCTGGGCCGGCTGGTCGGACATCACGACCAGCAGCTGGCGGTGGCGGTCGATGCCGGCCAGCGGCTGGCAGATCACGCGTCCGAAGGCGCCCTGCGCCACGTTCTCGACCTGCACCACCTTGGCCACGGCCAGGCCGGCCGGGTACATGCCGTCCAGGCCGGAGGTGACGAGGATGTCGCCGACCTGGATGTCGGCGTTCGGGGCCACGAAGCGCAAGTCGAGCAGGCCGGAATGGCCGCGGCCATAGGCGACGCTGCGCAGGCCGCTGCGCAGCACCTGCACGGGAATCGCCTGCTCC
Source organism: uncultured Massilia sp. (assembly GCA_913777025.1). Taxonomy (GTDB): domain Bacteria; phylum Pseudomonadota; class Gammaproteobacteria; order Burkholderiales; family Burkholderiaceae_D; genus Telluria. The sequence goes on along the minus strand of CAJYQM010000250.1, from coordinate 12,038 downwards.
TTGTCGGTCAGCAGCGTGACTTCGGAGGTGAACGGGAACACGCGCGTGACCTGGCCGACCACGCCGGCGTTGTCGATCACGGGCAGGCCGAGCTTGACGCCGGCGCGCGAACCGCGGTCGAGCACCACGCGGCGGGTGGACGGGTCGCGCGCGTCATACAGGATCTCGCTCATCATCGAGCGCACCGGCAGGTGTTCGCGCGCATCCATCAGGCGCCGCAGGTGGGCGTTCTCGGCCATCTGGAGCTGGGCCTGCTGCATGGCCTGGGCCTGGGCCACCTGCTGGCTCTTCAGGTCGCGCACTTCCTTCTGCAGGGCGGAGATCGACGAAAAATAGCTGCCCATGCTGGAGACGGCGTCGCGCGGCATCAGCGCCGCCATCTGGAGCGGGTACAGGACCGTGGCTGCGACCTGGCGAACGGCGCTGAGCGCATGCAGGCGCGCGTCCACGACCAGCAGCGCGATCGAGACCAGAGCGAACACCGTCACCTTCACCCGCGCGGGGGCGCCTTGCTTGAAAAGCGGCGGAGGACTGTATTCCATGAGTTTCAATATAATAAAACGCGGACAGGATGTGCGGCCAAGCCGTCCATCCTGTCCGCGCTTCGACTTCTTACCTCATCATGTTACTCGTACGAGAAGATCGAACCGAGTTTGTCCATGCGCTCGAGCGCCATGCCTGAACCGCGCACCACGCAGGTCAGCGGATCTTCCGCCACCAGTACCGGCAGGCCGGTTTCTTCCATCAGCAGGCGGTCCAGGTCGCGCAGCAGCGCGCCGCCGCCGGTCAGCATCATGCCCTTCTCGGCGATGTCTGCGCCCAGTTCCGGCGGGGTCTGCTCGAGGGCATTCTTGACGGCCGAGACGATGTTGTTCAGCGGGTCGGTCAGCGCTTCCAGAATCTCGTTGCTCGAGATCGTGAACGAACGCGGGATGCCCTCGGACAAATTGCGGCCCTTGACTTCCATTTCCTTGACTTCCGAACCCGGGAAGGCCGAACCGATGGCTTTCTTGATCGACTCCGCGGTCTGCTCGCCGATCAGCATGCCGTAGTTGCGGCGGATGTAGTTGACGATGGCTTCGTCGAACTTGTCGCCGCCCACGCGCACCGAACCTTTATAGACCATGCCGCCCAGCGAGATGATGCCGACCTCGGTGGTGCCGCCGCCGATGTCGACCACCATCGAGCCGGTCGCTTCCGACACCGGCAGGCCGGCGCCGATCGCGGCCGCCATCGGCTCTTCGATCAGGTAGACCTGCGACGCGCCGGCGCCAAGCGCCGATTCGCGGATCGCGCGGCGCTCGACCTGGGTCGAACCACAGGGAACGCAAATGATGATGCGCGGCGACGGACGGAAGAACTTGGAGTCGTGCACCATGCGGATGAATTGCTTGAGCATCTGCTCGGTGACGGTGAAGTCGGCGATCACGCCATCCTTCATCGGACGGATGGCTTCTATGTTGCCGGGCACCTTGCCGAGCATCTGCTTGGCTTCCTTGCCCACTGCCTGGATCGTCTTCTTGCCGTTGGGACCGCCTTCCTGGCGGATCGCAACGACCGACGGCTCATCGAGGACGATGCCCAGGCCGCGCACGTAGATCAGGGTGTTGGCGGTACCCAGGTCGATCGCCAGGTCGTTCGAAAAGTAGCTGCGTAAAAAACCAAACATGTGTGTCCTGATGCGCAGTTCGATGCGCGTAAAGCGGACCTCGAAAACCTGCTGCGCGTTGCATTGCCGGTCTGCGCTTCTTGACCAGCACTGCTGCCGCTCGCTACGGTTTTGTCGAGATCTCAAACATTAATCGGGGAATCCTCGCCGCGACGGATGAAACCGCATCACGGGCTTTTCATGCGCAGGAAAGCCGCTTTCGCCCTCAAGAACGCATTAGCCCGCCATTCTACCTTATAATTTGAGGTTTACATGCTGAAAAACGGGGCGTATCCCCCGCATATCAGCCTGCGAGATCGACGGTATTAGAAAGCTTTTATCAGCTTTAGCGCGCCGTTGTCCAAATTTCATTATCCGCACAACCACCCCCATTGCCATGTCCCTGACACTTTCAGACGTAAAACGGATCGCCAACCTGGCCCAGCTCGATATGGACGAGGCCCACGCCGAGATCGCGCTGGGCGAGCTGAACGGGATTTTCGCCCTGGCCGAGCAGATGCGGGCGATCGATACCACCGGTGTTGCGCCCTTGTCGCAACCGCTGGCCGCCGTGCGCGACCTGCCGCTGCGCCTGCGCGACGACGTGGTGACCGAAGAGAACCGCCGCGAGGACTACCAGGCCCCGGCGCCGAAAGCCCAGGATGGCCTGTATCTCGTGCCGAAAGTTATCGAATAATAAAAACCAAGGGATTCATCATGCACGACAAAAGCCTGAAGGAGCTGTCCGCGCTCCTGCATTCCAAGCAAGTCTCCGCCACGGAGCTCACCCGGCACTACCTGGACCGCATCGCCGCCAGCCAGCATAACGCCTTCCTGGACGTGAATCCGGAACTGTCGCTGGCGCAAGCCAAAGCCGCCGACGCGCGCTTCGCGGACGGCTCGGCCGGTCCGCTGACCGGCATCCCGATCGCGCACAAAGACATCTTCGTCACCCGCGGCTGGCGCTCGACCGCCGCCTCGAAAATGCTGGGCAACTACGTCAGCCCTTTTGATGCCACCGTGGTCGAAAAATTCGGCGATGCCGGCATGGTCACGCTGGGCAAGCTGAATTGCGACGAATTCGCGATGGGCTCGGCCAACGAAAACTCGGCCTTCGGCGCCGTCAGGAATCCGTGGGACCCGCTCGCCGTGCCGGGCGGCTCCTCGGGCGGCTCGGCCGCCGCCATCGCCGCGCGCCTGGCGCCGGCCGCGACCGGCACCGACACCGGCGGCTCGATCCGCCAGCCGGCCGCCTTTTGCGGCATCACGGGCATCAAGCCGACCTATGGCCGCGTCTCGCGCTTCGGCATGATCGCCTTCGCCTCCTCGCTCGACCAGGGCGGCCCGATGGCGCGCAGCGCCGAGGATTGCGCCCTGCTGCTGAACGAGATGGTCGGCTTCGACGGCCGCGATTCGACCAGCCTCACCGCCGAACAGGGCAACGCGCGCGAAGACTTTACGCGCGAGCTGAACGCCCCGGCATCGAATCAACCCCTCAGCGGGCTGCGCATCGGCGTGCCGAAGGAATACTTCGGCGAAGGCCTGGCCGCGGACGTCGAGCAGGCCGTACGCGCCGCGCTGGACGAATTCGTGAAGCTGGGCGCGACCCTGGTCGAGATCTCGCTGCCGAAGACCTCGCTGTCGATCCCAGTGTACTACATCATCGCCCCGGCCGAGGCCTCGTCCAACCTGTCGCGCTTCGACGGCGTGCGCTACGGCTACCGCGCCCCGGAGTACACCGACCTGCAGGACATGTACAAGAAGACGCGCGCGCAGGGCTTCGGCAAGGAAGTCCAGCGCCGCATCATGGTCGGCACCTACGTGCTGTGCCATGGCTACTACGACGCCTATTACGTGCAGGCCCAGAAGATCCGCCGCCTGATCGCCGACGACTTCCAGTCCGCCTTCAAGGACCAGTGCGACGTGATCATGGGCCCGGTGGCGCCGACCGTCGCCTGGGACCTGGGCTCGAAATCGGACGACCCGGTCGCCAACTACCTGGCCGACATCTTCACCCTGTCGACCAGCCTGGCAGGCCTGCCCGGCATGTCGATCCCGGTCGGTTTCGGACAAGGCGAGAAGAACGCCAGGCGTCCGGTCGGCCTGCAGATCATCGGCAACTACTTCAGCGAAGCCAAGCTGCTGAACATCGCGCACCAGTACCAGCAAGTGACCGACTGGCACCAACGCGCCCCCGAGGGTGTCTAAGGGAGGGGGCAGAGCCCGGTTTTGCTTCCAAAGGGCTCTGACCCCGGTGTGCAGCCGCAACGCCGGCAAAGACAAAAAGAGAGAACATCATGCAATGGGAAGTCGTCATCGGTCTTGAGAACCACGTCCAGCTCACGACCAATTCAAAAATCTTCAGCGGCAGCTCGATCAAGTTCGGCGCGGAGCCCAACACCCAGGCCAGCCCGGTCGACCTGGCGCTGCCGGGCGTGCTGCCGGTCCTGAACCATGGCGCCGTCGAGCGCGCGATCCGCTTCGGCCTGGCGGTCGGCGCGAAAATCGCGCCGCAGTCGATCTTCGCGCGCAAGAACTATTTTTATCCGGACCTGCCGAAGGGCTACCAGATCAGCCAGATGGACGACCCGGTGGTCCAGGGCGGCACCATCAGCTTCGCCTATGAAAAAGACGGCAAGCTGGAAACGAAAACCGTCAACCTGACCCGGGCCCACCTGGAAGAGGATGCCGGCAAGTCGCTGCACGAAGACTATGCCGGCATGAGCGGCATCGACCTGAACCGCGCCGGCACGCCGCTGCTCGAGATCGTGTCCGAGCCGGAAATGCGCAGCGCCGCCGAAGCGGTGGCGTATGCGAAAGCCCTGCACGCGCTGGTGATGTGGCTGGGCGTCTGCGACGGCAACATGCAGGAAGGCTCGTTCCGCTGCGACGTCAACGTCTCGGTGCGCCCGGTCGGCCAGAAGGAATTCGGTACCCGCTGCGAGATCAAGAACCTGAACTCCTTCCGCTTCATGGAAGAGGCGATCCACTACGAAGTGCGGCGCCAGATCGAACTGATCGAGGACGGCGGCAAGGTCATCCAGGCGACCCGCCTGTGGGATCCGGACAAGAAGGAAACGCGCTCCATGCGCACCAAGGAAGACGCGCAGGATTACCGCTACTTCCCGGACCCGGACCTGCCGCCGCTGATGATCAAGCAGGACTGGATCGACCGCATCAAGGCCGACATGCCGGAACTGCCGGCCGCGATGCGCGAGCGTTTCATCAAGGATTACGGCCTGCCCGAGTACGACGCGCTGATCCTGACCGCCTCGCAAGGCATGGCAAGCTATTACGAAGCCGTGGTCGCCAAGGCCGGCAAGGATAACGCCAAGGCGGCCGCCAACTGGATGATGGGCGACGTCTCCTCGGCCCTGAACCGCGCCGACCTCGACATCATCGACTCCCCGGTCGAAGCCTCGCAGCTGGCCCTGCTCCTGAAGCGCATCGCGGACGGCACGATCTCGAACAACGCCGGCAAGAAGGTATTCGGGCTGATGTGGGAAGCCGCTTCGGAAGACGAGCACCTGGCCGACGCCATCATCGAGCGCGAAGGCCTGAAGCAGATCTCCGACAGCGGCGCGCTGGAAGCCATCGTCGACGAGGTCCTGGCCAACAACGCCAAGTCGGTCGAGCAGTACCGCGCGGGCAAGGAAGCGGCAATCAACGCGCTGATCGGCCAGTGCATGAAGGCATCCAAGGGCAAGGCGAACCCGGCCCAGGTGACCGAGCTGCTGAAAAAGAAGCTGGCGGGTTAAGGCTGGCCTGCATCGCATGAAACCGGGCCTGGCCCGGTTTTTTATGGCGCATGCATGCGGGGGGACGTCCCGGTGAGCTTCGAAAGCTGGCCGGATCGCTATAATCGCCGGATACCGTTCCAGGAACGTAGCGATGTGCAAAGCCGCCCTGCCCTGTCTACTCGCCGCCCTGCGCGGTGCGGGTGCCGCCGGTGGCGCCCGTGCCGATGGCGGCAACGAAGAAACTACCCAGGTCTACGTGGCCGATGGAGAGCTCGTGTATGTGGGCGTGCTCGACAACCACGCCAATGCGCGCCTGTTCGCCCTGTACGACAGCCTCGCCGACAAGCCGGCCGTGCTGTCGATCCGCAGCCGCGGCGGCACCACCGGCTACGGCCTGGCGCTCGGCCGCTGGGTGCGCGACCACAAGCTCGACGTGAAGGTGATGGAATACTGCATGTCGTCCTGCGCCAACTACGTGTTCCCGGCCGGGATCCACAAGCTGGTCAGCAACTTCGCCGTGATCGGCTTCCACGGTGGCCTCAGCAGCAAGACCTTCCAGTTCGAGCCTGCCACGCAAGCGATGCTCGACGCCCTGCCGCCCGGGCGGCGCAAGGCAATGCTGGCGCAGATCGCGTCCACCATCAAGGACGACGCCAGACAGGAGCAGGCCTATTTCCGCACGCTCGGCGTGCGCCCCGACTACGTCACGCTGGGCCAGGAAGAGCGCTACCAGCGGCGCCAGCGCAGCGATCCGAACTCGGTCGGCTGGACCTATTCGCTCGAAGGCTTCGCACGGCTGGGCGTGCGCGACATCACGGTCATCAATCCGCCCTGGCGGCCCGGCTCTGCATTGAAAAACATGTCCTTCGAGGTGCTCAGGCTGGACGACTGAGGCCGGAACTGGGGCCAGCCCCGCCGTCCAGCAGGGCCAGCGCCTGCTGCCGCGCGGCCGCGCGCAGCGAAGCCCGCAGCGCCGCGTCATCGGTGGTCCGCGCCAGCACCATGCCGCCCACGCACAGCGCCACGATCGCCTGCGCGCGCTGCCCGCCATCGGGCCTACCCTCCAGCGCGCAGGCATACACGTCGGTGAGATTGCGGATCAACTGGGTATAGGCCTTCTGCGGCGACAGCCCGGCGCGCGCCACGTCGCCGGGCAAGGCGTACAGCGGACAGTGATGGTCGACGTTGTCGAAGACCTCGTCGCACAGATAGACGTCGAGCAGCATGCGCGCGAGCTGCATCGGCGCCGGCGGCGGTGTTGCGGCCGCATCGGGACGGAATGGATTGCAGGTCGTGAAACTGGCGACGGCGGCCGCATACAGCTCGTCCTTGCTACCGAAGTGATGGTAGAAGCCGCCGCGCGTCAGCCCCGCTTCAAGCATGATGCGGTCGATCGACACCTGCTCGAAGCCATGGCGGTTGAACAGGCGCCGCGCCGCACCGACGATGCGCGCCCGCGTCTGCGCCTTGTGTTCGCTGTTGTAGGGCATGTCGGGCCTCCTTCGGCACCATTATCCGCCGATCCAGAATATGTTCTTGAACATATTATGCGCCTGCGTATCCTCGGCCTTGTTCACCACGAGGAGACATCATGATCACACTGACCACCTTCCGCATGGTTCCGCCGTTTGCCGCCGGCTATGTGCGCGACCTGCGCGTGCGCTGGGCGCTGGAAGAAGCGGGATTGCCCTACACGCTGCGGCTGATCGACTTCGACGACAGGAACACGCCCGCCTACCGCCGCGAACAGCCGTTCGGCCAGATCCCCCTGCTGCAGGACGGCGACGTGCAGGTGTTCGAGTCCGGCGCGATCCTGATGCACTTGGGCGAGCGCAGCACGGCGCTGATGCCGCTGGCGCCGGCCGCGCGCACGCGGGTTGCGACGTGGATGTTCGCGGCGCTCAATTCGGTAGAGCCCTACTTCGCCAGGCTGGCCGAGCTGAACGTGTTTTTCGCCGATGCGCCATGGGCCGCCGGCAGCCGTCCGGTGCTGGAAGAGATGGCGCTCAAGCGCCTGCAAGACTTGGACAATGCGCTGGCGGGCCGCGACTGGCTGGCCGGCGACTTCAGCACCGCCGACATCCTGATGACCACGGTGCTGCGCCTGCTCGACGGCTGCGGCCTGGCCGCGCGCTTCGGCAATGTGAGCGCCTACATGGTACGCTGCATGGCGCGGCCCGCCTTTCGCAAGGCGCTGGCCAGCCAGCTGGCCCTGTATGCACCGGCGCCGGCAGCCGAGACGGCTTGAAGCGCCGCGCGGCGTGTCAGGCCGCGGACAGCGTGCGCGGCTGGCGCACCCACGCCTGCACCGACGCGCGCTGCCACTGGCCGGCCGCGTAGTCCTTGAGCTTCTGCGGCACCGGATCGCCATTCAGGATCAGGCGGTTGAGCATCAAGGCCAGCTCGGTATCGGCGATGCACCATGCATCGAACAGGTCGGGACCGTCGACCAGGCGTTCGGCGATGCGGATCAGGCGCTGCGCGGCGGCTTGCGCATGCACGGACAGCGGCGTCTCGATCCGCTCGACGAACACGCCGATGGTGCTGCGCTCGCTGCGGATCGGCAGCAGGTCGCTGCGCAGCCAGGCCTGCACCTGGCGTGCCTGGGCGCGCTGGCGCAGGTCGCGCGGCAGCACGTGCGCATGATCGGGCGCGCCGAAGCGCTCTTCCAGGTAGTCGACGATGGCGCTCGATTCGGCCAGCACGAAGGGGCTCTCGCCATCGGCACGGTGCACCAGCGTGGGCACGCGGCCGGTGAGGCCGAGGTCACGATACGGCGGCATGAGGTTGTCGCCCCTGTCGAGGTCGATCTTCTCGACCTGGAACGGCAGCTTTTTCTCGAGCAGGGTCACATACACCGACATCGCGTAGGGGCTGGTCCAGGCCTGGTCGACATACAAGGTCAGGTCGTGCATGGCGCTTCCATGAAGGTTAATGAAAGATCATCGTAATGCATTTCCTGCCGCCCGGTGCCGCGGTGTGGTTTTTGGAGAGCCTCCGCCGTGCCGCGATCTCTTTAATCGCCGGGTTGCCACCATCCTGGAAGCCCGATGCACCGCTCCGCCCTCTTCTGCCTCGCCGTCCTTGCCGCCGGCGCCGCCCACGCCGCCGACACGCCACAGGTCTATCTCGACAATGACGAATTGAATTACGTCGGCCTGCTCGACGGCCAGGCCAACGCGCGCCTGTTCGCGCTGTACGAGAGCCTCGAGCAAAAGCCGACCACGCTGTCGATCCGCAGCCGCGGCGGTCCGACCAGCCATGGGCTGGCGCTGGGCCAGTGGGTACGCGACCACAAGCTCGACGTGAAAGTCATGGAGTACTGCCTGTCCTCGTGCGCCAACTATGTGTTCCCGGCCGGGATCCATAAGCTGGTCAGCAATTTCGCGATCATCGGCCTGCACGGTGGGCTCAGCAGCACAAGCTTCAGCTTCGACGAGTCGACGCAAAAGATGCTCGACGCCCTGCCGGCGGACAAGCGCAAGGCTCTGCTCGACCAGATCGACGCTTCGATCAAGGGCGACTCGAAAAAGGAGCAGGCCTTCCTGACAGGGCTGGGCATACGCACGGACTACGTCACGCTGGGCCAGGAGGAGCGCTACCAGCGCCGCTACCGGGACGCTCCGAACATGGTGGGCTGGACCTATTCGCTGGACGCATTCGGCCGCATGGGCATCCACGACATCACGGTCATCAATCCGCCGTCGCGGCCCGGCAGCGCGCTCAAGAACATGTCGTTCGCGATACTGACGCTCGACGACTGAGGCCGCGCCTCAATCCACCGGCACCAGCGGGATCGCCACGGCGCGCCGCCGCTGCGCGAACTGGCCCGCGATGCTGTCGCGGATGCCGGCCAGCCTGCGCCCGTCGCGGTACAGCAGGTTGTAGCTCTCGAACGGCACCATCTTGCCGTCCGGTTGCGCGAAGTGGATGCAGGACTTCTTCAGCGCGCGCACATCGAGCGAATACGCATCCATGAACTGCACGATCAGCACGCGGAACACGCTGTCGTAGCGCAGTTCGGAGGGTGCGCTCACCAGCGGCAGGCAGCACATCAGCTCGGACAGGCAGTTGGCCTGCGATTCGGGCGAGTGGTTGGTCGAGAACAGCTTGAACACCTGGTCCTTGACCGTCTCGCGCAAGCCGGCGTCGCGCTCGAACACGATGGTGTTGCCGCTGCCCTCGACCAGGGTCTGCGGATCGAGCCAGCGCGTCAGCGGCACGGTGCGCTCGGGCGTCTTGATCGCGTAGGCCATCGCCAGCGTGTCCGGGTTGCAGGGCACGGGCACCACGTCCTGCAGGGTGAACAGGCTGCTCTGCTCGGCGATCTTGCGGCGGATCTCGGACACGGTCAGGCGGTGCAGGCGCGGGTCGTAACGCTCGACGCGGCCGGCGTCCTGGATCGGCTGCAGCGTCACGCCGCGCACGCAGGGCTGGCCGAGCGCGAAATCGATGATCTCGCCGATCTCGCCATCGTTCAGGTCCTTCTTGAGCGTGACCACCAGCGTGGTCGACAGCCCGGCCTCGTTCAGGTTGTCCAGCGCCTGGCGCCGGATGCGCGTGAGGTCGGCGCCGCGCAACTCCCTATGCACCTCGCCGCGCAGCGAGTCGAACTGCAGGTAGACCTCGATGCCGGGCGCGTAAGCCGCCAGGCGGCGCACGAAGTCCTTGTCCTGGGCGAGTACGATGCCGTTGGTGTTGACCATCACGTGCTTGATGGGGCGGGCCTTGGCGGCGTCGAGGATTTCCCAAAACTGCGGATGCAGGGTCGGCTCGCCGCCCGACAGCTGCATCACGTCGGCCTCGCCTTCGTTGGCGACCACGGCGTCGAGCATGCGGATGACGTCTTCCAGCGACTTGTGCCGTTCGCGGTGGGTGCCGCTTTCGGCATAGCACACGGGGCAGTTCAGGTTGCAGTTGTCGGTGATCTCGACCACCGACAGGCAGGAGTGCTGCATGTGGTCCGGGCACAGGCCGCAATCGTAGGGGCAGCCGTATTCCATCTTCGTGTTGAACAGCTGCGGCATCTCGGGATGCTTGACGAAGACTTCGCGGCACAGGCGGTAGTACTCGACGTCGTCGCTGACCAGCACGCGTTCCGTGCCGTGGGCGCCGCACCACTTGTCCATGTAGACCTTGCCGTCCTTGAAGAGGATCTTGGCTTCGACCGGGTGCAGGCAGGTCGAGCAGACCGAGGTGGTGGTGTCGTAGAACAGGTAGGGGCGGGTCTTGCGGCTCATGGGGTGGCTTTCAATGCATTTCCTTCTGGCGGGGTGCCGGGTACTGGCGTTCGGATTGCGCAACCAGCTCGCGCAGTTGCGTGGCTTCGCGGCGGGCGGCGTTCACCTCTTCCGCCGGCAGTGCCGCCGTGGCCTTGGCGATGACAGCGTCATCCGGGGTCTGCAGCAGCAACAGGGCCAGCGCTTCGGCGCGCTCTTGCGGCGTAGCGTATCCCGACCTGACCCTCCAGGAAAGCGTGCCCGCGTCCGGTTCGCCGCAATGCAGGGCGGCGCGCGCGCGCCACAGCCTGGCCTCGTCGGTATGCGGGTTCTTGGCCAGTTCCTCGGCCAGCAAGGTAGCGGGGCTTACCGTGACATACCATCGCTCGTCGGGCGGCGCCTTGAACATGCAGGCCCGGGTTGCGGTTTGCCGCAGCAATTGCAGGCCGGCGGCTCGGTCCTGCAGACCCTGGCTCAGCGCCACCAGCTGGTGAGCGTTCTGGGGCATGCGCGCAGACGCCAGGATCTCGCCCAGCAGCGCCTGCGCCTGGACATATCCCTGGCCGGCGGCCCGCGACAGCAGCCCAAACACACGTATTTGGTCAACCGGCGCGTGCCCGGGCTCGGACATCATCACGCGCGCCAGCGCCGTTTCGGCCACCGGATCACCGGCATCGGCCGCGGGCGTCAGCTGCGCGATGCGCGCCTTGTGCGCCTGCGCCGCTGCGCGCCCCAGGCTCTCCCGCTGCGCACGCTCGATGATGCTGGAAGTGATGCAGCCAGTGCCCCCCACCAGTGCCAGGGCAACCAGCAGGATGCCGGCGCGGGTGGGCCTGCGGGCGTTCCGGGTCGAGGTCGCGATCATGTGCTTCGTATCTCCATGGTTTGCCTCAGCACGACAGGCAGGTAGCACAGCAGCGCCAGCGCACAGACGATCTGGATGCCGGACAGCCCGAACGCATAGGCGTAGGGCACCGGCTTGATGCCGTCGACCAGCAGGCGCCAGGCCAGGTAGGATGCGAGGTAGAGCTTGAAGGCCAGGCCCTCGGCGCGCCCCAGCGTGGCGCGCCAGCGCCACAGCGTGGCGCGCCAGCGCCACAGCAGCGCGCCCGCGCCCAGCGCGAACAGCATGTCGTAGACCTGGGTCGGATGGCGCGCGATGCCGTCGCCGAAATCGACGCCCCAGGGCAAGGACGTGGGCACGCCGTAGGTGCCGTCGTGCAGGCCGGCCAGGAAGCAGCCGATGCGGCCGACCACGGTGCCGGCCACCAGCGGCAGGATGAACTGGTCGCCGGTCGAACGCGTGATGCCGGCCAGCTTCTTGGCGATCTCGACGCCAATCAGCCCACCCAGCAGGCCGCCGACGATGGACTGGCCGGAGGCGATCAGGCGCCAGTCAGGGGCGGCGGATTGTCACAGGTGCGGCATCTC
>CAJYQM010000249.1 GCA_913777025.1 uncultured Massilia sp. | reverse complement strand
CCATGGCCATGGAACGCCTGTTCCAATTGATGAAGGAAAAGAACGCGTCCGACATGTTCTTCGCGGTCAATTCCCCAGTTCACATCAAAATCAACGGCAACCTGATCCCGATCAACCAGCACAAGCTGGAGCCGGAAAACATCCACTCCCTGCTGTCCGAAATCGCCTCGCCCGAGCAATTGGCCGAGCTCGAGCTCGAGAACGAACTCAACATGGGCATCTCGGTCCCGAACCTGGGCCGGTTCCGCCTGTCCGCCTTCCGCCAGCGCGGCACCATCTCGGCCGTGTTCCGCTTCGTGCCGGCCAACATCCCGCCGCTGGGCGAGCTGGGGCTGCCGGACGTGCTGTCGGAACTGATCATGGAAAAGCGCGGCCTGCTGCTGATCGTGGGCGCCACCGGCTCGGGCAAGTCGACCACCATTGCCTCGATGCTCGACCACCGCAACGAACAGCGTTCCGGCCATATCCTGACGCTGGAAGACCCGATCGAATACCTGTTCAAGAACAAGAAATCCATCGTCAACCAGCGCGAGATCGGCAGCGACGCCGCCAGCTTCGACGTCGCCCTGCGCAACTCGATGCGCCAGGCGCCGGACTGCATCCTGATCGGCGAGATCCGCGACAAGGAAACCATGGCCGCCGCCCTCGCCTACGCCCAGTCCGGCCACCTGGTGCTGGCCACGCTGCACGCCAACAACAGCTACAACGCGCTGAACCGCATCATCAGCTTCTACCCGATCGAAAACCGCCCCGCCCTGCTGCAGGACTTGTCGTCCGCCGTCAAGGCGATCGTGTCCCAGCGCCTGGTGCGCGCCAGGGCCGGCGGCCGGCGCCAGGCGGCGGTCGAGATCATGGTGAACACGCGCTACGTGGCCGACCTGATCGAAAAGGGCGAGATTGGCCAGATCAAGGAAGCGATGGACAAGAGCCTGTCGCCGGGCTCGCAGTCCTTCGAAAAGGCACTCTTGGCCCTGGTGCAGGCCGACCTGATCACCCAGGACGAGGCGCTGGCGAACGCCGATTCGGCCACCAACCTGCTGTGGCTGATCAATAATGGGTCGGACAGCCAGGCGGCCAGGGCCGAGGAACCGGCCAAGCCGGTCGAGGCGCCGGCCGGGCCGTCGTTCACCGAGTTTACACTGGATAATTAAGGCGGACTGGACCGCTTACCGCGAGACAGCCGCAACAGGTGCCGCCGTCCCCTCGGCCGCCACCTGCAATGCCAGCATCTCGCGGCCAAACGTTTCCGCACAAGCCTTGGCGTTCGCGGCATTCTGCGCCTTCAGCTTCGCTGCGTTCAAGGCCAGCATGTCGTCGAAGGTCGGCGCACCCGCATTCGATTCCGGCTGGCGCTTGCAGAAGGCTTCGGCGACGACGTTCCTGGTCTCTACGTCGATCAGGCGCGCCTTCGCGGTGTACAGCACCTGGTAATGGGTCCAGTCGGTCGGAAAGTACATCATCTGCCATACCAGGGTCCTGACGTCGAGCACGTAGCGTGCCTTGCCCTTTGCCAGCTCGGCGATTCGTGCCGGATCCTCGCTGTCGACAGAAATCGGCGGCGTCACGATTTGCATGCCCTGGCCTGCCTGCATCGCTTGCAACAGCGCATCGGCAATCGCATCCGCAGGGTCGGCAATCTTGTTGGCCGCCACCGTCTTGTTCCCTTCGGAGAGCATGGCTGCCGCACCGATCACGCCGAACACCGCCTTGGTCGGCATCATTTCGCCAAAGTCGGGCATCTTGCGCGCGGTATGCACCACGCTCTGGTTACGGATCGCGCCCGAGGCCTGGGGATCGATCGTTTTCGTCGCTGTTGAGACACAGCCGGTAAGAAACGCCGGGACAAGAACGAGGCTCAGCCATTTTTTCACTCCAGTCTCCAAGGAAAATCTACTATGAGTAAGTTATTGAGCTTACATAAAACGATAATATATTGTCCATTGGAAACTCATCATGCATAAACTTCCCTGGCACAGAGATGCCCGGCACCGCCCTTCGAATGGCGCTCCAGGCTTGCAACGTGCTTGCTACACTGTCCTTTGAAGGCGGCGGCCTGTGCTATCCTTCGCGCCTTTCCCCCGCACCATCGTCATGAAAACAACCCTCTACGGTATTCCGAACTGCGACACCGTCAAAAAAGCGCGCACCTGGCTGGCAGACAACGGCCAGGCCTTCGACTTCCACGATTTCAAGAAGCAGGGCCTGGCCCGCGAGACGGTTGCCGCCTGGCTCGAACAGCTCGACTGGGAAACCCTGGTCAACCGCAAGGGCACGACCTGGCGCAAGCTGACGGACGAGCGGCGTGCACTGGTTGTAGATAAGGCCAGCGCGCTCGAACTGATGCTGGAAAACCCGTCCGTGATCAAACGCCCGGTGCTGGCGGGCGCGGGCCCGCTGTCCGTCGGCTTCTCCGCCGACCAGTACGCAGGCATCTTCGGGAAGCAGGCATGAAACCGTCGCGCACCCAACTGCTGACCGAAGAGCTGATCGCCCTCGATTCCGTCACGCCCCAGGACAAGGGCTGCCAGCAGCGCCTTGCCGAACTGCTGGCGCCGATCGGCTTCACGTGCGAGACCATCGAATCGAATGGTGTGACCAACCTGTGGGCGCGCCGCGGTAGCGAAGCGCCGCTGTTCGTGTTCGCCGGCCACACCGACGTGGTGCCGACCGGCCCCGTCGACCAGTGGCAATCGCAGCCCTTCGTGCCGACCCGGCGCGACGGCAAGCTGTACGGCCGCGGCGCATCCGACATGAAGACCTCGATCGCCGCCTTCGTGGTGGCGGTGGAAGAGTTCGTGGCAAGCCACCCGGGCCACGCCGGCTCGATCGCCTTCTTGATCACCTCCGACGAGGAAGGACCGGCGGTCGACGGCACCGTGGTCGTCTGCGACCTGCTGGAAGAGCGCGGCGAGACGCTGGATTACTGCCTGGTTGGCGAGCCGACCTCCAGCCACGTGCTGGGCGACATGATCAAGAACGGCCGCCGTGGCTCGCTGTCCGGGTGCCTGAAGGTCAAGGGCGTGCAAGGCCACATCGCCTACCCGCACCTGGCGCGCAACCCGATCCACCAGGCCGCGCCGGCGCTGGCCGAACTGGCGGCGGAAACCTGGGACGAAGGGAACGAATACTTCCCGCCGACCAGCTGGCAGGTGTCGAACATCGCCGCCGGCACCGGCGCCACCAACGTCATCCCGGGCGAATTGAAGGTCGACTTCAACTTCCGCTTCTCGACCGCCAGCACGGCCGAGAGCCTGCAGGCGCGCGTGCACGCCATCCTCGACAAGCACGGCCTGGACTACGAGCTGACCTGGGTGCTGTCCGGCCAGCCCTTCCTGACGCCGAAGGGCACGCTGTCGGACGCCATCTGCGGTTCGATCAAGGAAGAGCTGGGCGTGGACACCGAACTGTCGACCACCGGCGGGACCTCGGACGGGCGCTTCATCGCCCGCATCTGCCCCCAGGTGATAGAATTCGGGCCACCCAACGCCAGCATCCACAAGATCGACGAGCACATCGAACTGCGCTACATCGATCCGCTCAAGAACATCTACCGCCGCACGCTGGAACGCCTGCTGGTGGCCGCGCCACCCGCCGCAGTCTCGGTAACCGCTTAACCAGGGAAACAACATGACCACGACGAACTTCACCACGCCGCGCGACCTGCTGCGCTACGCCGTCACCCGCTTCAACGGTGCCAAGCTGTTCTTTGGCCACGGCAGCGCCGAAGCCTTCGACGAAGCCGCCTACCTGATCCTGCACACCCTGAAGCTTCCGCTCGACAAGCTCGATCCCTTCCTGGACGCGCGCCTGCTGCCGGACGAAGTCCTGCAGGTGCTGGCCGTGATCGAGCGCCGCGTCGTCGAGCGCGTGCCGGCCGCCTACATCACCAACGAGGCCTGGCTGGGCAGCTACAACTTCTACGTCGACGAGCGCGTGCTGGTGCCGCGTTCCTTCATCGCCGAGCTGATCCCGAACCAGTTCGCGCCCTGGGTGTCCGATCCGGACGCCGTCGAGAACGTGCTCGAGCTGTGCACGGGTTCCGGCTGCCTGGCCATCATGATGGCCGACGCCTTCCCGAACGCGGTGGTCGATGCCATCGACATCTCGAAGGATGCGCTGGCCGTGGCCGAACGCAACATCCGCGACTACAAGCTGGAAGGCCGCGTGAATCCGGTCGAATCCGACCTGTACCAGAACGTGCCCTTCAAGAAGTACGACCTGATCGTCACCAACCCGCCGTACGTGAATGCGGACTCGATGTCCAAGCTGCCGCCGGAATACCTGCGCGAGCCGCAGATCGCGCTGGCCGGCGGCCAGGACGGCATGGACCTGGTGCGCAAGATCGTCGAAGGCGCCGCCGAGCGCCTGACGCCGGAAGGCGTGCTGGTCGTCGAAATCGGCAACGAACGCGAATTCGCGGAAGCGGCGTTCGGGGAGCTGGGCCTGACCTGGCTGACCACGAGCGCCGGGGACGACACCGTGTTCCTGCTGACGGCAGACCAATTGGCTAAATAATTTACGCATTCTCCATGATCCGATTCTCCAACGTCAGCCTCATGCGCGGCACCAAGCCGCTGCTGCAGGATGCCGACCTCACCCTCAATCCCGGCGACAAGATCGGCCTGATCGGCGCCAACGGCGCCGGCAAATCCAGCCTGTTCGGCATGCTGCGCAACGAGTTGCACCCGGACCAGGGCGCGATCGATTTTCCGCAGCGCTGGCGCATGGCTTACGTGGCCCAGGAGACGCCGGCGCTGGACCGGCCGGCGGTCGAATACGCGATCGACGGCGACGTCAACCTGCGCAACCTGCAGGCCGAGCTGGAGCGCCTGGAATCGATGGAGTACACGGAGGAAAACGGCATCGCCCTGGGCGAGGTCCACAGCCACCTGGCCGACGCCGATGCCTACACGGTGCAGTCGCGCGCCGAGCAGCTGCTGCTGGGCCTGGGCTTCACGCTGGCGCAGATGCAGCAGCCGGTGGCCAGCTTCTCGGGCGGCTGGCGCATGCGCCTGAACCTGGCGCAGGCGCTGATGTGTCCTTCCGACCTGCTGCTGCTGGACGAACCGACCAACCACCTGGACCTGGATGCCATCATCTGGCTCGAGGACTGGCTCAAGCGCTACCCTGGCACCCTGATCATCATCTCGCACGACCGCGACTTCCTCGATGAAGTCGTGAACGTGGTGGTGCACATCGAGGATCGCAAGCTGAAGCGCTATTCGGGCAACTACAGCGACTTCGAGCGCCAGCGCGCCGCCGCCCTGGTGCTGGCCGCCGCCGCGTTCGAGAAGCAGCAGCGCACCCGCGCCCACCTGCAGTCGTTCGTGGACCGCTTCAAGGCCCAGGCCACCAAGGCGCGCCAGGCCCAGAGCCGCATCAAGGCACTGGCCCGGATGGAAGAACTGGCGCCGCTGCGCGCCGCCGCCGAATTCTCGTTCGAGTTCCGCGACCCGGTGTCGGCACCGAACCCGCTGCTGGTGCTGGACGAGGTCGATGCCGGCTACCCGATCCTCGACGAGCACGGCGACAAGGTCGATACCAGGACCATCGTCCACGGCATCAAGTTCTCGCTGCAGATCGGCCAGCGCATCGGCCTGCTGGGCGTGAACGGCGCCGGTAAATCGACGCTGATCAAGACCGTCGCCGGCGAACTGGCGCCGCTCACCGGCACCTCGACCCTGGGCAAGGGCCTGGTGGTCGGCTACTTCGCCCAGCACCAGGTCGAGATGCTGCGCCACGACGAATCGCCACTGTGGCACATGCAAAAGATCGCGCCGACCGTGCGTGACCAGGAGTTGCGCAACTTCCTGGGCGGCTTCAACTTCCCGGGCGACATGGTGACCAGCCCGATCCGGCCCTTTTCCGGCGGCGAAAAGGCGCGCCTGGCGCTGGCGCTGATCGTGTGGCAGCGCCCGAACCTGCTGCTGCTGGACGAACCGACGAACCACCTGGATCTCGAAACGCGCGAAGCGCTGACGCTGGCCCTGGCCCAGTTCGAGGGCACGCTGGTGGTGGTTTCCCACGATCGCCACCTGCTGCGCGCCACCACCGACGAGTTCATCATCGTGGCCGACGGCCGCCTGCAACCCTTCGACGGCGACCTGGACGACTACAAGGACTGGCTGTTCAAGACCAAGCTGAAGACGGTCGAAGCCGGCAAGGCGGCAGCGACGCCGGTCAAGGAAAACAAGGCGCCCCGTCCGGTCGCCGCCCCTGTCGCGGCGTCGGCACCGGTGGCGCCGGTCGACCGCAAGGAACAGAAGCGCCAGGATGCCGAGGAGCGCCAGCGCGTGGCGGGCCTGCGCAAGCCGCTCGAGAACCGCATCAAGCGCATCGAAGAACAGATGGCCAAGCTGAACGCGAAGAAGGCGGAGGTGGATGCGCAGCTGCTGGATCCGGGGATCTATGAGGCGGACAAGAAGGAGGCCTTGAAGAACCTGGTGGCGGACCAGGCCTTCCTGACGCGCGACCTCGGACAGCTGGAGAACGAATGGCTGGAGTTGCAGGAGCAGCTGGAAACGCTGGCCGCATAAGCAGGAGATGCGGCGAACCCGGGCCCCCGCCAAGGGGGCCGTCCAGGCCGGGGGCGACCTTCATCGGCAGCCGGCCGAATCAAGCCACCTGCCGCGCGCTGTTCTCCCCGTCCCTGCGCACCGACATCAGGCGATCGATATCCACCACGATCAGCCTGCGCGTCCCCAACTGTGCTAACCCGATCAGGTAATCCGCATCGATCCCCTCCGCCCCGGGCACCGGCTCGATCTGGTCCTGGTGCAGGCTGACCACGCCGGTCACGCCGTCCACCACCATCCCCATCACGCAGCTCGACAGGCGCAGGATGATCACGTCGGTCATCGGGTCCGGCGCGGTCGGCGTGCTGCCGAAGGCGGCCCGCATGTCGACCAGCGGCATGATCACGCCGCGCGAGACGGCCACGCCGCCGATGATTTCGCCGCTGGAGGCGAAACGCTCGAGTGCCTTCAGCACCCGCAGTTCCTGCACCTTGGCGAAGTCGAGGCCATATTCCAGGCCGCCGAGCGTGAAGCTCAGGAATCGGGTCGCGCGGCTGCCGTCGCCCAAGCCATTGTTCGCACTGCCGGTCGTGGTGTCATGCATGGCGAGTCCTTTCATCGAGACACCCATGCTATAGTGCATGCTGTTAGGAAATGTTGAAATCAGTCAATTTTTAGATACATTCTGGCCCTTGCATTCGGACGCCGCGTACGTACAATAAATGCATCAGTGACAACGAGTGATAATAAGGATAATAACGATGCTCCGCTGGCTGCAACGCCTGTTTTCCGCCCCCGCCCGCGAGCGTGCGCCGTCGGCGGAGGCGGCGCATTGCGATGCCGCCGCCGGCAACGCACTCCCTCTCGACACCCTTCCGCCCCAGTCCGGCCCCGCCACCCTGCCCCCGGTGTCGTTCGAGCAGCTCGACCGCATCAACGGCGCCTGGAACAACTGGCTGTTCGACTGGCATGACGACACCGGCCTGGAACTGAACGATGCCGAAACGCGCGCGCTGGACGCGCTGGCGGCCATCCTTGCGCAGCAATCGGGCGCGGGGCTGGTGCGGCGCCTGCCGGGCCTGGTCCCGCAGCTGCTGCAAAGCCTGCGCAGCGACAGCTTTTCCGGCAGCGCGCTCTCGCGCACGATTTCCTCGGACGTGGTGCTGGTCGCGGCCGTGATCCGGCTCGCCAACAGCGCCTGCCAGGGCACCGGCAACACGGTCGGCAGTGTCGAGCACGCGGTGATCCTGATCGGCCAGGAAGGCTTGCGCCAGCTGATCACGGCGGTCGCGGTCCGGCCGATCATCGACATGAATTCCGGGTTCTATACGCGCCGCATGGCGCCGCGCCTGTGGGAGCATTCGGAGCGCTGCGCGATCAGCGCGCGCCATCTGGCGGCGCCGATGAACATCGAACCCTTCGACGCCTTTCTGGCCGGCCTGCTGCACAACGTCGGCCTGATCGCGGCCCTGCGCCTGATGGACCAGGCGGCACGCGGCGATCGCAGGCTGGGCTCCGCGCTGTTCCTGGCCCAGCTGGCGCGCGACACCCGCGTACTCGCCTGCAGCATCGCGCGCGAATGGCATTTCCCGGAAACCGTGGTGCAGGCCCTGGCCGAACAGGGCGGCCTGCGGCGCGGCGCGCCCATGTCGCCGCTGGGCAGGCTCCTGAAGCTGACCGATTACCTCGGCAAGGTGAGGATGCTGGTCGAGAACGAGTTGCTGGACGAGTCGGACCCGGACCTGTTTTCCGGCTTGCCGGGGAACGCGGCGCAATGTTATTCGGCACTGGCCGCGAGCCGCGAACAGGCGGCTACCGCCTGAGAGCCGCGAGCGGCCGACTCCCTTCATCCGCGAGCCGCGAACAGGTGGCTGCCGCCTGAGACTTCAAATCCGTCGCCCCCGCGGAGGCGGGGCCCAAGTTCTGCCAGCGTTATCAATACGTTTGCAAACTTGGATCCCCGCCTCCGCGGGGATGACGTTCATGCAAGAATGACGTTCGTGCGGCGGTGGCGTTGTTCGCTTCCGCCTTTATTTAACGGCTTTATCCGTCACCGCCAGCTGCTTGTTCTGCGCATCCAGCCAGGCCTTCAGCGGCGCGAAATACTCCAGCATCGCGGTCGCATCCATGTGGTCCTCGCCCGTCACCGCCTTCAGCGCTTCCGGCCACGGCTTGCTGGTGCCCATCGCCAGCATCTGCTGGAACTTGGCGCCGGCCTGCTTGTTGCCGTAGATCGAGCAGCGGTACAGCGGGCCGGTGTCGCCGGCTTCGCGGCACAGCGCGCGGTGGAACTGGAACTGCAGCACGTGGGCCAGGAAGTAGCGCGCGTACGGGGTGTCGCTGGCGACGTGGAACTTGGCGCCGGCGTCGAAGCCCCCCTCCGCCAGCGGGGCCGGACGCGATACGCCCTGGTACTGCTCGGTCAGCGCCCACCAGGCCTTGTCGTAGTCGGCCGGCTTGACTTGGCCGCCATAGACCTGCCAGCGCCATTTGTCGACCTTGTAGGCGAAGGGCATGAAGGCGACCTTCTGCAGCGCGGTGTACAGCAGCGGGCCGATTTCCTGGGCCGGGTCAGGATCCTGTTTCATCAGGCCGACGCGCTTCAGGTAAGCCGGCGTGATCGACAGCGCCACGGTGTCGCCGATGGCTTCGTGGAAGCCGTCGTTGGCGCCGTTCTTGAACATCGGCGACTGCACGCTGTAGGCCAGGTCGTAGTACAGGTGGCCCAGTTCATGGTGGATGGTGCGGAAGTCCTCGGCCGTCGGCGTGATGCACATCTTGACGCGCACGTCGTCCTTGCCGTCCAGGTCCCAGGCCGACGCATGGCAGACGACGTCGCGGTCGCGCGGCTTGGTCAGCAGCGAGCGTTCCCAGAACGTGGCCGGCAGCGTGCGCATGCCGAGCGAGGTGTAGAAGCCTTCGGCGTAGCGCGTCATCTCGACCGCGCTGGTCTTGCGCTCTTCCAGCAGCGCGGTCAGGTCCCCG
>CAJYQM010000248.1 GCA_913777025.1 uncultured Massilia sp. | reverse complement strand
TTTAATCTCTGTTTTTGCCATTTCTGGCAACCTCTTTCGAGGTGTCGCTCACTCAAGATACTGACCGTTATCTCATTGCTGAGACAACGCTTAATACTTTTGTGAACATTTGATAATTTAAGTAATCGGCTGAACAAGTCAGCCGGCACCTTCATCAAACGCCCACACTTATCGACTGTTGATTGTTAAAGAACCGTGTTCTGTACTGCCTTGCTGCGTTGCGCGAATCGTTTTGTTCGTCAGCAGCAGAGAAGTGAGATTATGCAGTGTTTCGCTTAACTCGTCAACTCCTTTTGTTTCGTGCCATTCAGACACATCCCTTTGAAAACTTCCTCAGCAGCTACAAATTGCTGTCGTTTTCAACGAGGGGAGGAATGATACCAAAGCCGGGATAGCGCTGCAAGACCCCGGCCACGCGTACAATGGCTCTTTTGCCCCATCACCCTGTCCCGCACCGCCATGACCATCCTGCTCTCGACCCTCAACGCGCGCTATGCCCACGCTTCGCTCGGCCTGCGCTACCTGCTGGCCAATATGGGCGAGTTGCAGGAACAGACGGCGCTGATGGAATTCGTCATCGGCGCGAAGACGACGGAAGTGGTCGAACGCCTGCTGGCGAAACAGCCGCGCGTGGTCGGCTTCGGCATCTATATATGGAACGTCGAGGAAACGACCAAAGTGGTCGCGCTGCTCAAGCGCGTGGCGCCCGAGGTGACGATCGTGCTGGGCGGCCCGGAGGTTTCGCACGAGACCGACAAGCAGGAGATCGTGCGCCTGGCCGACTACGTCGTCACCGGCTGGGGCGACATCACCTTCCCCAAGCTGTGCGGCGAGATCCTGCACGGTCCGAAACCGCTGATGAAGGTGCACGCCGGCGTCCAGCCACCGATGGCCGAGATCCAGCTGCCCTACGCTCTATATAGTAACGAGGACATCGCCCACCGCACCATCTACGTGGAAGCCTCGCGCGGCTGCCCGTTCAAGTGCGAGTTCTGCCTTTCCTCGCTCGACAAGACCGCCTGGCCCTTCGGGCTCGACACTTTCCTGGCCGAGATGGACGACCTGTACCGGCGCGGCGCCCGCCTCTTCAAGTTCGTGGACCGGACCTTCAACCTGAACGTCAAGACCAGCCAGAAGATCATGCAGTTCTTCCTCGACAAGCTGGCGGCCCGTCCCGACGATCCGGTCTACGCCCACTTCGAACTGGTGCCCGACCACCTGCCGGATGCGTTGAAGAGCACCATCGCCCAGTTCCCGCCCGGCGCCCTACAGTTCGAGATCGGCATCCAGAGCTTCAATCCGGAAGTGCAGGCCCTGGTCAGCCGGCGCCAGGACAACGACAAGGCCGCCGCCAACATCCGCTGGCTGACCGAGCACTCGCAAGCCCACCTGCACGTCGACCTGATCGCCGGCCTGCCGGGTGAGGACGTCGACAGCTTCGCGCGCGGCTTCGACAAGCTGGTGGCGCTCGGCCCCCACGAGATCCAGTTCGGCATCCTGAAGCGCCTGCGCGGCACGCCCATCATCCGCCACACGGAAGCGTACAAGATGGTGTACGACCCGTATCCGCCCTATACCGTGCTGGCGACCGACCGTATCGACTTCGCCACCATGCAGCGCCTGGTCCGTTTCGCGCGCTACTGGGACCTGGTGGCGAACTCCGGCCGCTTCGCCCACACCGTCAAGACGCTGCTGGGAGACAGTCCCTTCGCCAGCTTCATGGCCTTCTCGGACTGGATCTACACGAAGACGGACGCGACCCACCGCATCGCCCTCGAACGCCTGGCCAAACTGGTGCAGGAATGGCTGCAGCTGCGCGGGATGACGCGCGAAGACGCCACCGCCCTGCTGGCCAGCGATTACGCGGGCAATGTCGACAAGGCCGAGCCGAAGCAGAAACCGGCCGCCGCGGCACCCGAGCGCCAGGTGCGCCACCTGGCAGCCTAAGGCCGGACCCAAGCCGGCCTGAGCACGCCAGCGGTGTGCCGGTGGCGGCGCCCGCGATTCTCTTTTACACTGCCGCAATGCGGATTGAAAATGCGCCAACATTAACCATCGAACATCCCACCCCGGACGGCCGGTCCCCCGGCAACGAAGAATCCGTGGTGGCGCGCGGCGTATGGCAGGTGCACGCGCTCACCGATCGCGGTGCGCTCAAGCACATCAACAAGACCCTGGGTGCGCTGAAAGGCAAGTCGCTGGCCTGGGACCTGTCCGAGATCGCCAGCCTCGATCACATCGGCGCCCAGATGTTCTGGAATGCCTGGGGCAAGCGCCGCCCCGGGCAGCTGACGCTCGACCCGCGCCAGGAAGAGCTGTTCGCGCGCATCGAGGAAGCCAGCGCGATCGAACTGCCGCGCACCCGCAGCAGCCCGCTGCACTGGGTGATCTCGCTGGGCGCCGCCGTCCTGTCGCTGTTCGAACACCTCAAGAGCGTGGTCGTCCTGATCGGCCAGGTGGTGCAGGACATCGGCCGCTTCATCCGCCACCCATTGAGCGGTCCCTGGCGGGAAATTTCGGCCAACATCTACCACTCCGGCTTCCAGGCACTCGGCATCACCGCGCTGGTCGGCTTCCTGATCGGGATCGTGCTGTCCTACCTGTCAGCGCAGCAGCTGCGCATGTTCGGCGGCGACATCTACCTGGTCAACATCCTCGGCATGGCCGTGATCCGCGAACTCGGGCCGCTGCTGGCCGCGATCCTGGTGGCCGGCCGCTCCGGCTCCTCGATCACCGCCCAGCTGGGCGTGATGCGGGTGACGGAAGAGCTGGACGCGATGCTGGTGATGGGCATCTCGCACGGCTACCGCCTGATCATGCCGAAGATCGTCGCGCTGGCGGTGGCGATGCCGCTGCTGGTCGTGTGGACCGATGCGATGGC
Source organism: uncultured Massilia sp. (assembly GCA_913777025.1). Taxonomy (GTDB): domain Bacteria; phylum Pseudomonadota; class Gammaproteobacteria; order Burkholderiales; family Burkholderiaceae_D; genus Telluria. The sequence continues at coordinate 31,863 of CAJYQM010000248.1, read as the reverse complement.
CCTGCTGGGCGGCATGCTGGCGGCGAAATTCGAGCTGAACCTGTCGCTGCGCTACTTCATCCAGAAGCTGCCGTCGGCGGTGCCGATCGTGAACTACTGGATCGGCCTGGGCAAGGGCGCCGTGTTCGGCATGCTGATCGCGCTGGCAGCCTGCCACTTCGGCCTGCGCATCAAGCCGAACACCGAAAGCCTTGGGCGCCTCACTACCACCTCGGTGGTTACCGCGATCACGGTCGTCATCATGGCCAACGCCGTGTTCGCGATCGTCTTCTCCAGCGTGGGGTTCGACTGATGGAGAACACGAAACAACGCCCGCCGCCCCGCCTGAATGCCCGGCCCGACGAGGACGTCGGCCCGCCGGTGGTCCAGATCCGCAACCTGTGGACACGCTTCGGCCGCACCGTGGTGCACCAGGACCTGAACCTCGATATTTACGCGGGCGAGATCCTGTCCATCGTCGGCGGGTCGGGCACCGGCAAGACCGTGCTGCTGCGCCAGATGCTGGGCCTGGAACACCCCAGCAGCGGCTCGGTGAAGGTGTTCGGAGAAGACGTCAGCAGCGCCAGCCCGGCGCAGCTGCAGCGCATGCGCAACCACTGGGGCATGCTGTTCCAGCAGGGCGCGCTGTACTCGGCGCTGACCGTGTTCGACAACATCGCGCTGCCGCTGCGCGAACTGCGCGCCCTGCCCGAGGACGTGATCCGCGACGCCGTGCTGCTCAAGATGAACATGGTCGGCCTCGGCCCGGGCGACGCCAACAAGATGCCGTCCGACCTGTCCGGCGGCATGATCAAGCGCGCGGCCCTGGCCCGCGCGCTGGCGCTGGAGCCGCAGCTGCTGTTCCTGGACGAGCCCACCGCCGGCCTGGACCCGGACCTGTCGGATTCCTTCGTGTCCCTGATCCAGACCCTGCACAGCGAACTGAAACTCACCGTGGTGATGGTGACGCACGACCTCGATACGCTGTTCGCGCTGTCCTCGCGCATCGCGGTGCTGGCCGAGAAGCACGTGCTCGCGGTCGGCCCGGCCTGCGACGTGCTGCAGGTCCAGCATCCCTTCATCAAACACTTTTTCCTGGGCCCGCGCGGCCAGCGGGCGCTGGAAGTGCTCGAAGAGCGCTATGCGCGAAAGGAATCGGAAGACTGACATGGAAAACAGATCGTATGCCCTGATGACGGGCTTCTTCACCGTCGCGCTGCTGGTGGCCGCGATCCTAGTCGGGTTGTGGCTGAACCGGGACCGCACCGAGATGCACCCCTACGAGATCGTCACCACCCAGACCATCCCGGGCCTGAACCCGCAGGCCAGCGTGCGCTACCGCGGCCTCGAAGTCGGCCGCGTCGACGACATCATCTTCGACCCGCGCGTGACCGGGCAGATCATGATCAAGCTCTCGATCGAGGAAGGCGCCCCGGTCACCACCACCACCTTCGCCTCGCTCGGCTACCAGGGCGTGACCGGCATCGCCTTCATCCAGCTCGACGACGACCGCACCGGCTCGCCGCTGCTGCAGACCGGCCCGGGCCACGTGGCGCGCATCCCGCTGCGTCCGGGCCTGCTGGACCAGCTGGAAAAACGCGGCCTGTCGATCCTGGAAAAGACCGAACGCATCACCGACAGCCTGAACAGCGTCCTGTCCAAGGAAAACGCGGACAAGATCACCGGCGCGGTCGACAACATCAGCAAGGCGGCCGTGGCCTATGGCGAGATCCCGCGCCAGCTGCAACCGGCGCTGGCGCGCCTGCCGGCCATCACCGAAAAGCTCGACCGCAGCATGGGCTCGGTGCAGCAGGCCGCCGACGGCATCAAGACCACCGCCGACAACTACAATCGCCTGGCCACCAGCCTGCAGGCGCCGGGCGGCCCGATCGAACGCGCCGCCGCCGCCATCGACTCGCTGGGCGGCGTGACCTCGGACCTCGAGCTGCAGACCCTGCCGCACGTGGTCGACATGGCCGACGAGGCCAAGACCTCGCTGCGCGCCGTGCGCCGCACCGTGACCGGCCTGGGCGACCGCCCGCAGAGCATCCTGTTCGGCGCACCCAAGCCCGTACCCGGCCCCGGCGAGCCCGGCTTCGTTCCCCCGACCCGATAAGGCAAGCATGATGAGTCCCGTGAACCCGACCCGCACCCTGGCCGCCGCCGTCGCCTTTGCCCTGATCCTGTCCGGCTGCGCCTCGGACAAGGCCCCGCCGCCCACCCAGTTCGACTTCGGCCCGGCGCTGCCGAGCGCGGCGCAGGCACCGGCCGGTGCGCTCGGCGCGGTGGTCGTCACCGACGTCACCGGCTCCAGCGCGCTGGACAGCGAGCGCATGTTCTACCGCCTGAGCTACGCCGACGCGCTGCAGGCCCGTTCCTACGCCAACAGCCGCTGGACCGCGAACCCGTTGCAGATGATGAGCCAGCGGATCAGGACGCGCATGGCCCAGGCCGGCGCCAAGGTGCTGTCCGAAACCGATGCCGCGGCCGGCATCCCGATCCTGCGCGTCGACGTCGACGACTTCATCCACGATTTCAGCAGCACGACGCAAAGCCAGGGCGTGGTGGCGGTGCGCGCCTCGGTGTTCCGCGGCCACACGCTGGTCGACCAGAAGAGCTTCGCGCGCCGCATCGACGCCAACAGTGCCGACGCGGCCGGCGGCGCGCGCGCACTGGCCACCGGCACCGACGCGGTCGCGGCCGACATCACGGGCTGGCTCGGCACGCTGAACCTGCAGTCCCGATGACCGGCACGGAAGACGACACCGGGCCGCGCGCCTCCCCGGTGGCGCGCGCGTCGCTGCTGGCCTACCTGCTGCTGATCGTCTACGCCAGCTGGTTCCCGTTCTCGGGATGGCGCAGCAGCGGGCTGTCGCCGTTCGCCTTCCTGAACCTGCAGCCGCAGCGCTACTGGACCGGTTTCGACGCCGGCATCAACGTGGTCGGCTACATGCCGCTCGGGTTCCTGTTCGTGCTGGCCCTGCACCCGGCGGTGCGCGGCGTGTGGGCCGTGCTGATCTCGGCGGTGGCCGGCATCCTGGTGTCGGGCACCATGGAAATCGTGCAGAACTACCTGCCGAGCCGGGTGCCGTCCAACCTCGACCTGCTGACCAACAGCGTCGGCTGCCTGGCCGGGGCGCTGGTGGGCGCGTATTTCGCGCGCATGCTGCTCGACCAGAGCCGCCTGTACCAGCTGCGGCGGCGCTGGTTCTCGCCCTACGCCAGCCAGGGCCTGGTGCTGGTGGCGCTGTGGCCGCTGGCCCAGGTCTATCCGCAGAATTACCTGTTCGGCAATGGCCAGGTGCTGCCGCTGCTGTCGGAATGGCTGTCCGAATGGCTCGACACCGACATCGACCTGGTGATGCTGCTGCGCGGCGACGCCCCGATGTCGGTCGAACAGTACTGGCTGTCCGAAACCATCATCACCGCCTGCGGCATGACCGGGGCGGCGCTGACCCTGATGTGCCTGACGCGGCGCGGCGCCCCGCGCATGGCCTTGATGCTGGCCCTGTTCGGCGCCGGCCTGCTCGTCAAGACGCTGTCCAGCTCCCTGTTCTTCGCCCCCGACAATGCCCTGGTCTGGCTCACGCCGGGCGCCGAGGGCGGCTTCCTGATCGGCCTGATCATGCTGGCCGGGCTGGCCTTCGCGCCCCAGGTGGCGCAGCGCCGGCTGGCGGTGGTGACGCTGGTGCTGTCGCTGATCGTGGTGAACACGATCCCGGCCAACCCCTATTTCCTCTCCACGCTGCAGGCCTGGCAGCAGGGGAAATTCCTGAACTTCAACGGCGCGGCCCAGTTCATGGGCATGGCCTGGCCGATTTTCGCGCTCTGGTTCCTGCTGCTGCCCTCGCACCGCCTGAATCGGCAGTAGAGAAAAGCGGATGCGCGTATCATAGTGGCATCAGGGCACAGCCCAGCCAATCCCCACATACCATGAACGACGACAAACCCTTCTACGAGCACCACGTGTTCTTCTGCATGAACGAACGCGAGGGCAAGGACTGCCGCGACAGCTGCGGCAAGCATGGCGCCCTCGAGGCCCAGAAACACGCCAAATCGCGCATCAAGGCACTGGGCCTGAGCGGCCAGGGCAAGGTGCGCGTCAACAAGGGCGGCTGCATGGACCGCTGCGAGGAAGGTCCGGTCATCGTGATCTACCCGCAGGGCACCTGGTACACCTACGTCGACAACTCGGACATCGACGAGATCATCGACCGCCACATCGTCAAGGGCGAGGTGGTCGAGCGCCTGAAAATCTGACCCGCATCGCAGCCCTTATCCCGCATGAACAAGAATTCACAGAAGTTTTACCTGACCGGCCACGCCGGCAAGATGGAGTGCCTGCTGGACGAGCCGGAAGGCGCGCCGCGGGGCATCGCCCTGGTGGCGCACCCGCATCCGCTGTACGGCGGCACGATGGAAAACAAGGTCGCGCAGACGCTGGCGCGCGCCTTCGTCGGCCTGGGCTACGTCACGGCGCGCTTCAACTTCCGCGGCGTCGGCGAATCCGAAGGCACGTATGACGACGGCCGCGGCGAAGTCGACGACATGGAAGTCATGCTGGACCATATGTTGAAGGAATATCCCGGCCTGCCGTTCACGCTGGGCGGCTTCTCGTTCGGTACCTTCGTCCAGGCCCAGCTGCAGCAGCGCCTGGAAGCCCGGGACCGCCCGGCCGAGCGCCTGGTGCTGGTCGGCACCGCCGCCGGCAAATGGCCGATGCCGCCGGTCCCCGCGGACACCATCCTGATCCACGGCGAGCTCGACGATACGATCACATTGACCCAGGTGTTCGACTGGGCGCGCCCGCTCGACATCCCCGTCACCGTCATCCCGGGCGCCGACCACTTCTTCCATCGCAAGCTCGTGCACATTAAAAATCTTGTCGCACAACTGTGGCGGCGTGACATTTGAGCCGGTCACTGGCCTATAATTAAGCGTCTTATTCTCAGGCAATGTCTTCCGGAAACTTCCGGTAAAGACATTGCGCGCTTTACCACCCTGATCTTCCTCGTTTGCCTTCCATGAAAAAGTTAATCGCGGCTCTCGCCGCCAGTGCCCTCCTGATGTCGGCCGCCCAAGCACAGCAAGTGCCGGCCCCGCAAATCGCCGCCCGTTCGTGGACCCTGCTGGATGCCACCAGCGGCCAGATCATCGCCTCGCAGGATGCGGACATGCGCATCGAGCCGGCCTCGCTCACCAAGGTCATGACCGCCTACGTGGTGTTCGGCGCCATCCGCGACAAGAAGATCTCGCTGGACCAGATGGTCAACGTGTCGGTGCGCGCCTGGAAGGTCGACGGCAGCAGCTCGAAGATGTTCATCGACCCGGCCACGCCCGTGAAGATCAACGACCTGCTGTACGGCCTGATGGTCCAGTCGGGCAATGACGCGGCGGTGGCGCTGGCCGAAGCGGTCGCCGGCGACGAAGCCACCTTCGTGCACCTGATGAACGAGCAGGCGCAGCGCATGGGCATGAAGAACACGAAGTTCGCCAACCCGCACGGCCTGCCCAGCCCGGACAACTATTCGACCGCGCGCGACCTGTCGATCCTGGCCTCGCACGTGATCCGCGACTTCCCCGAGTTCTACAAGATCGACTCGGTCAAGGAATTCACCTATAACAAGATCAAGCAGCAGAACCGCAACCGCCTGCTGTGGCTGGACCCGACCGTGGACGGCATGAAGACCGGCCACACCGAAGCCTCGGGCTTCTCGATGATCGCATCCGCCCACCGCCCGAACGGCCCGGCCGGCGAGCGCCGCCTGATCTCGGTGCTGTCCGGCGCCACCTCGGACGGCTTGCGCACCGCGGAAAGCCAGAAGCTCCTGAACTGGGGCTTCCAGAACTTCGACACCGTCAAGCTGTACTCGAAGGGCCAGCCGATCCTGGTCCCGGAAATCTGGAAGGGTTCGAAGTCGAACGTCAAGATCGGCTTCCCGAACGACGTGCTGGTGACCGTGCCGAAGGGCGTGGCCCAGAAGATGAAGCCGGTGCTGGAACGCAAGGACCCGCTGGTCGCGCCGCTGGCCCTGAACAGCCGCGTCGGCACGCTCAAGATGATGGTCGACGGGAAGCCGCTGCTGGCGCTGCCGGTGATGGCGCTGGAAGAGGTGCAGGAGGCGTCGATCTTCGGGCGCGCGTGGGACTCGATGCGCTTGTGGATGAAGTAACCGCAACGTAAGCCCGCAAAGTTGTAACGTCGTTCCCGCGCAGGCGGGAACCCAAGTTTGCCAGCACTGCGCTGACGTAAATTGGGTTCCCGCCTCCGCGGGAACGACGTTCTTGGGCAGCCTGCTTCGCTATAATGAAGTCATCTGCAACCTTGAAAGACCCGCAATGTCCCCCGCCCTCCCCCGCGACCTGTCCTGCCCCCGCATCGCCACCCGTTCCGGCGGCCTCGAACTGTCCCGCGTCGTCGCCGGCATGTGGCGCATGGTCGAGTGGAACATGACGGTCGAGCAGCGCGTGGCGCTGATCGAGCAGTGCATCGCGATGGGGGTCACCTCCTTCGACCACGCCGACATCTACGGCAACTACGGCGTCGAAGGCCTGTTCGGCGAGGCGCTGCGCGCGCAACCCTCGCTGCGCGAGCGCATCGAACTGGTGAGCAAGTGCGGCATCAAGCTCATTTCCAATAAACGCCCGCAGCACGGCATCCAGCACTACGACACCACGGCCGCCCACATCGTGGCGTCCGCCGAGGAATCGCTGCGCCAGCTGCACACCGACCGCCTCGACCTGCTGCTGATCCACCGTCCGGACCCGCTGATGGACTTCGACGAGATCGCCGAAGCCTTCAGCCGCCTCAAACAATCCGGCAAGGTCCTGCACTTCGGCGTGTCGAACTTCAGCCGCCACCAGTTCGAGGTGCTGAACCGCCGCATCGAACTGGCCACCAACCAGGTCGAGTTCTCGCCGCTGCACGTGGCGCCGATGTTCGACGAGACCTTCGACGGCCTGCAGGACATGAAAGTGGCGCCGATGATCTGGTCGCCGCTGGGCGGCGGCCGCCTGTTCAGCGCCAACGACGCCAACACCGAGAACCTGCGCCTGGTGATCAAGCAGATCGCCGACCGCCTGCAGCAGCCCTTCGCCAGCGTGGTATTCGCCTGGATCATGCAGCTGCCGTCCAGGCCAATCCCGCTGACCGGGTCCGGGCGCATCGAAGCGATCGGCGTGGCGGTGCTTGGGTCCACCTTCCAGCTGCCGCGCAGCGACTGGTTCGCCATCCTGCGCGCCGCGCGCGGGCACGAAGTGGCGTGACGAGGCCACCGCCATGCCCGAGCCGCTGAAAATCGTCGAGGGGCGCGCGCTGAGCGCCCAGCAAAAGAAGGACCTGCTCAACCGCCTGGCGCGGGTGGAAGGCCAGCTGCGCGGCATCCAGAAGCTGGTCGCGCTGGCCGACGCGCCGTCCGACTGCGACGCCGTGGCCCAGCAGATGGCGGCCGCGCGCAAGGCGCTGGACCGCTCCTTCGTGCAGCTGCTCACGGCCAGCATCGTCACCCACACCGGCAATGCCGCCGATATCGACGAGGCAAAACAAAGCGCCGCCCATCTGGCGGCGCTGTTCGACAAGTTCGCGTGAACCGGCCTGCCTACTCGGCGTCGTCGTCGTACACGCGCGGCGGCGCGATCCCCTTCCAGCCGCCCTGCCAGGCGATGTTCAGCAGCAGCGTCGCGCTGATATAGAAGACGAAGAACAGCGCGAAGAAGCGCGTCTGCAACAGCGCCAGCAGCACCACGCACACGCCCAGCCCCACGAACACCGCCTTCGATTTCGGCTGCTTCGAGCTCGGGAAGCGCACCGTCGACACCATCAGCGTGCCGACCGCGATCATCAGGACCATCACCATGAAGGCCTGGAACAGGCTGTCCACCGGGTCCGGCCAGGCCACGACCACGGCGGCCACGCAGGCCGCGCCGGCGGTGATCGGCATGCCGACGAAGTAGCGCGGGTCGGTCTTGCCGACCATGACGTTGAAGCGCGCCAGCCGCAGCGCGCCGCAGGCGACGAACACGAAGCAGGCCAGGCCGCCCATGCGCACCAGGGTCGGATGCGCGGCGCTCATCTGCGCGAAGCCGTAGCAGTACAACAACAGGCCGGGGGCGCAGCCGAAGTTCATCACGTCGGCGATCGAGTCCAGCTGCACGCCGAAGGCCGACTGGGTGTTGGTGGCGCGCGCCACGAAACCGTCGAGCGCGTCGAACACGCCGGCCAGCACCAGCAGGATGGCGGCCAGGCGGTAATCCGCGGGGTCCCCCACCGGCGCGTTGTCGACCGAGATCACGATGCTGCCGAAACCGCAGGCGATCGACAGCAGGGTCACGAAACTGGGCAGGGCGAATTTGGCGCGCGCGAGGCGCTGCTGGGAGCTGGGCTTCAAATCGTTGGCTCGAAGGTGCAAGGAATGGCCTATTTTACATGGGGCGGCACGGGCGTCACCGTTCCAGTTTTTCGCCTAGAATGGGGGCTCATTTTGCCCGGGGACCGGCGAACATCAGGAGTATGACAAGATGAGCAAACTTCATCGCACAAAAAACATCATCGCCGGCTGCATCGCCGCGTGGGCACTGATCGCCTGCGGCGGCGGTGGCGGCAGCAACAATGACAACGTCGGTACCGGCAACAACACCGGCACCCCAGTTGGCACCGGCACCGGGAATGGCGGCGGGACCGGCACCGGAAACGGCGGCAACACCGGCGGCGGTTCGTCGGGCGGGTTCTCGGGCCAGGATGCCTCGGCGCCGACGCTGACCAACAACATCGCGGCCGACGGCCGCAACTGGCTCAACTACCGCCGCTCCCAGATCGGCATGGCGGCGCTGACCCAGAACGCCATCATCGACAAGGCGGCCCAGGGCCATTCGGACTACCAGCGCATCAACAACACGATCACCCACGTGCAGACCAGCGGCAAGCAGGGCTTCACGGGTGCCACGCTGGAGGACCGCCTCAAGAACGCGGGCTATGTCTTCACCGGCTCGAACGCGATCGGCGAGGTGATCTCCGCCACCAGCAACCAGAACGGCTTCTACATGGCCGAAGAACTGATCACGGCGATCTACCACCGCTTCGTGATCTTCGAACCGGTGTTCCGCGAAGTCGGCACCGGCTCGGGCACGACCTCGTCCGGCTACGCCTATTTCACCGCCGACTTCGTCACCAACGACGGCTTCGGCACCGGCCTGGCGGGCAATACGGTCGGGGTCTGGCCGGTCAACGGCCAGACCGGCGTGCCGGTGAACTTCTTCAGCAATAACGAGGAACCGGACCCGGTGCCGGACCTGAACGAGGTCGGCTACCCGGTCAGCGTGCACGTCAACCTGTCGCACACGCTCACCGTCCAGAGCTTCACGATCCGCGCGCGCAACGGCTCGGCCAACCTGCAGACCCGCCTGCTGGTGAAGGGCCAGGACCCGAACACCACCACCTCGTCGGCGGCCGCGATCGTGCCCCTGTCGACGCTGGCCCCCGCGACCACCTACGACGTCTCCTTCATCGGGGCGATCGACGGCAACGCGGTGAGCAAGACCTGGTCGTTCACCACGAAGTGAGCCCGCACGACGTAGATCCCGCGCCCGGGCGCGAGCGTCCCGCCGTCAACCACGCCGGCGGCATCGCGCGCCTGATGGGCGACGGCGCGCTGTTCGCGCGCGTGCTCGGGCGTTTCCGCAACGAGTACCGCCAGGCCGCGGCCGGGATCCGCGACGCGCTGGCCAGCGGCGACACGCCGCTGGCGCTGCGCCTGGTGCATACGCTGAAGGGCGCGGCCGGGATGATCGAGGCGGTGCCGCTCAGGCAGGAGGCGCACGGGCTGGAACAGGTGCTGCGCGGCGGCGATGGGGATGCGTGGCAGCGCTTGGCGCGGCTGGAACAGGCGCTCGACCGCGTGCTGCTGGAACTTGACATGGCGGCCGCCTCGACCGCGGTGGCCACGGCCGGCATGCCGATAGCGGAAACGCCGGCGGAATCGGACAGGGACGCGGGCAAGGAAGCGGCCGGGCGGCTGGCGACGCTGCTCGACGACGGCAATGGCGACGCGGTCGACCTGGTGCGCGAGGCCGCTGCGGCATTGACGGCGCATCTGGGAGAACAGCGCTACCGCCGGCTCGCGGATGCCATCGAGGCTTTCGACTTCGACGGCGCGCTGGCCTTGCTGAAGGCCTGAGCCCCGGCGCAGGCCTCAGCGCTCAGCGCTCAGCGGGTGTATTCCGCTTCTTCATCGAAGGCGTCGGCGCAGGGCTTGCCGCAGAAGCGGCGCACGCTGTCGAGCGGTTTCTCGCAATACCAGCACGAGCCTTTCGGCGGCAGGCTTTGGCGGGTCGGGACCGAAACCGCGCCCAGCGCGCTTTTTTCGGGAAGACTTTCCTGTATCGTTTCCAAGGTTACCCCCTTACCGGCAACACGTCAGTAACGCAGAGATTACTTCAGTGGAACACCATGTGCATGAGAAAGCGCAAGCGCCGCTTGTGCATTGCGTGCTGCCGGGCCTTCGAGACCATTTCAGTGTGCGCCGATTGCGTTACCTGTGCAACGGCCTGCCCACGGCGTCTGGAAGAAACAACAGTCACGGTGCTCCCCCGAAAGGATCGGGGCCAACCGATGCCGGACCACCCAACTGCCGCAAATAATAGCAGCATTGACAAGGGCAACGCTGGGCCATTCAATCGTGCGCGTGACGCGTATCGGATTCGCGACGGCGGGGTTCAGCGCACCGGTTCGAGGGTGACGGACAAGGCCCCGGGCAACGTCTCGAGCCGGGTCGGCACGAACTGGACGCCGGCGTAGCGCAGGTCGTCGGGGTGGAAGGTGTAGACCGCCATGTCGCGCACCAGCTGGTTCACGAGCAGGTCGGCGGCATGGCCCAGGTCGCGCGAACGGCCGGCATCCAGGCCGTTCACCTCGAAGCGGTCGACGTGGGTCTCGGTCAGGAATACGGCGTTGCGCGCGGCGTCCAGCACCAGGCGCCCGGACAGCGCCATGGTGCCGTCCCAGGACTTGTGCAGGAAGGGCGGCGAGACCGAGACGTCGAGCGTCAGGCCGACACGGTCCTGCTCGGCCAGGATCGCCAGCCGGGGGCGGGTCAGCTGCACGTCGAACAGCTCGAGCAGGCGGTTGCGCAGCGGGAAGCGGCGCTCGAGGCCGGCCTGCAATTTGGCCTGGCTCAGCTCGACGCGGCGCGGTCCGATCACGCCCGCGCAGGATGCCAGCAGCGCGCCACCCGCCAGCGCCAATGCCATGCGGCCGAAGCCGCGCCGCGTGATCCCTGCCTCGTTCATGTGCCCCTCCGTTATCATGGATGGGCAAAGGGTATCACAGCACCATGCCGCCCGAGACTTCGATACGCTGACCCGTGACCCAGCCATTGCCTTCGGCCAGTAGAAGCGCCGCCGCCGCGCCGATATCGTCCGGCAGGCCGGCGCGCCCCAGGGCCGTCATCGACGCCACCATGCGATTCAGTTCCGGGTTGTCGCGCACCATGCCGCCGCTGAAGTCGGTCTCGACGGCGCCCGGCGCCAGCACGTTGACCCTGATGCCGCGCGCCGCCAGTTCGCGCGCCTGGTAGCGCGTCAGCACTTCGACCGCGCCCTTGGTCGCGCCGTACACGCCGGATCCCGGCAGCGACACGCGCGCCAGGCCGCTCGAAATGTTCAGGATGCGCCCGCCGTCGGCCAGCATCGGCGCCAATGCCTGCGTCAGGAACACCACCGCCTTGAAGTGCACGGCGACGATGCCGTCGAACTGCGCTTCGGTCACTTCCATCAGCGGCACGTGCAGGCTGGTGCCGGCATTGTTGACGAGGATGTCGAAGCGCTCGCGCTGCCAGCCGGCCAGCACCGTGCGCACCTCGCCCGCGAAGGCGATAAAGCTTGCGCTGTCGGCCACGTCCAGGCGCAGCGCCATGGCGCGCCGGCCCAGCGCTTCGACCTGCGCCACGACGTCGCGCGCCGCCGCTTCGTCCTGGTGCCAGGTGAGGATGATGTCGGTGCCGGCGCGCGCCAGGTGCAGGGCCATGCTGCGTCCGAGGCCGCGGCTGCCGCCGGTGATGAGTGCGATGCGTTGGGTCATGATGGACTCCTTGAAGGTGGAGCACCTAGTATATTTTTCGCGTCTGGGCTAATAAACTCGGCAAACCTGCATGGACTTTGCAGGAATCACACATAATCGGCATGCCATGAACGATCTCGACACCATCCGCATCTTCCTCAAAGTCGCCGACCTGGAAAGCTTCAGCGGCGCCGCGCGCCAGCTCGGGCTGCCGAATGCCACCGTCTCGGCGGCCGTACGCCAGCTCGAGCTGGCACTCGGATCGCGCCTGCTGCAGCGGACCACGCGCCGAGTCCAGCTGACGCAGGAAGGCGAAGCCTTCCGCGCGCGCAGCGGTGGTGTGCTGGAAGACTACGACGCGCTGCGCACGATGTTCAACGGCGGCGCCGATGTATTGAGCGGCCGCCTGCGCATCGACATGTCGGTGGGGAGCGCGATCAAGCTGGTGGTGCCGCGCCTGGGTGAATTCATGGCCATGCACCCGCAACTGCTGGTCGACCTGGGCACGGCCGACCGCCGCGTCGACGTGATCCGCGAAGGCTATGACTGCGTGCTGCGCGCCGGGGTGCTGGAAGATTCCTCGCTGGTGGCGCGGCCGCTGGGCCACTACCGCATCGTCAACTGCGCCAGCCCGGCCTACCTGCGCCAGTACGGCACACCGCGCGGGCTGGAGGATTTGACCCGCCATCGCGTGGTCCACTACGACCCGCAGCTGGGCGGCAGCGCGGCGGGCTGGGAATGGTTCGACGGCGAGCAGACCCGCTACGCCCCGGTCGGCGCGTCCTTGACCGTGAACGGCACCGCGGCCTACGAGGCGGCCTGCGTGGCCGGGCTGGGCATGGTGCAGTTGCCCGAGCCCGGGGTGCGCGACCGGCTGCAGGACGGATCGCTGGTCGAGGTCCTGCCCGGGTTCCGGCCGGCCCCGATGCCGGTGTCCTTCGTCTACCCGTCGCGGCGCCATGTGCCGGCGCGCACGCTGGCCTTCATGGACTGGGCCCAGGCGCTGCTGGCGCCGGGCATGGAAGCGCTCTAATAATAGTAGGGCGTCTTGGCCGCCCACTCGCTGCGCGCATAGCGCTTGTGCAGCAGGTTCCAGGCCTTGCGCGACAGGGCCTTCGCATCCGGATCGAGGCAGCCGCCGCGCGTGGACATGACCACCACGTGCAGCAGCCAGGGCAGCTCGGGATCGTCAGGATGGCTCGCGGCCCAGGCCATGACATCGTCGCCGACCGTGCCGGTGGCGGTTTTCAGGCTGGACAGCCGGGCGATCTCGGCGCGCGCCGCGGCCGCGTGGCCGGTGTCGGGCATGGCCGGCAGGCGCCAGCCCAGGCCAGGGGCGCCGGACGCGGTCCCGGTTTCTCCTGCGCCGGGCTTGAACGAGCACCAGCCGGAGGCCGTCAACTCGCCCGGATCCGCCGGCGCGGCGACCGGCTCCGCAACCATCTGCAGCTGCCCGGCCAGCTGGAAGCGCAGCGACGCGGCCAGCACGATGTGACGGCGCTCGGTGCTCGAGGCGGCGCGGCTGTAACGGGCGACCGCATCCGCGGTGACCGGGGCCAGTTGCGCCAGCAGCGCACCGGCGCGGTCGCCCTCTTCCTTCGCGTCGAGCAGCGCGGCACGGATCCAGGCCGCGCCGGCGATGCGCGCGCGCAGCGCTTGCGGCAAGCCGGGCTGGCCCGCCAGTTCGACCAGGCCGGCCACCGGCAAGCCCTGGTTCAGCCAGGCCAGGCCGTCGTCGTTGATCGCGTCTTCCCGCACCTTGTCGTCGCCCTTGCGGAAGTCGACATTGGTGCGCAGCAGCCAGGCGCCGCCATCGCGCACCGAAGTGGCGACCGCGAAGCGCTCTTCGCGGAACAGGTTGCGCGTGCCGGGCGAGAGCTTGCCCTTCAGGACACCCTCCGAGACCGTGCGCGCTTCATCCGCCTTGCCGCCCAGGCGCAGCAGCCGCGCCAGGTGGTAGCGCGCCGTGAGGTAACCCGGGTCGCCCGCCGGCAGCGCCATTCCGGCCTGGACCAGCGCCGGCGGCGCGGATTCCGCCAGCATCAGCGCCGCCACCAGCCAGGGGCGCGATGTCGTCTCCTGCCAGCGCGCCAGGGCATGGCTGCCCGCGACCGGGCAGGACGGCTTCGCATCCAGGCCGGTGCAGCCGCGCAGGGTCTCGATCCAGTCGATGAATTCATGGCCGTCGCGCAGCGACTGCAGCGCCGGTGCCACCTTGGCCAGCGGACCATTCAAGGACGCCTCCATCACCACCGACCAGTCGCCCAGCCGGTCCTGCGCGAACGGATCGTGCGCCGGATCGTCCAGGTAGCGGCTCAGTTCCTGCAGCCGGCTCTCGGGCGTCAGCCGGGCGCGCATCGAACGCAGCAGCGCGCGCGCCGGCTCGTGCATGGCGGCCAGCGAAGCGTCGGCCAGGATGGCGTCGGCGCGCTTTTCCAGGGTGCGCGCCTGCTGCTCGCGCGCGGCCGGCGCGACCTTCGGCACCTCGATCGCCAGCGCGCGCCGCACTTCGGAGCGCAGAGCCAGGTAGGCGCCCAGCGCGCGCATCGGGTGGCCGGGCGTGGCGCCGATGCGTTCGAACAGGGCCGTGCTGTCGGCGTAGCGCTCGCCCTGGAAGGCCCAGGCGGCGCGCTGATATTCGTTCAGCTGGCGCCAGTAGGCCGGCTCGTTGGCGGGCGGCTGTGCCGGCGCGGCCAGGCTTGGCGGTTTCTCGTCGCCGTAGCGGTAGCGCGCGTCTTCGGCGGCCTGGCAGGCTTCGCCGACCCGGTATTGCGCCAGCGTCCAGGCATTCAGGCGCGCCGGCGTGGCGTCGGCGCGCGCGGCCGCGCCGCGCAAGACCTGCGCGGCATATGCGGTGGCGGCCGGCGGACAGGCGAGGATCTTGCGCACCTGCGGGTCATTCGCCGGCAGGCGCAGCACGGCGGCCGCGCGTTTGAGCAGGTCGTCGTTCGATTTATCGCCGCCCTCCGTCCAGCCCTGCGCGAAGACGCTGCCGTCGGCGCGCGCCAGGCCGCCGGCCAGTCCCGGCATCGACGCCGCCTTGGGACCCAGCGCGATCGCGCGCCAGGCCGTGTACAGGTAGACCCGGCGCATGCCCGGCTGGATCACGCCGAGCTCGCCCGCCTGGAAGCGCTCGAGCGGGATGTCGGGCGCGGTCCAGGCCTTGAACATGGTGTAGCTGGGACCGTAGTCGCCGCTGGCGCCGGCGTTCGAGGCCAGCGCCAGCGCCAAGGCGCTGGCCAGGGCCAGGGTGATGCGTTTCATTCGATGTCCTTCCATCCTGTTTCGTCATACCAGTAAGTGCGCCGGTAGCGGGCGCTCACGTCGCGCGCGAACGGCTCCTGCCGCGAGAACCCGGCGCTGCCGCCGCGGCACAGCGGGTGCAGCCGGGCCGGCTGTCCGGCCACGATCGCGCGCAGCGGCGCGTTGTCGCGGCCCATCCTGAAGAACATCGGCACCACCTCATCGGCCGCCAGGCCATCCACCCAGGCATCCGAGCGGCACCACCAGGCCAGCGCCGTCACGCTCAGCTTGACCTGGCGCGGCAGGGTAGCGCGGACCTGGCGCACCAGTTCGCGGTAATCGGCGCGCTGCGACGGACGCGCCTCCAGGTCGAGCTGGACCCAGCCGGAGGTGGTGGCGCGCGCCGCGGCCCGCATCGCCTCGACCACGGCCGTTTGCGCCCGCGCGAGGCTGGCGGGTGGACGCAGCGGGTCGAGCTCGACGTGCACGACGGGGATCACGGCGGCGCCCGGCGGCAAACGGCGCGGACGCGCGCCGGGACGCACCAGCACCTTGTCGCCAAGCAGCCAGACGTGGCGGTCGACCACGGCGACGGTGCCGCGCGACCAGGCGGGGATGGCGGCATCCTTCCACAGCCAGGCGATGGCCTGGGGCGGCGGCGGTTCCAGCATGGGGGGTAAAAGCATGGTTGACGGGCTGACGTTCTTCAGGCGTCATCCTAGCAGGCGGGAGGCGCGCAACATTCACACAAAATTGCGCGCCTGCGGGTCGACTATTTACCGATACAGAAGCGGCTGAAGATCACCCCCAGCAAATCGTCCGGCGTGAACTGCCCGGTAATGCTGGACAGCTGGTCCTGCGCCAACCGCAGCTCTTCCGCGAACAGGTCGAGCGACTGGTCATCCTGCGCCGCGTGTTCGGCGGCCAGGTGCAGGTGCTCGCGCGCCGCGCGCAGGGCGATCAGGTGGCGTTCGCGCGCCAGGTAGAGCGACTCGCCGGTCTGCTGCCAGCCAGCGATGCGCAGCAGTTCCGCGCGCAGCAGCTCAATGCCGATCTTCTCGTGCGCCGACAGGTAGATGTGGGTCGCGTCCGGCCCCGCATCGACCGAAGGCTTGTGCCCCGACAGGTCGATCTTGTTCCAGATGCGCACCACCGGCACGTCGGGCGGAAAGGCGGCGACGATGTCCTCGTCGGCCCTGGCCGGGCCCAGGCTGGCGTCGAGCAGGTGCAGGATCACGTCGGCACGGCCGACTTCGCCCCAGGTGCGCTCGATGCCGATGCGCTCGACCACGTCGACGCCCTCGTCCAGCGCGCGGATGCCGGCGGTGTCGACGATGTTCAGCGGGATGCCCTCGACCTGGATCGTTTCCGTCACCTTGTCGCGGGTGGTGCCGGCGATCGGCGTGACGATGGCAACGTCGGACCCGGCCAGCGCGTTCAAGAGCGAGGATTTGCCGACGTTCGGCTGGCCGACCAGCACCACGTTCAGGCCTTCGCGCAGCAGCGCGCCTTGCGCCGCCTGGCGGAACACGGCTTCGAGCGCCTCGACGATGCCCTTCAGCTGGCCGCGCGCATTCGATTTTTCCAGGAAGTCGATCTCCTCTTCCGGGAAGTCGAGCGTGGCCTCGACCAGCATGCGCAGGTTGATGGTCTGGTCGACCAGCTCATGCACGACCTTCGAAAAGGCGCCGGACAGCGATTGCGAGGCCGACTTCGCGGCCGCCTCGGTGGACGCGTCGATCAGGTCGGCCACGGCTTCGGCCTGGGCCAGGTCGAGCTTGTCGTTCAGGAAGGCGCGGCGCGTGAACTCGCCCGGCTCGGCCAGGCGCAGGCCCAGCTCGAGGCCCGCTTCCAGCACACGGGCCAGCAGCATGCGCAGCACCACCGGGCCGCCGTGGCCCTGCAGTTCCAGCACGTCTTCCCCGGTGTAGGAATGCGGGCCCTTGAAGTAGAGGGCCAGGCCTTCGTCGATGACGGTGCCGGCGGCATCCTTGAACGGTAAATAAGTAGCGTGGCGCGGGACGAGCTTCGTGCCGGGGAACAGCGCGTCGATCAGCGGCGCCAGCGACTTGCCGGACGCGCGCACGACGCCGATGCCGCCGCGGCCGGGGGCGGTGGCGATGGCGGCGATTGGGGAGGTATCGAGTTTCATGGGGAGAGATTGTAAACGTCATTCCCGCGCAGGCGGGAATCCAGGTTTTGCAGTCCGCCACGAACTTGGGCCCCTGCCTGCGCAGGGGCGACGGTTTCGAGGCCAACTCGAATAAAAAAAGCCCGTGCAAGCACGGGCTTTCTCATCGCGTCACCAACGGCTTACTTGGCCGGAGACGGCGCCAGCTTCTTGGTGATCACATACTGCTGCGCCATCGAGATCAGGTTGTTCACCACCCAGTACAGCACCAGGCCGGACGGGAAGAAGATGAAGATCACGGAGAAGGCCAGCGGCATGAACATCATCATCTTGGCCTGCACCGGATCGGCCGGTTGCGGGTTCAGGCGCGTGGTCACGAACATCGAGATCGCGTACAGGATCGGCAGGATGTAGAACGGATCGTTGACGGTCAGGTCAGGGACCCACAGCCAGGACGCGCCGCGCATCTCGACCGCGGCCTGCAGCACCCAGTACAGGGCCAGGAACACCGGCATCTGGACCAGGATCGGCAGGCAGCCACCCAGCGGGTTGATCTTCTCGGACTTGTACAGCTCCATGGTGGCCTGCTGCATCTTGACCGGATCGTTCTTGAAGCGCTCGCGGATCGCCTGCATTTTCGGCGTCACGGTCTTCATCTTGGCCATGCTGCGGTAGCCGGCCGCCGACAGCGGGAAGAACAGCAGCTTGATCAGGATGGTGAAGGCGACGATGGTCCAGCCCCAGTTGCCGATCAGGGAGTGCAGCCAGTTCATGGTGGCGAAGATCGGCTTGGCGATGATCGCGGCCCAGGCGTAGTCGCGCACCAGGTCCAGGCCCGGGGTCACGGCTTCCAGCAGCTTCTCTTCCTGCGGACCCGAGTACAGGCGGCTCTCGTTCGACACGGTCTGGCCAGGCTGCAGGGTGCCCAGCGGCAGGATGGTGCTGATCGAGAACAGGTTGTTACCCAGGCTCTTGGTTTCGATCGTGCGCTGCAGCTTCTCCGGCGGGACGAAGGCCGAGACGAAGAAGTGCTGCGAGATCGCGATCCAGCCGTCGGTCGCCGTCTTCGAATGGTCGGCGCTGCCCTTGGCGATCTTGTCGAAGGTCAGCTTCTGGTACTTGTCCTGCGACGTGTACAGGGTCGGACCGGTGTAGGTGCTGTTGAAGAAGCTGTCGCCTTCCGGCTTGCTGCCGTCGTGCTGCAGCTGCAGGTACAGCGACGGCATGACCGCGGCGGCGCCGATGTTGGCGACGTCGTGGCGCACGCCGATGACGTAGTCGCCGCGCTTGAAGGTGAAGGTCTTGGTCAGGCGCACACCGCCCTGCTCCGCCTGCAGCACCAGTTGCACCTGGCCGTTGCCGTCCACGGTCGGACCGGACACCACGCTGAACGGGGTGTTATGGTTCGGCATCAGGCCGGCCGGGCTGTTGCCGGTCAGGCCGGTCTGGCCCAGGTAGATGCGGCCCTTGGCCGGATCGACGTGGAACAGCAGCTGGTTCTTGGTCGGATCGACCTTGTCGCGGTACTTCAGCAGTTCCAGGCGGCGGATCACGCCACCGGCGGTGTCGATGTCGGCCTTGAACAGGTCGGTCGTGACCGTGACGATTTTCGTGGCAATAGGAGCGGCCCCAGTACCCGGCGCAGAAGCGCCCGGTACTGTTGCCGGCGTGGTCGTGGCGGCGTTCGGCAGATCGTTGACCTTGGCCTGTGCGGCCGGTGCGGTCGCGACCTTGGCCGGCGGCGTTGCCGAGAACATCGACTGCTTGCCGTTGGCGACCATCCAGTCGTTCCACAGGAAGATCAGGGATACGGCGAACACGATCCACAAAATGGTACGTTTATTGAATTCCATTGAGGTCTTAGTCAGGAGTGCTTGCAGCCGCAAGCGGTTGGTGATGAATGCGCATGCCCGTGGGGCGGCACCGGATCGACGCCGCCCTCGTGCCACGGATGGCAGCGGGACAGCCGGCGCAAGGCCAGCCAGCCGCCGCGCAGGGTGCCATGCACCTGCAGCGCTTCAATTGCGTAATGGGAGCAGCTCGGATAGAAACGGCAGTTCTGTCCGAGCATCGGAGACACCAGTAACTGGTAACCGCGCAACAGCCAGACGAACAGCCGGTTCATGATAGCGTGGGCCCCGACCCCGGGGGCAACGCATCGGCGGCCTGCGTGGCCGCGGGTGCGGCGGCAGGCTTGCGCGGCCGCGGCGCCTGCGACGCGAACAGCTTCGCCAGTTCGGCGTGCAGCAGCGTCTTGAGCGCCGTGTTGGTGGCCGGACCGGTCTTGGCATTCACCGGGCGCGCCAGGCGCACGATGCAATCGATGCCGGGCAGCGGCGCGGTGCGGAACAGTTCGCGCGTAATGCGCTTGATCGTGTTGCGCGTGACCGCGCGCGGGGCAAAGCGTTTGGCCGCGACGACGCCCAGCCGCGCATGAGGCAGGGCGTTTGGCCGGGTGTAGAGCACGAAATGCGCGGTTTTTTGAGCAGGGCGCAAACGAAAAACGGATGAAAACTCATCCGTTTTTACGATACGCCGAACGCGCGCGAAGTCGTGCGAACCTTCGCCTGTCATGGCTGACCGCAGCGCGATTCGAAGGGCAGGCTTGGCTTAGACAGCCAGGCGCTTGCGGCCCTTGGCGCGGCGTGCGTTCAGAACCAGACGGCCACCACGGGTAGCCATGCGTGCGCGGAAGCCGTGCGTGCGCTTGCGACGGACGACGGAAGGTTGGTAAGTACGTTTCATGGTGGTCTCGCTTAAAGCAAATTAATATGCAAAATCGGAGCCGCGTTCTTTGAACCGGCGGTACGCCAATGACATTTCGCAGTTGTTAAGCCAGCGTCACGCCACAGCAAAGCTTGTTCGCCTGTGTGCCAAGTGTCCGTTGGACAATGTGTACGGGCGGGGAACCCTGAATTAGACAGCATTTCCAGTCCAGCTGTCAAGGAAGGTGTTGTTCGAAGGCCCGCCCCGGCGGCCGCGCAAACGGTTGCGTGTTTGCCCGGGCCTGTTGAGATTTCAGTGGAAAAAACCTGACTCGCCTGTGGATAACTTCCGAGAACACAGGTAAAATAGAGTGTTACGCTTACTTTAGTCGATGTATGGAAAACTTCTGGCAGACCTGTTCCTCGCAGTTGGAACTCGAGCTGACGCCGCAGCAATATACCGCGTGGATCAAACCGCTGGTCGCCCTTGATTACGAGGACGGCAAGCTGCGCGTTGCCGCGCCCAATCGTTTCAAGCTCGACTGGGTCAAGACACAATTCGCCAACCGCATCACCGAGCTGGCAAGCCAGTACTGGGAGCGTCCGGTCGAGGTCCAGTTCGTGCTCGACCAGAAGACCAACGGGCAAAAGAAGCCGGCGCCCAGCCCGGCCCCTGCCCCGTCCGCGCCGAACGGCAACGGTTCGTATGGCGCGGTCGGTGTCAATGCCGCGGCCGACACGACCATCCCGGCCCAGCCGGTGGTCACGCCGGACAACGTCATCGCCAACAACCCGCGCCGCGAACAGAGCCGCGTCAATCCGGACCTGACCTTCGAGAACTTCGTGACCGGTAAGGCCAACCAGCTGGCGCGCGCCGCCGCGATCCAGGTCGCGAACAACCCCGGCATCTCGTACAACCCGCTGTTCTTCTACGGCGGCGTCGGCCTCGGTAAGACCCACCTGATCCATGCGATCGGCAACCAGGTCATGGCCGACCAGCCGGGCGCGCGCATCCGCTACATCCACGCGGAACAATACGTGCGCGACGTGGTGACGGCCTACCAGCGCAAGGGTTTCGACGATTTCAAGCACTACTACCACTCGCTGGACATGCTGCTGATCGACGATATCCAGTTCTTCGGCGGCAAAAGCCGCACGCAGGAAGAGTTCTTCTATGCGTTCGAAGCGCTGATCGCCGCCAAGAAGCAGATCATCATCACCTCGGACACCTATCCGAAAGAGATCACCGGCATGGACGACCGCCTGATCTCGCGCTTCGACTCCGGCCTGACGGTCGCGATCGAACCGCCGGAACTCGAGATGCGGGTGGCGATCCTGATGAAAAAGGCGGAATCCGAAGGCGTGGTGCTGAACGACGACGTCGCCTTCTTCGTGGCCAAGCACCTGCGCTCGAACGTGCGCGAGCTGGAAGGCGCGCTGCGCAAGATCCTGGCCTACTCGCGCTTCCACGGCAAGGACATCACCATCGACGTGGTGAAGGAAGCCCTGAAGGACTTGCTGTCGGTGCAGAACCGCCAGATCTCGGTCGAGAACATCCAGAAGACCGTGGCCGACTTCTTCAACATCAAGGTCGCGGACATGTATTCGAAGCGCCGCCCGGCGAACATCGCCCGTCCGCGCCAGATCGCGATGTATCTGGCAAAAGAGCTCACGCAGAAGAGTCTGCCGGAAATCGGCGAATTGTTCGGCGGCCGCGACCACACCACCGTGCTGCATGCGGTGCGCAAGATCGCCCAGGACCGCCAGAAGAATGCCGAGTGCAACCACGAATTGCACGTGCTGGAACAGACGCTGAAAGGCTGATGACGGAGCGGGGAGCCTACCTCGCCCGGCAAGGAAACTGAAAGGGATTTTTCCTGGTTACTCTGGCAAAATATTGCGCAGAATATATTTTTTACCTATAACTGAGGATACTTATGCAACTGGTCAAATCCACCCGAGACACGCTTCTCCGGCCACTGCAGATCGTGAGTGGTATTGTCGAGCGTCGGCACACTATGCCGATTCTGGCCAATATCCTCATCCGCAAGAACGGCGAAAGCGTCTCCTTCCTGTCCACCGACACCGAGGTGCAGATCACGACCCTGGCCAACATCGGCTCGGGTCCTGAGGAAACGGGTACCACCGTCGCCGCCCGCAAGCTGCTCGACATCCTGCGCGCGCTGCCGGAATCCGGCGACGTCACGCTGACCCTTCTGAACAAGCGCCTGACCGTCCAGAGCGGCAAGTCGCGCTTCGCGCTGCAGACCCTGGCCGCGGAAGAATTCCCGACCGTGAACGTGGCCGAGACGCACAACGCCTCCGTCACCCTGCCGCAAAAGACGCTGAAGCACCTGTTCAACATGGTGCACTTCGCGATGGCCCAGCAGGACATCCGCTACTACCTGAACGGCCTGCTTCTGGTACTGGACGGTAACAACGTGATCGCCGTGGCGACCGACGGCCACCGCCTGGCCTTCGCCCAGGTCGCAACCGACCAGACCTTCGAGCGCCAGGAAGTCATCATCCCGCGCAAGACCATCATCGAACTGCAGCGCCTGCTGGAAGAAAGCGACGAGACCGTCCAGCTGGACATCGCCGCCTCCCAGGTGAAACTGACCTTTGCCGACATCGAACTGGTGTCGAAACTGGTCGAGGGCAAGTTCCCGGATTACACCCGCGTGATCCCGAAAGGCTACAAGAACGACTTCACGATCAGCCGCGAAGAACTGCTGCGTTCGCTGCAGCGCGCCGCGATCATGACGAGCGACAAATTCAAGGGCGTGCGCTGCATGATCGCCCCGGGCTCGATGAAGATCAGCTCGACCAACGCCGACCAGGAAGAAGCGGTCGAAGAACTCGAAATCGACTACGGCGGCGACACCATCGACATCGGTTTCAACGTCACTTATCTGCTCGACGTCCTGAACAACCTGAAGTGCGACCAGATCAACGTCGCGCTGGGCGATTCGAATTCGTCGGCATTGATTTCGATTCCGGAAAATGGCGATTTCAAATATGTCGTCATGCCGATGCGTATTTAAAAAAGGCTGAGACGACCCCATATAGTCTTGTTGCCTGAAGACCGCGGGCGCCCGAGCCCGCGGTCTGGTTTACCCGTTTTTTGAGAAAGCAGTCATGTCCGAGAACACTCAAGCAGTTGTGGAATCCACGCCAAGCAAGGCGGAAGAGTACGGCGCCTCGTCGATCCAGATCCTCGAAGGCCTGGAGGCCGTGCGAAAGCGTCCGGGCATGTACATCGGCGATACGTCGGACGGCACCGGCCTGCACCACCTGGTGTTCGAGGTGCTGGACAACTCGATCGACGAAGCCCTGGCCGGCTATTGCTCCGAGATCCACGTCACGATCCACTCCGACAACTCGATCTCCATCACCGACAACGGCCGCGGCATCCCGACCGGCGTCAAGATGGACGACAAGCACGAGCCAAAGCGCTCGGCCACCGAGATTGCCCTGACCGAACTGCACGCCGGCGGCAAGTTCAACCAGAACGCCTATAAAGTCTCCGGCGGCCTGCACGGCGTCGGCGTGTCCTGCGTAAACGCGTTGTCGAAGCTGCTGCGCGTGACCGTGCGCCAGAAAGGCAAGATCCACCAGCTGGAATTCTCGCGCGGCGTGCCGATGGACCGCATCATCGAAGTCGTCGACGGCGTCGAAGTCTCGCCGATGAAGATCCTCGGCGACACCGACAAGCGCGGCACCGAAGTGCACTTCTGGGCCGACGAGGAAATCTTCACGACGGTCGAGTTCCACTACGAAATCCTGTCCAAGCGTATCCGCGAACTCTCGTTCCTGAACAACGGCGTCAACATCAAGCTGTCCGACCAGCGCACCGGCAAGGAAGAAGTGTTCGCCTTCGAAGGCGGTACCCGCGGCTTCGTGGAGTACATCAACAAGGCCAAGGCCGTCCTGCACCCGACCGTGTTCCAGGCCACCGGTGACCGCATGTCGGACAACAACACGAACATTTCGGTGGACGTGTCGATGCAGTGGAACGACTCGTACAACGAGACGGTCCTGTGCTTCACCAACAACATCCCGCAGCGCGACGGCGGCACCCACCTGACCGGCCTGCGTGCGGCGATGACGCGCGTGATCAACAAGTACATCGACGAAAACGAATTCGCCAAGAAGGCCAAGGTCGAAATCTCGGGCGACGACATGCGCGAGGGTCTCACCTGCGTGCTGTCCGTGAAAGTGCCGGAGCCGAAGTTCTCGTCGCAGACCAAGGACAAGCTCGTATCGTCGGAAGTGCGCGGCCCGGTCGAGGAGATCGTCGCCAAGACGCTCACCGACTTCCTGAACGAAAAGCCGAACGACGCCAAGATCATCTGCGGCAAGATCGTCGAAGCCGCGCGCGCGCGCGAAGCCGCCCGCAAGGCGCGCGACTTGACCCGCCGCAAGGGCATCATGGACGGCCTCGGCCTGTCGTCGAAACTGGCGGACTGCCAGGAACGCGACCCGGCGCTGGCCGAGCTGTACATCGTCGAGGGTGACTCGGCCGGTGGCTCCGCCAAGCAGGGCCGCGACCGCAAGTTCCAGGCCATCCTGCCGCTGCGCGGCAAGGTGCTGAACGTGGAAAAGGCGCGTTTCGAGAAGATGCTGTCGTCGGAGCAGATCACGACCCTGATCGCGACCCTCGGCACCTCGATCGGCCCGGACGAATTCAACGTCGACAAGCTGCGCTACCACCGCATCATCATCATGACCGACGCGGACGTCGACGGCGCCCACATCCGCACCCTGCTGCTGACGCTGTTCTACCGCCAGATGCCGCAACTGGTCGAGCGCGGCCACATCTACATCGCCCAGCCGCCGCTGTACAAGGTCAAGGCCGGCCGCGACGAGCGCTACCTCAAGGACGACGTCGAGGAAGCCAGCTACATGATGACCTTTGCGCTGAACACCGCCGCCCTGGTGCCGCGCGAAGGCGCCGAGCCGGTCAGCGGCGAGGAGCTGGCTGCGCTGGTGCGCCGCTACAACACGGCCAACGCCATCATGATGCGTCTGACGCGCGTGATCGACCGCGGTGCGCTGTCGGCGATCATGACCGGGGTGACGCTGGACCTGTCTTCGCAAGAAGCGGCGGAGGCATCGGCTTCGTCGCTGGCTTCCGCGATAAAGGATCCGGACGTCAGGGTTGGCGTGCGCTCGGATGAGCTGTCGGACAAGCATTCGCTGCGTATCGAGCGTATGCGCCATGGTAATGTGCAGGTGACTTCCATTGATGCCGACTTCGTGGCTGGCGGTGACTACGCTACCTTGGCTGAATCGGCTGCCACCTTCAAGGGTTTGATGGGGGATGGTGCGCTGGTGCGTCGTGGCGAGGGGGATCGCATGAAGGAGTTTGCCGTGCGTGACTTCCATGAGGCCATGAACTGGCTGCGTGAGGAGGCTGAGCGTGGGGTTTCCAAGCAGCGTTACAAAGGGCTGGGGGAGATGAATCCTGAGCAGCTTTGGGAGACGACCATGGATCCTACCGTGCGCCGGTTGCTGAAGGTACAGATTGAGGATGCTATTGCTGCTGACCAGATCTTTACTACCTTGATGGGGGATGAGGTGGAGCCTCGTCGTCACTTCATTGAGAGTAATGCGCTGCAGGCGGGGAATATTGACGTTTAAAGCTCTATACTCTTCCTTTAAACCGCAATACCTTGAAACGCCAACCGATATCGGTTGGCGTTTTGTTTATCGATATCGCATATTCGCTATGCAATACAGCTGCGAATTCGTATTCTTCTCACTCATGCCTAGTATCACTCGAAATCCAGACGAAGATGCAGCCCCCAGAGGAATCATAAATTTTCCGAAACCAATTCCGCACTTGTCGTCAACTATCGCCTCAAATATTGTCTTAATCATCCAACAATTTTTTGCGCATCAAACTCATAGCTGACAACAAAAAAGCACCTCCTGTAAAATAGTCTGACACCTAGCCAATAGAGTAACGTATGGACAGCGTCACCCCCGCTCGTCGGTCGGAGATTATGGGTCGAGTCCGATCCCGTGATACGAAGCCAGAAATGAAAGTGCGACAACTTATTCATTCGATGGGTTATCGATATCGTCTTCATGCAAAAGATTTGCCTGGAAAACCTGACATAGTCTTCCGAAAAAGAAAAAAAGTGGTTTTTGTGCATGGATGTTTTTGGCACCGTCATTCGGAATGTGTTCTGGCAAGAATACCGAAATCTAGAACTGTCTTCTGGACTAAAAAGCTCGAAGCGAACCGACAACGTGACAAAAGAAATGCGGATGAGCTACAAGAGATGGGATGGAACATCTTAACAATTTGGGAATGTGAGCTTCACGAAACGGAAAAGCTCAAAAGTAAAATAAAGGAATTTCTTGATGCGTAGTGTCGAACTCTTTGCGGGCGCAGGTGGACTCGCAATTGGTATGGCAAAAGCCGGCTTTCAACACGCGGCTGTAATTGAATGGGACCATGATGCTTGTGAAACTTTTCGTGAGAATCAGCGACATCATACGCACACCGTAGATGGTTGGCCAGTGCATGAAATGGATGCGCGCAACTTTAACTTTAGCAATATTAAAACTGATATTGCGGTGGTATCTGGAGGGCCGCCATGCCAACCATTTTCGATGGGCGGAAAACATCGTGCTCATGAAGATGAGCGAAACATGTTCCCTGAAGCTGTCCGTGCAATTAGAGAATTAATGCCAAAGGCTTTTATTTTCGAGAATGTAAAAGGCCTTACTCGCGAAAGCTTTGCATCATATTTTTCTTATATTCATCTCCAACTTCAATATCCAGAATTAGCTCGTCGTTTACAAGAAGATTGGCTCCAGCATTGTTTTCGCCTAGAACAGCACCATTCAGCGAATAATGGCGCCTCGACTTACAATGTACTTTTTGATGTACTGAACGCTGCAGATTATGGCGTTCCTCAAAAACGTGAGAGGGTCTTTTTTGTGGGTTTTAGATCCGACATAGGAGCACGTTGGTCATTTCCAGAAAAAACTCATACTTTAGATGAGCTATTAATTTCAAAGTGGATTGATGGCGACTATTGGGACAAACACCAAATTAGTCGAGCAAATAGGCCAACCATCCCACATCGCCTTCTAAAGAAAATAGAAAGACTGCGCGCAAAACCGTCAATTCTAAGAACAGAGAGATGGCAAACTACGCGCGATGCAATATTTAATCTCCCTGATCCCGAATTATATCCAACTTCAGCAATTGCTAATCATATTTATACTCCGGGCGCCAGAACCTATATTGGGCATACGGGTAGTCTATTAGATGAACCAGCAAAGACCTTAAAAGCAGGATATCACGGAGTTCCGGGGGGCGAAAATATGTTTGTAAAAGACGACGGATCGGTTCGCTATTTCACTGTTCGTGAAGCAGCGCGACTTCAAACCTTCCCTGATGAATACGAATTCCGAGGGTCTTGGAGCCAAACTATGCGTCAGTTAGGTAATGCTGTACCTGTAATATTGGCTGAGGCAGTTGCGAATTCGGTCGCGGCCAGCTTAGCAGCATGCGATAATACTAAAAAGCAATAATTGTTAACTGCTTTATTGATTAAGGTCCATCATGAGCACAACTGATTTCGACTTAACTCCTGACCCCCGTGTTCTTCAAATTCTCGGAGAAATCAACCTTGAGCAATGGAAATGTCTTGCAGAGTTAATTGACAATAGTGTTGATGCATTCATAAATGCGCGGAGGGACGGCAATCAAGTAGAATCACCAATGGTTGCAATCTCGCTTCCAACCCAGGACAAGGAAGACGCTAGTGTAACCGTACGGGACAACGGTCCCGGCATGACCTTGGAGCAATTAGAAAGAGCTGTTCGTGCTGGTTGGAGCGGGAATAACCCGCTTGATAACCTTGGTCTTTTTGGCATGGGATTTAATATTGCCACAGCACGGCTAGGCATGGTGACTGAAGTCTATACCACGCGAGCAGGGGATAAAGAATGGACTGGACTTCGCATTGATTTAAATGAGTTGCGTCGTACGCGAACCTACCAAACTCCTAGGTTAACGAGACCTAAACATGACTCATCAATGCATGGCACCGAAATCAAGATTCTTCGGTTAAAAGCTGATCAACGCGTCTACTTCTCAAAAAGTGCGAATCATAACAAAATTCGCCGACAATTAGCTCGGATTTATGCACCTTTGTTACTATCGAAGGACGCAAGCTTTGCCCTGCAGTTAAATTCGCAGAATATTCAAGCAAAACGTCCATGCCATTGGAATCCCGATCGATGGGTACAAGGAAGTGATGGTAAAGCAGTTCAAGCTGTCGAAACTTTCGATTTCGAGCTTCCATCACGACAATACTGCTTGACTTGCATGCTTCCGTTTAGTGGCTCACAAGGTTGTCCAACTGGGAGCACTGAATGTAAGACTATTGAAATTAAAAGACGATTACATGGTTGGGTAGGTCTTCAACGCTATATGCATGAAGAGGACTTTGGTCTCGACATTATCCGGAACGGCCGTGTTATAGAAGTTCAAAATAAAGATCTCTTTATTTGGACTGGCGGAGATCGACCTGAACGCGAGTACCCAATTGATGACCAGCGGAATCGAGGTCGTTTTATTGGTGAAATACACCTCGATCATTGCCGTGTCAGCTATACAAAAGACCGTTTTGAACGTGATGACTCATCATGGGCGGAAATGGTGAATCTAGTTAGAGGCGACGGTCCCTTACAGCCTCAAAAAGCTAAGTCTCTGGGTTTTATCCCGCAGACTGCGCCTTTGTACCGCCTTTTTCAAGCATTTCGGCGGAGTAGCCCGCAAGGAAAAACCGGAAGATGGTCGCGGATTCTTGCCGTCAAAAATAATGAGCGAGCGATCGAGATGGCAGACCTCTTCCATAAGGGAGATCCAGAATATCAAACTGATGAGAAATGGTACGAACTTGTAGAGGAAGAAGATCGCGGCATCGTCGGAGCGACGCCAACACCAAATGGTCCGGGATCCGCAGCTCCTCCGGCGCCAGATGGTTTCTTGGATGACGAAGATACACCGTCAAGCCCACCTGTATCGCCAACAACCAGCACTGCAGCAACCGATATAGATGAGTCTTCGACTAGTACATCAGCTGTTCTAGTTCGGCAAAAATTGCACGAGCTATCCCGTGTTTACAAGCATCCGTTACTAAAAATTGAATTCACTGTCGAGGCCTTTATGGCTGAGCAGGACGATCCTGACCTGCCGAAAAAAGCGCCATGGACGCTAAAAATCGAAGATCCAGGGACGAGAACTTTTTTATTCCTCTTCAATCCAGATCATCCTGTGTTTCGTTCGGTGACTATGACACCAAACGACGCAATTTTGTGCGAGCTCGCATTTAAAACATATGAATTTCTAAAAGATGTGAGTCCTGACTCAGCAGTATTCTCGACAATATTAGCTGACTTCCGTGGAGAGTATGCTGAAGATGCGAAGTTAGATCCAAAAAGCATCATCGCGTTTGCCGACAAGACACTTAAAGATATCGGTCTATCTATTAGCACGCTTGAAGATTTGAGCTTATTCAAAACGCTGTTTTCTGAATTGTCACAATCCGCTCAAGACAAAATAAGAAGAAAAGTTGCATCGACCGGCAGCAGTGGCATTCAATCAATTATTGATGCCGGTGAGTTCTTAGCATATGCAGAAGCCCCTAATATTCGTGATTTCGTTCGGCAAAATCCAGAACTGTTTTTCGATGGAATCTATTGGGCACAACCCTATTCTTCCATAGAATTCGGTGATGAAAAAATTAATGAAGAGGCTAAAGAAAGAGTGCTAGAGCGATACACCTCATACTTAGCAGACGCCGTATGGCTAGCTACTCAAAGCCCACGAGATCTAGATCGATGTGATCGTGACGAATTGATTCGTGCCACTCTTTCTGTGAGGCTCTTAAATTCAGACGGAGTGGTCTAGCGATGGAGGGTTATTTTCTTGACTCGCGCCGACTATTAAATGGATCATGGCGTGCTTTCGAACGTGATGTCGCGCGGTTACTTGTTCAGAATTCATTTGAAGATGTCCGTGTTGTTGGTGGGTCCGGTGATCGTGGCGCGGATGTTCTCGGCGTAAAAAATGGGCAGCTATGGGTTATTCAATGCAAATTTACTAGCGATAGCTATCCAGATCCACATGCGGTCGAAGAAATTGTAGAAGCTGCTCAATTTTACGAAGCAGATCGGCTCGCTATCGCTAGCTCACGGCCTTTTGGACCTGCGATGAACGCAGCAATTGATCGGTGGGCCCGGTTAGGTATTCGAATTGATTCATTGCCGCCGGGCACGCTTATTGAGATGATGCGTCGTAGTCCTGAATATCCACGAGCTCGACGTGAACTTCGCGACTATCAAGACGATTGTGTTACAAAACTAGTTGCAGCTCTTCGCGAAACTGGTCGTGGCCAGCTAGTACTTGCCACTGGTCTAGGTAAAACCGTAGTGATGGCGGAAACTACTGCTCAATTACTTAGAGATGGAGCTATTGATTCGGGCCGTGTATTAGTTTTAGCAGACAAGCGCGAATTAGTGGAGCAGTTGCAACGTGAATTTTGGCAACAACTTCCTAAAAATATTCCAACGCACTTACTTATCGGTGGTGAAATCCCGACATTTTGGGACGGTATTACATTCGCTACGGTTCAGAGTGTAATACCACGTTTAGACATTCTTCCTCAGTTTGGTCTGGTTTGGGTCGATGAAGCGCACCATATTGGATCAGATAGTTTCAGAAGAGCAATAGAACGTCTTGCGCCTCCGATGATTGGTGGGGCGACTGCTACCCCATGGCGAGGCGATCGGTTTGATATTGATACAATGTTAGGACAACCGATAGCAAAAATTGGTATTGACGAAGGCCTTCGCCAAGGTTTTCTTTGCGAAGCTGATTATCGCCTTCTTGCCGATAATATCGATTGGGATTTCGTAAGAAAGCAATCACGTAATGAGTACTCAATCAAGGAGCTTAACACTAAACTGCTAATCCCAACGCGTGATGAGGAAGCGGCAAAGTTGATTGCAGATACGTTCAATAAAGAGGGAAGGCGTAGTTTGCTTGTGTTCTGCCCGGGCATTGAACATGCAAGGACTTTTTCGGCGATGCTGAGGTTATTCGGATTCAACTCGGCCTTTATCACTGGCGACATGGACTCCCGGGAGCGAGAAAAGACGATGGCGGCGTTACGTAGAGGTACCATTAATGCCGTAACTACTGTAGACATTTTTAACGAAGGCGTAGATGTTCCTGACGTTGATATGCTGGCCTTCATGCGAGTCACGCATAGCCGGAGGATTTTCGTTCAACAGCTAGGAAGAGGATTACGACTATCTGCAAATAAAAATAAGGTTGTGGTTCTGGACTTTGTGAGTGACCTTCGTCGGATATCCGAAGTAATTGATCTACAAAAATCGATATCAGGCGAGGTAGAGAAACTAGATTTGATTGAACGTATTGTTCAGTTCTCCGACCGAGGTGCAGGACACTTTATGTTTGAATGGTTATTAGATCAAGCTGATCTATTTAATCGAGAAGGTGATGCCAAGCTAGAGCTGCCTGAATTCAACTTTCCTCTCCCACCTTCTCCAGGAGCAGTTCAATGAGCATAGCTGTTTAGTTTCGTGCGATCATATTCCTCGCCGTAGCTGGCCTTTGTTTCGTGCAAAGGCTATGCTGGGCGACATGATTGCTGGATTCAGCAGTCCCGGCATTCAATCGCACCAGGAGCAGTTGGCAG
>CAJYQM010000247.1 GCA_913777025.1 uncultured Massilia sp. | reverse complement strand
GCCGCACCTGCAACGCACTGACGGGCACCCCGCTCGCGCGACTACGCCACAAGCAGCATTGGCTCGACTACCTGGCCCACATGCTCGACTCGCGCAGCGTGCGCCGCACTGCCTCCGATCTCGGTGTCGCCAGCACCACCAGCTTCCGCTGGCGCCACCGCTTCCTGACACTGACCAAGGAGGACCGTCCGCAATGCTTGGCCGGCATCGCCGAAGCCGACGAAATGTATGTGCTCGAATCCCACAAAGGTTCGCGCAAACTGGATCGTCCACCACGTAAGCGTGGCGGCAAAGCGACAAAACGCGGGATTTCAAATGAACAGATGTGCATCCTGGTCGCGCGTGACCGCACAGGGCAGACGCTCGACTGGGTCCCGGGCAAGGGCCCCGTCACGCGCCGCCAGCTCGACCAGCATCTACTGCCGCGACTGGAACGCGACGTGCTGCTGGTGACCGATGGCCACTCCGCTTATCGAAGCTTCGCCCGGGGCGCCGGGATCACGCACGAGCCCGTGAACCTTGCCGCCGGCATCCGGGCACGTGGCGCCATTCATGTCCAGAACGTCAACGCATACCACGGCCGGCTGCGCGACTGGCTGCGCCCCTTCCGTGGCGTGGCCAGCCGCTACCTCGGCAATTACCTCGGCTGGCGCTGGGCGATCGACGGACAACGTATCGGCACCCCGGACGCGCTGCTCAGGGCGGCGATCGGCGTTTTCAACACTTGATGCGAACAGCGCCTAAAGCGAAAGGGCGACCGGGACACGCGGTCCCGATCGCCCCTTCATCGCTCAGTCAGCTTATTTGCCTGCAGTCGTGCCCGACTTGGCAGCCGGCATCTGCTGGGCGGCCTTCAGGTGCTGCTCGACGACCGGCTTGTGCTGGTCGGCCAGGGCCTTGACGTCCGGATCCTTGATCTTCTTGGCGTCGGCGTTCAGCTTGGCCAGGGTGTCCTTGTGATCCTTCACGCCGCCATTGGCCATGTAGGCCTTGTCGAAGGCGTCGCCAGTCATTTTTTCCAGCTTGGCCGACATGGCCTTGTGCTTGGCATCCAGTTCGGTCGGCAGGGTCACGCCTTTTTGCTGGGCAACGGCCTGCACCTTCTGCAGGGCGGCGCCGTGGTCGTCGACCATCTGCTGGGCGAAGGCTTTCACCTCGGCGTTCTGGCTCTTGCTCAGGGCCAGCTTGCCGGTTTCGACTTCAGCCATGTCGGCCATCGCCATGTCCTTGATGGCCTTCTGGTCGCCCGCGCTCAGCTTGGCGCCCGCAGCCGGGGCCGCAGCCGGCGCCGCACCCGAAGCCGACTGGCCGCTGCCGCTGGCGCCCGTCGCGCCGCTCATGCCGGCCGAACCGGCCTGGGCCGAACGGTTTTCCATGCCGGTGCTGTTGGTGTTGTCCATCGCGCCGTCCTTGGAGACCTTGCCGGCATGGTTCGGGGTGGTGCTGCTGGTGGCGGTCTGGGCCTGGACACCGAAGGTGCTGAACATGGCGGCCACTGCCGACACGGCAAGCAGCCCTTTCAAGGTTTTATTCTTTTGCATTTTGCTCTCCTGATTCGTGGGTATGAAAGTAGGCAGATGACAACGGCCATGGCAGAGTGTAGTGCGCCGTTTTCCCGCACAGCGCACGTTAGCCGATAGGCAATTTTTGATATGCGCTAAAAGTGTTTGACAAAAAAAGCAGCCTCGAGGGCTGCTTGTGGGAATGCCTGAAACCGGGTTCAGCGGAAGCTCAGCGCGCCGGTCAGGTCACCCGGCCCGCGTGCGCCGCGTTCGGCGAAGGCGGCATCGCGCGCGGCCAGGCTGTCCAGCAGCGGCAGGCCGTGCAGGCGGGTGATGAAGCGCATGATCGAGGTCGTGTCGTAGAAATTGTGGTCCACGGCGCCCTTCTTCGCGAACGGCGAGACGACGATCGCCGGGATGCGCGAACCCGGGCCCCAGCGGTCGCCCTTGGGCGGCGCCACGTGGTCCCACCAGCCGCCGTTCTCGTCGAAGGTGATCACCACCACCATGTTGTCCCACTGCGGCGACTTCTTGAGGTGTTCGATCACGTTGGCGACGTGGGCATCGCCGGATTCCACGTCCGAATAGCCGGCGTGCAGGTTCAGGTTGCCCTGCGGCTTGTAGAAGGTCACGGCGGGCAGCTTGCCGGCGACGGCATCGGCGATGAACTTGTTCGAGATCGGGCTGTCGCCCAGGCCGCCGTCGCGGATATGCTCGGCGCGCGCGGCGGTGCCCGGCGCGAACTGCCTGAAGTAGTTGAACGGCTGGTGGTGGAACTGGAAGTTGGGGCGCGAACCCTCGCCGCGGCCATCCAGCGCCGCCTGCCAGGCGCCGCCGTACCAGGCCCAGCTCACGCCGCCGCGCGACAGCACATCGCCGATCGTGTCGTAGGTCTGCGGCGGCAGCACCGATGGATCCTGCGGGTCGGCCAGCGTGGTGTCGCCGCCCGGCGCCGGACGCACCCAGCTCGGCTGGTAAGGCGGCGCCATGGTGTTGACCGCATAGCCGTCCGGCGTGATCGCGCCATTGTTGACGAATTTCGGCTTGCCCTCGAGTGCCGACTTCGGCGAATCCGGCGCCAGCGCCAGGCGATGCCCGGTCGGGCCGTCTTCCAGTACCGCGATTTTCTTCCTGGCCGGCGTGTCCTTGGCGTTGAAGAATTCCGGTACGCGGCCGCTGACCAGGAACTGGTGGTTCAGGTAGGAGCCGCCGAAGGCCGCCATGAAGAAGTTGTCGCACAGCGTGTAATCGCGCGCGATCTGCCACAGGCCCAGGTTCTTTTCCGTCTCGCCATAGTGGCCCATCACCAGCGCGCCGCTGTCGCCCCAGGCCACGAACTGATCGTTCTTGCCGCCGTTGATCTGCATCTGGTTGTGATAGAAGGCATGCACCAGGTCGCGCGTGATGATGCCTTCCGGCAGCGGCTTGCCGGCCGCATCGCTCAGCTTGAACGGCGCGTTCGGCAGGTGCTGGATTTCGTCTTCCTTGATCAGGACATCCTTGCCGCCGATATTCTGGCGCGAGGGCACCATGCCGCCCCAGATCTTCGGCAGTTCCGGTAGAAGCGAGCCATCGCGGTCCTTCTGCTGGCTCGCGCCCGGCGCCACATCTGCGAGCGGCTGGGCCAGGCCCGGGAAGCCGGCGAACAGGTTGTTGAAGCTGCGGTTTTCCAGGTAGATCACGACCACGTTCTTGACGTGCGCCTTGAGCTTGGCGTCGAGCGAACCCGCGACCGGCCTGGCTCCCTTCTTCGGTGCGGCGCCGGCCTGGGTGGCCATGCCGCCGGCCAGGCCGACCGCGGCGGCGGCCTGGAAGATGCGGCGGCGCGATGGGCTGGCCGGCTGGTCGTCGTGGGTGGCTTGCGGGTCGTGTTGCTGATCTTGCACGGGCATCTCCTGGAGCGGGCGGTTTGTGACCGCAAAGAAAAGATTATCGGCCTTTTTTGCCATGAGGAACAAGCAAAAGCCGAGAGCGACTGCCGGGCGTTGACGCTCCGACAATTCCTTTACACCGCTTTACCTGCGCCTAACCCCGCTTAACAGGTCCACGCCGCAGAATCGGCACATGACACAAGGAGCCGACATGACAAGCACGATGCAGCGCCAGCTGGCCACCCTCCTGATCGCATGCGCGCCGCTGGCCCATGCGGCGGAACCCGGCTCGACCACGCCCGCCGGCGCGGACACGGTCCAGGTGCCCCGTGCCGAAATGGAAAAGCTGGTCACGGCCTATGCCCTGGTCAAGCGCAACTATGTCGGCGAAACCGACGACAAGACCCTGTTCGACGGCGCCATCGCCGGCATGCTGGCCTCGCTCGACGCGCATTCCCAGTACATGAGCGCCGACGACATGCGCGAACTCGACCACGAGGACAGCGGTGACTACGTTGGCATCGGCATCGAGGCCGAAATCGACCGCGACCGGATACGCGTGGTCGCAGCCAGCGAGGATTCGCCGGCCGCGCTGGCCGGCATCCAGGCCGGCGACCTGATCGCCTCGATCGACGGCACGCCGCTGGCCGGCCTGTCCAGCAGCGAGGTGGCGCGGCGCATGCGCGGTGCGCCGGGTTCGGTGGTGACGGTCGGGATCGCGCAAGGCCGGACCGGCGAGGTGCGCCTGCTCCGGATCACGCGCGCCGCGCTGCGCAGCGCCACGGTACGCACACGCATGGCGGCGCCCGGCCTGGCATGGATCCGCGTGTCGTCCTTCGGCGGCGCGACCGGCGCCGACCTGGCCGCGGCCCTGAAGCAGCTGGACGGCAAGACGCCGCCGCGCGGCCTGATCCTCGATTTGCGCAACGATCCGGGCGGCCTGGTGCCGGCCGCGGTCAGCGTCGCCGGCGCCTTCCTGGCCCCGGACACGGTGCTGTTTTCCGCGCGCGGCCGCGTGCCCGGCGTCGACGCCACCGTCACCGTCAACCCGCGCTATTACAAGGGCGCCACGGATGCCGACGTCCTGGCCGGCCTGCCCGCCTGGACCCGGACCGTGCCGCTGACCGTGCTGGTGAACGGCGCCTCGGCCTCGGCTGCGGAACTCGTGACCGGGGCGCTGCAGGACCAGCGCCGCGCCACCGTGATCGGCACCCGTACCTTCGGCAAGGGCTCGATCCAGTCCGTGATCCCGCTGGGCGAGGACGGCGTCAAGTTCACCGTGGCGCGCTACTTCACGCCGAACGGCCGCGAGATCCAGGCGCGCGGCCTGGTGCCCGACATCGTGGTGGCGCCGAAAGTGGCGGACAGCGACGACCTGATGCTGCGCGAAGCCGACCTGGCGAACCACCTGGCGCCGACGGCGGGCACGCAAGTCGCCGCGGACGCGCAACGCGACCCCGTCGAAAGCACGCGCCGGTTCGGCACACGCGACGACAAGGCGCTGCAGGCGGCGGTGGCCGTGCTGTCGCCGGCCCGGGCGCAGGCATCTGCGCTGGCGGGACTGATCCAGAAGTGGCGCGCCGGGCTGAAGCCGGAGTTCGGGGGCGCGGCCGGGGCGCCCTGATGTTTTATGGCGACGTCACGCCGGCGTCACGACAATGTCAAATGGCTGTCACATGTGGCCGTCACAATGTGTCTCGCTCCTCGGGAAAAGGGCATGGCGGCTCAGCCGCCCTACCGGCGCCGGCGGTCGGGAAACATACCGGCACCATATTCGGCAACCAGGCCGGGTTCATGGCACGATAAGGGTCTCGCAAAAAAAGGAGACAAGCTTGAACCCGGACCTGACCGCCCTGCTCGACGAACTGGCCACCTTCGGCGACGCCCACGACGGCGATCCCGCCAACAGTGCCAGCCGCATGCTCAACATCACGCCGGACACCGGCGAATTCCTTGCCGTGCTGGTCAAGGCGACGCAATCGCGCCGCATCCTCGAAATCGGCACTTCGAACGGTTATTCGACGCTGTGGCTGGCCGATGCGGCAGCCGCCATCGACGGCGCCGTCACCACGGTGGAAGTTTCGAAGGACAAGATCGCGCTGGCGCGCGCCAACTTCGAGCGCGCCGGGCTTACCGGGCGCATCACCCAGCATGAAGGCGATGCCGGCCCCCTGCTCGCCGGCCTGCCGGACGCCGGCTTCGACATGGTCTTCCTCGATTCGAAGCGCAGCGCTTATCTCGACTGGTGGCCGGCTTTGCGACGCGTGCTGCGCGCGGGCGGCCTGCTGGTGGTCGACAACGCGACCTCGCACGCGCACGAGATGGCGGAATTTACCGATGCCGTGCGCGCCGACACCGGCTTCACCACCAGCCTGGTCCCGGTCGGCAAGGGCGAGTTCCTGGCGGTGAAGGCTTGACGCGCCCCTAGACGCGGCGGAACAGCAGGCTGGCGTTCACGCCGCCGAAGCCGAAGCCGTTGGAGATGGCGTAGTCCGTCTCGATCTTGCGCGCCGCGCCACGCACGATATCGACGCCTTCCGCGGCCGGATCGGGCTGCACCAGGTTCAGGGTGGGCGGCGCCATCTGGTCGCGCAGCGCCAGCACCGTGAAGATCGCCTCCACGCCGCCCGCCGCGCCCAGCAGGTGGCCGGTCGCCGACTTGGTGGCCGACACGGCAGGCCCCGCGCCCGTCCCGAACACGGCCTTGATGGCGGCCAGTTCGCTGGCATCGCCGACCGGGGTCGAGGTCGCATGCGCGTTCAGGTGCCCGATCAGGGCCGGATCGATGCCGGCCTGGCGGATCGCCAGTTCCATCGCGCGGCGGCCGCCGGCACCGTCTTCGGGCGGTGAGGTCATGTGGTACGCGTCGGCGCTGGTGCCGTAGCCGACCAGTTCCGCCAGCGGCGTGGCGCCGCGCCGCAGCGCGTGCTCCAGCTCTTCGATGACCAGCAGTCCCGCGCCTTCGCCCATGACGAAGCCGTCGCGCCCGAGGTCGAAGGGGCGCGACGCCTGCGTGGGCTCGGCATTGAATGCCGTCGACATGGCGCGCGCCGCCGCGAAGGCGCCCAGGCTGACGCGGTCGATGCAGGCCTCGGCGCCGCCGCACAGGGCGACGTCGGCTTCGCCGGCACGGATCATGCGGGCGGCATCCCCGATGGCTTGCGCGCTGGCCGCGCAAGCCGTCACCGGGGCGCCCAGCGGGCCGCGCAGGCCATGGCGGATCGAGATGTGGCCGGCCGCCATGTTGGCCAGGAAGTTCGGCACCGTGAACGGCGACAGCCGGCGCGGTCCGCGCGTGTCGGTGGTGCGCACCGCGTCGACGATGGCGCCGAAACCGCCGACGCCTGAGGCCACGATGGTCGCCGTCCGCTCGCGCGCCTCATCCGTGTCCGGATGCCAGCCGGCCTGGTCGAGCGCCTGCTGCGCCGCGGCCAGGGCAAACATCGTGAAGCGGTCCATCTTCTTCTGGTCCTTCGGTTCGACCGCGCGGTCGGCGTCGAAGCCCCACGGGCGGTCTTCCGCCAGCGCCGGCACGGGACCCGCCACCTTCGCGGCAATCCCTTCGACCAGATCCTCGCCCAGGCCGGCCAGGCCCGAGCGGCCCTCCAGCAGATGGCGCCATGCGGTCTCGACGTCGGCGCCCAAGGGCGACACCAGGCCCATGCCGGTCACAACGATGCGTTTCATTCCTGCCCCCTCGATTGTCAAAGTACGCCATACGATAATCCGGAGAGTACAGGGAGTGCGCCGCGAAATGGATGGCTCTTTGCGCCAAAGCCTGTGCAATGTGCGCCATAATGCTCCCCCATGAATCCCGCTTGGCAAAACACGGTCACCCTGCCCGTCCACTTCCTGAACGGCATGCTGCGCTTTATCCGCGCGCAGCACGGCGAGGACGTGGCCGCCCAGGCGCTGGCCAGCGCCGCCATCCCGGCGCGCCTGTTCGACCAGCCCGAGGCGCGCATCACGCGCCAGCAATACGTCGCCCTGTACCGCGCCGTGGCGGCCCTGCTGGACGACGAGATGCTGGGCCTGTGGTCGCGGCCGATCCGCGGCGGGACCCTGAAATACCTGATGCTCGGCCTGCTGGACGCGCCCACCGTGATGGTGGCGCTGAACCGCTTCGTCCGTTTCTGGAACCTGCTGCTGGACGACTACCGCCTGCAGCTGTCGACCCGCGGCGACCTGGTGCGCCTGGCCCTGCTGGAAAGACAGCCCGGCACCGCCCCCGAACCGCTCGGGCACGCGCTCATGATGAAGCTGGCCCACGGCGTCGTGTCATGGCTGGCCGGCCGCGAGATCGGCCTGCACCGGATCGAGTTCCGCTTCGCCCGGCCCCGGCATGTGGAAGTGTATGCCTTCCTGTATCCCGGCGACGTATGGTTCGGCGCGGGCGCGACCAGCATCCACTTTGCGCACGGCGACTGCATGGCGGCCTTCAAGCGCGAAAAGCACGAGCTGTGGGCCTTTTTGAAGCGGGCGCCGGATGGCTGGACCTTCAGCGGCGTGCAGCGCGGCACGCTCACGGCCAGGGCGCGCGCCCATCTCGAACAGCGGCTCGGGGAAGCCGTGACGATCCAGGACCTGGCGCACGCGATGCACACCTCGGTGCGCACGCTGAACCGGCGCTTTGCCGAGGAAGGCACGCATTTCCAGGCGCTGAAGGATGGACTGCGGCGCGACATCGCGATCCACCGGCTGACGCATTCGACCATGCCGGTGGCGGCCCTGGCTTTCGAACTCGGCTTCGCCGACGCGCCCGGCTTTTCCCGGGCCTTCAAGCAGTGGACCGGCAGCAGCCCGACCGACTACCGCAAGGGCGCGCGGCAGGACGACTGAACGCCGCCTCCGCGCTCAGAACGCCGCGCGCTCGCGCAGGCGCTGCTTCACATGCCTGCGCGCCTGCGGCAGCGCCTGCGCCGCGCGCTCGGCCAGCACGCCCTCGATGAAGCCGAGCAGCGCCACCTCCTGCGGCACCCGTTCGCGCAGCTGCGCCACCAGCTCGCGCGCCGTGAAGCTGTCGTTGAGCAGGCCCAGCTCGTCCTGCATGCCGGTGAGCAGGTCGTGGCGGCGCGATGCCTTCTTGCCGTGGCTGAGGGCATCGAAGAATTCGCGCGCATAGCGCTCCTTCTTGGCCGCGATGCGCACCTTGTGCAGGCACTCGGGGCGGTGCAGGTCGTAGGCGCGGGCGCGCTTGCGCACGCGCGCGGCGGCATGCTGCACCAGCTGCGGCGCGGCCTTGGCCACCTTCTGCGCCAGCGGCTCGGACGGCAGGCCGGCCTGGCGCCACCCCTCCCCGGCGATCCAGGCGCCCAGCGCCAGCATCAGCGCCGTGTAGCGCGGGCTGCCGACCGCGGAGCGCACCTTGTTGCGATGGCGCTCGGCCTCCTCGCGCGCCGCCACCCCGATGCGCGCCAATGCCGGCTGGTGCGCCTCGGGCACCGGCAGCTCGGGCAGCACCGATTCGATGAACACGTCCCAGTTGCGCGCGTCGCCCAGTTCGCCGGCCAGCCATTCGACGTCGGCGGCCGTCGGTTCGGGCAGCTGAACCCGCATTGTCTTTTCATTGCGTACCATCGCCAGCGCGGCGCGCAGGCGGCGCAGGCCGACGCGCATCTGGTGCAGGCTCTCATGGTCGCCGG
>CAJYQM010000246.1 GCA_913777025.1 uncultured Massilia sp. | reverse complement strand
GACGCCGACGCGACGCCGGTTTCGAGGCCCACGTTGGCGTAGGCATTCACGCCGCGTTTCATGGTTCCAAACATCTTTTGATTCTCCAAATATCCAGGATCAGCGGTTGGCTGCAATCGCCGCGAGCTGTTGGGTCAGGTAACTTTGCGTGCTCTGCATCGAGCTCAGCATGGTGTCGAGCGCGTTGAACTGGGCGCGGTAGCGCGCCTCGATCTGGGTCAGGCGGTCGCTGAACTTGTCGCGCTGGGTGGCCACCGACTTGATGCTCGCGTTCAGGCCATCGGTCTTGTTTTGCAGCAGGCTGTCCTTGCCGGTGAAGGTGGCCGCCAGGTTGGTCAGCTGGTAGGCATAGCCCTGCGAGAAGGTGACGCTGCCGCGGTCGCCCACGTCGCCGCTCTTGACCGTCAGCTGGATGCCTTCGGCGTTCGAGCCGGCGGCCGCGGTCAGGGTCTGGCCGTTGCCGGTGGCGGCCACGCCGCCGATCGTGCCCTGCACGTCCTTGCCCGCGACCGGGGTGGCGCCGCTGCCGAAGATCGATTCGAAGCCGGTGCCGGTCACGTTGGCGATCGAGATGTTCGACTTCTCGCCGAACTTGCTCGAGGACAGTGCCAGCTTGCCGTCCTTGTCGACCGAGGCTTCGACCGCGTCGCCGGCGCCGGAAAAGGTGGCGTTGCCGTTGATCGCGGCGCGCAGCGCGGCCGCCAGCTGGGTGTTGTCGTAGGTGCCGGCCGGGATCGTGATGTTCTGGACCTTGCTGGCCGTGGCCGGGCTGGTCTGGTTCAGCGTGACGGCCCAGGTAGTGTTGGCGCCGATCGTGGTCGAGCCGGACAGCGCGGCGGCGCTGGTCAGCGAGCCCTTGGTCGCCATCTGCGTGATGTTGACCGCGTATTCGCCGGCCTTGGTGGCGGCGCTCGACTTGTCGAAGCTGATGCCGCCGTCGCTGGCTGAACCCATCGCGGCGAACAGGCCGCCGATGTCGGAAAAGTTGTTGGCGATCGCCGTATTCAGCTTGGACGAATCGACCGCCAGGCTGCCGTCCTTCTGGAACGAGATGCCGACCTGGCTCAGGGTGGTCAGCTTGCCGCCCAGGCCCTCGACCGAGGTGCCGAGCTGGCGCCGCAGCTGCGACTGGATCGAGCGCATCGAGGCATCGCCCTGCAGCGGGCCGCCGGCCTTGGTGTCGGCGTTGTAGCTGGTCAGGCCGGCAATCGTCGAGTTCAGCGTGTTATAGGCCTTGACGAAGGCATTGATCGACTCCGACACGGTGCTGGTGTCCTTGGTCACGTTCAGCGTGCTGCTGCCGAGCGCCGTCACGTCCAGGCTCACGCCCTGGATCGCGTCGGACACCGTCGTGCTGCTGCTGTTGACCTCGATGCCGTTCATGGTCAGCTTGGTGTTCTGGGCGCCGCTGGTCTGGGTCAGGCCCTGCGCGCCGCCCGGGTCGTAGCCCATCAGGCTGGCGATGGCGGGGTCGGGCGGCTGGCCGTCGACGCCGCCCACGCTGATCTTCATCGCGGACTTTTCGCCGGTCTTGTTCGAGGTGACGACCAGGTGATAGGGATTGTCGCCGCCGTCCGAGACGATGGTCGCGGTGACCCCGATGTTGGCCTTGTTGATGGCGTCGCGGATGCCCTGCAGCGACTGGTCCTTGGTGTCGAGGGTGACGGTGCCCATGTTCTGCGAGCCGTCCTGGTTGAAGCCGGCCCCGATGTAGCTGCCGCCGCTGCCCGCCGTCAGGCCGGCCGCCGCGGGATTGGTGCCGCCGATGACGATCTGGCTGCCGTCGGCCGAGCTGAGGGTGACGCCCGCGGTCGCGGTGGTGGCGGACCCCTTGTTGGCGCTGCCCGCGG
This sequence comes from uncultured Massilia sp., assembly GCA_913777025.1. Lineage (GTDB taxonomy): Bacteria > Pseudomonadota > Gammaproteobacteria > Burkholderiales > Burkholderiaceae_D > Telluria. The sequence goes on along the minus strand of CAJYQM010000246.1, from coordinate 4,429 downwards.
CCAGGCCGATGCCGCCGCTGACGGTGCCGCTCACGGTCTCGGTCACGCTGATGTTGGCGCCGTCCGCTGCCAGGAACTGCAGGGTGCCGTCAACGGCCGAGCCGGTCGTGGTGATGTTGGCCGCGGCCAGCGCGTTGCGGGTGGCGGTATCGCCCAGGGCCTTGTCGATCGCCGCCGCGTCCACGCCCCCGCCGGCCTGCGCGGAAGCGAGGTCCACGCCGCCCACGGACAGCTTGTAGCTGCCGTCGGTGACGCTGACGGCGCCGAAGTCCTTGAACATTCCGGCCGCGGTGGTCGTGGTGCCGGGCTTGGCAATGACGCCGGTGTCGTCGCTCTTGCCGTTGATGGCGGCGGCCAGGTCGCGCGCGCTGCGCGTGGTGCCGCTGGTGGCGATCGCGGTGCCGTTGATGGTGAGGGCGCCACTGGCGATGCCGGACAACGCGACGCCCGGGCCGAGCGCGCTGCCGGCGCTGCCGAAGGTACCGCCGCTGACGTTGCCGAACTGGAAAGTCAGGGTGGTCTTGGCGCCGGCGCCGATCATGGCGCTGGTGCTGGCCTTGCCGCCGCTGACCAGGCTCTGGGCCTGGGCCAGCTGGGTGACGTTGACCTTGTACTTGCCCGCCACCGCGCCGCTGCTGGTGCTGGCGGTGAGGACATCCTTGTTGCTGGAACTCGTGGACAGGGCGCTGAAGGTCGCGGACGAGTTCAGCGAGGTCAGGGCGGCCTGGAAGGTGCCGACGGCCGAGCTGACCTTGCCGTAGGCCGCCAGCTTGTTCTGGTAAGCGGCGGTCTTGGCGTCGTAGTTGTTGAGCGGTGCGGATTCGGCCGCCATCAAACTCTTGACGAGGTCGTCGACCTTCAGGCCGGAGCCGATACCGGATGAGCTGATTCCCACGTGTTCCTCCTGTGAATGCGTTACTGTAAGTCATTAACGACAAAAGCAATTCGCACTTGAGAGCAGGAAATCCCTCTTAATTCAATTTCAGAACGGCTGAGCAGGGCGGGGGCGGAAGGGGAGGGAGCCGCTGCCGCCCGGTGGACGGCAGCGGATGCAGCGGAAGAAAGACTAGGCGGTCTGGCGCAGCAGCAGGCCGCGCATCTTGTCCAGCGATTTGGCGATCTCGAGCGCTTCTTCGGATGGAATCTGGCGCACGACTTCCCTGGTGCTCTGGTCGATCACCTTGACCACGATGTCCTTGCTGTCCTCGTCGATCGAGAATTCCAGGCTCTGGGCCGAGGCCGGCATGGAATCGTTGATCTTCTTGACCGCGTCGGACAGCGCTTCGCGGGTGACGGCGGCGCCGCTCGACGCCGTCTTGCCTGACAGGGCGGACGCGCCGGCGGCCGGCTCGACCGCCGGCGCCTGGCGCTCTTCGCGTTTCGTCGTGACGGGCGAACCAACGGGCAGGATATTCATGTCGAGTTCCCTTAGCAAAAAATCCCCGGCTGAATCGCTTCAGCCGAGGAGTCGCTTGCAGCGCCCTCGCGGGCGCCTGGTCCGGGGCTTAGCCGCGCAGCAGCGACAGGACGCCGTTCGGCAGCGAGTTGGCCTGGGCCAGCATCGAGGTACCTGCCTGCTGCAGGATCTGGCCGCGGGTCATGTTCGCGGTTTCCGAAGCGAAGTCGGTGTCGGTGATGCGGCTCTTCGATGCCGACAGGTTCTCGGTCGAGGTCTGCAGGTTCGAGATGGCCGAGCCGAAGCGCGATTGCAGTGCACCGTATTCCGCGCGCTTGCCGTTGACCGAGGCCAGGGCGGCATCGGCGGTCTTGATCGCGGCCTGTGCGCCGTCGAAGCTGCTGATGTCGATGTCGGCCACCGATTTCAGTTTCGACGAGCCGTCCAGGTCCCAGCCGCTGGCGTCGCTGACAGAGAAGCTCTTGTCCGAGTCCATCGTGATGCGGCCCTTGGCCACGGCGGCGCCGGTGGCGGTCATCGCCTGCGGGGTGGCGATCGCCGCGCCGTCCGGGTCGTAGGTGCCCATGGTGCCGGTGGCGGTGGCCGAGGTCGACTTGTTGGTCAGCGAGATGTCGTTGCCTTCCGCATTGGTCAGCTTGATGCCGCCGTTGTCGGCGTCGAAGGATGCGGTCACGCCGGTCTTGGCGGTCTGGGCATTGACGGCGCTGATCGCCGAGGCGTAGCCGTTGGCATCGAGCTTGTCGCCGACCGAGAACGAGATGGTCACGGCATCGGCGTTGTCCGATTTCAGCTCCATCGTGTACGACTCCTTGACCGTGGCGGTGAACAGCGCTTCGGTCTTGGCGGTCGCGGTGACGCCGGTGTCGCCGCTCATCTTGTTGATGCCGGCAGCGGTGGCCTTGGCCGATTCGTCGGCGGTGACGGTGTAGTCCTTCGAGCCTTCCGAACCGTTCACCGTGATCTTGCCACCGGTGACGGCGCCGGTGGCGGCAGCCTGCTTGCTGCTGACGTCCATGCGGTTGTTGCCGTAGGTCGAGGTGGTGAAGTTCGCACCGTTCATCGAGATCAGCTGGCCCGCGTTGGCGCCGACCTGGAAGTTGGCGGTGCCCATCGAGCCGTCCAGCAGTTTCTGGCCGTTGAATTCGGTGGTGTTGGAGATGCGGTTCAGTTCCGAGCTCAGCTGGGTAACTTCGGTCTGCAGGGCCTTGCGGTCGCTGGCCGAGTTCGACGAGTTCGACGATTGCACTGCCAGTTCGCGGATACGCTGCAGGATGTCGCCCGAGCTCGCCAGCGCGCCTTCGGCGGTCTGGGCCATCGACACGCCGTCGTTGGCGTTGCGGGTCGCCTGGTTCATGCCCTTGATCTGCGAATTCATGCGGTCCGAGATCGCGAGGCCTGCGGCGTCGTCTTTCGCGCTGTTGATGCGCAGGCCGGACGACAGGCGCTGGATCGAGGTGTTCAGCGACGATTGCGAAGCCGCCAGGTTACGTTGGGAATTCAGGGATGCAACGTTGGTGTTGATTACGGATGCCATGGTGTTTCTCCAGACTTGGTCTTGCGTGGGCGTGGCAACGTGCCACTCGTTCACTTTGGTCTGTCACGCTGTTTCGTGACATTCAAACCGCTGTTGATGCAGGTAACGTACTGCTGGGGAAAAACTTTATGGCCCCGATGAAAAAAATTTTCGGCGGGCAATGATTTCGATGCGGGACGCGTGGCCTTGGCGGCGCCGGGCCGGCGAACTTGAGGCCGAAAAAAAATATTTTTTTGCGGTGGATGGCGGGCTCAAGTTGGGAAGTGATACAAAAAATGCCGGCATGCCGGCATTTTTTGTATCATGTTTTATCGTCTATAGCCGCCGACTCAGTCGGCAATCACCACCCGGTTCTTGCCGCTTTGCTTGGCCTGGTACATGGCACGGTCGGCGCGCGCCATCAGGCTGGCCTGCTCCTCGTTCTGCTGGCGCAAGGCCACGCCGCAGGAGAAGGTGATCAGCATCTTCTCGTTTTCGTGCAGGAAGAAGTGGCGCGTCAGTTCGCGCTGCACGCGCACCATCGCGCTCGAAGCCGACTCCACCGTGGTCTCGGGCAGCAGGATCAGGAATTCCTCGCCGCCGAAGCGGGCGATCACGTCCATCGAGCGCAGCGTATCCTTGACCACCTTGACCAGGTGGCGCAGCGCGTTGTCGCCGGCCAGGTGGCCATAGGTATCGTTGAGCTTCTTGAAATTGTCGAGGTCGAGCAGGGCGACGCACAGCGGCGTGCCGCGCCGGTCGGCGCGCGCGCTTTCGCGCTCGAACACGTCGTCCAGGCCGCGCCGGTTGAGGCTGCCGGTCAACTGGTCTTCGCGCACCAGTTCGCTCATGTGCTGCAGCTGGCCCTCCAGGTCGCGGATGCGCTTCTCGGCATCCTGCACTTCCTGGTGCGCGGCCAGCATGCGGTCGCGCGCGGCGAGCGCCTCGGCCTGCACGTTGTGCGTCTCGCCCAGCACGGCTTCCAGCACCTCGTTCAGGTCTTCGATATTCGTGGCATGGCGGATGCGCTCCGAATAGCCGCTGATCTTGGCCTGGTAGTCGCCGGTCGAGGCCGCCACCGAGCTGAGGCGGTCGACGAAGGTCATCATCATGTTCCTGACGCTGGCCTTGACGTCGGCGATGCCGTGGCGCAGCTGGCCCTGCTTGAGGATCACGTCCTTCAGGCTGCGGATCGCGTCTTCCAGCGCGCGCGCGTCGAGCGGCCCGGCGATCAGGTCTTGCACGGCGGCCACCTGGCCGCGCATCCAGCTGTCGTCGTCGAGCAGTTCGCCGACGTTTTCCAGCAGCAGCTTGAACAGGCGCAGCAGCAGTTCCTGCTGCTCGGCGCCGTCGCCGCTCTTCAGTTCGACCTGGTAGCACAGGTCCTTCAGGCGCACGGCGATGTCCTGCAGCGCGTGTTCGTCGTGGGCGCCCTTCAGCGCCGTCCCCAGCGCTTCGGCCTCGGCCGCCAGCGGTGTGCCGGACAGCAGCGTGGGCAG
>CAJYQM010000245.1 GCA_913777025.1 uncultured Massilia sp. | reverse complement strand
CGCGCTGGCGCTGCAGCACCTCGCCATTGCGGGCGAGGGTCTCGACGAACCACGGACCGCTCATCGCCCCCGGCTCCGTCCGAGCGCGGACAAGAAGGCACGCGTGGCGCGGGTGCCGTTTTCATAGGACACGCCGGCCAGGTCCAGGCGGCTCTGCAGGCTCGACTGGCCGTCGCCGGTGCTGGCGGTGAGCAGGGTGAAGTTGTACAGGCCGGCGAACTTGCGGTAGGCGCGCACGCAGGTCACGGCGCGCACCGGCAGCGTGGCGGTGTGCACGAACTGTTCGCTGCAGGCGGGCCGGGTCAGGCGGGTGTCGCGCGAGGAACCGATGCGGTCGACCCGGAACTGGCTGCTGGCCAGCGCCGCGAACTGCAGCGGGTGCATGCTGCTCGAGCGCAGCCAGGTGTGGGTCATCGACACGTGGCCGGTCTGCTGGGTGTCCGAGACGTAGATCGCCGCTTCCATCGCGCAGCTGACGGCATCGAGCGTGTACTCGGCCTCGGCGCGGAAGTTGGAACGTCCCCAGCAGCGCAGCTGCTGGGATTCGCGCACCGGCACCCGGTAGGGGCCCATGCTCTTGACCGACAGTGGCTCGCCCAGCAGGCGGTCGATCATCTCGCGCTGGTGCGCCAGCAGTTGCTGGCCGATCAGCGGGTTGAAGTTCTTCGGCGGGTGCGCCTGGCTCGCCACGCGTGCCAGCAGCGCCTGGGCATACCTGACCGGCACCAGGAAGCTGACCGATTCGCCGTCGCGGCGCTTGGACACGTTGATGCCGGCCACCGTGCCGGACGCCGTCACGCTCGGGCCGCCGCTCATGCCCGAGTTGATCGGGCCGGTAAAGATCAGCTGTTCGTAGAAGCTGCGCGTGACCACGCCGTTGTACGCGCCTTCCGAGATGGCGAAGCCGAGATCGAGGGGATTGCCGAGCGAGTACAGGTACTGGCCCTGGGTCAGACGCACCGGGTGCTCGGGCACGCGGAAAAAGCCCGTGCCTTCGCGGTCCACGCGCACCACGGCCAGGTCGTGCAGCGCGTCCACCGCCATCAGCTCGACCGGGCCGCTCCTGCCATCGGTGTCGACGTATTCGCCGACGTAGACGTCCGGGTCGAGCGCCATCTGCGACACCACGTGGTAGTTGGTCAGCACCAGCCGGCTCTGGCCGACCAGGAAGCCGGAGCCCACGCTGGACTGGCTGCGCCCGTTCCTGAGCAGCATGCGGATCTGCAGCAGGTCGGGCCTGGCGGCCGAATACAGTTGCTGGGCCGCGCTGGACGGCGTGGGCAGGCTGGCCGTGTCGTCGGTTTCACCGGGACCGGGTGCGGGCGGGGTGGCGGCGGGCGGGGCCGCCGGCGGGATCACCAGCGTCGGCTGGGGCGCCGGCGCGGCTGGCGCGGCTGGCGTGGCGGAAGCCGCGAACGCGGCCAGCGCGGCAGCGCCACAGACGAGCAGGGCGAGGCAGGAAACGCGAAGCGGGGCAGGGCGCATTCGATCCTTCGGCGGGCAAGATGACCGGAGACCATCTTGCCAGATTCGCCGCGGACGAGCGCAGGCTGTTACAGTTCGCCGTCGAGCACCGGCTCGGTGGCCGGCGTCATCATGTGGCCGAGCTTGGCCTGCTTGGTGTCCAGGTAATTGGTGTTGAAGGCGTTGCGGTTGACCAGCAGCGGCACGCGGTCGGCGACCTTGATGCCCAGCTTCTCCAGCGCCGCGATCTTGCGCGGGTTGTTGGTCATCAGGCGCACCGCTTCGATGCCGAACTGCTGCAGCATCGGCAGCACCAGCTCGTAGTTGCGGGCATCGGCATGGAAGCCCAGCTGCAGGTTGGCTTCCACCGTGTCGGCGCCGGCTTCCTGCAGGCGGTAGGCGCGGATCTTGTTGACCAGGCCGATGCCGCGGCCTTCCTGGCGCAGGTAGAGCAGGATGCCGCGGCCTTCGCCGGCGATCTTCTTCAGCGCGCCTTCGAGCTGGGCGCCACAATCGCAGCGTTGCGAAAACATCACATCGCCGGTCAGGCACTCGGAGTGGATGCGCGCCAGCGGCGGCTCGCCCGACAAGTCGCCCAGCGTCATCGCCAGGTGTTCCTTGCCGGTCGCGTGTTCCACGAAGGCGTGCAGGGTGAACTGCGCCCAGGGCGTGGGCAGCGTGCACGAAGTGACGTAGTCGAGAAGGGCGGACGGCGCGGCATTGTCTTGCATGGCGGTGTTTCCTGAATCGTAAGGTAGGGCGGAATGAGAACCAACCGGTGAGTTTACCGGAAATTGGACATGGCCGTGCGGGCGGCCGGCTCTCCCGCATGCTGCGCATATGGCGCTGCCACTTGGAAATACAAGTGAGGTGCAGTGTCGCTGCAAAAGATCTTCCCTTCGGGCATGAAGGCTGTGCTACGCTGGCGCCTGTTTCCGATCCGACGCCGATGTCCACGCCCTCGACCTTCCTGCGCCGTTTTCTGCCGCGCGCCCTCGGCGCCTGGATGGCGCTCGCCTTCACGCTCCTCTCCATCATCCTGACCCTGGCGCTGACCGCCGTCATCGAACGCAAGGCCACCGAACAGGTCAAGAGCGGCATCGGTTTCCGCCTCGCCGAGCTGGCGGCGCAGACCTCGGACAAGCTCGAACGCGGCATGTTCGAGCGCTACCGCGAAGTCAATCTGATCGCCCAGCGCCGGGATCTCGGCGCCGACGTGGCGCAGGCGCGGCGCCGCGAGACCCTGGATCGGGTGCAGGCCAGCTATGGCTACTACAGCTGGCTCGGCCTGGCGGGCATGGACGGCCGGGTGCAGGTGTCGGCCCGCGGCCTGCTCGAAGGTGCCGACGTGTCCGCGCGGCCCTGGTTCCGCGACGCCCTCAAGGGCATCCATGTGGGTGACGTGCACGAGGCCAAGCTGCTGTCCCGTTTGCTGCCGCGGCAGCAGGAACCCCTGCGCTTCGTCGACGTCGCCTTTCCCTACCGGGACGAGCACGGCAACACCGTGGGGGTGCTGGGCGCCCACATGTCCTGGCAATGGGCGCGCGACGTCGAGCGTTCCGTCATGGCCGGCATCGGCACGCGGCGCAAGGGCGAGGCGCTGATCGTCGATGCGCGCGGCACCGTGCTGCTCGGGCCGCAGGGCATGGCCGGGCGCCACCTGGTCCTGTCCAGCCTGCACCGGGCCCGCGCCGGCAAGGATGCCGGCTATCTGGTCGAGCGCTGGCCGGACGGGCGCGACTACCTGGTCGGCTATGCGCGCGGACAAGGCTACGCCCAGTACCCGGGCCTGGGCTGGACGGTGCTGGTGCGCCAGGACGTGGCCGACGCCTACGCGCCGGTGCGGCGCCTGCGCGAATATGGCTTGAGCGCCGGGGTGCTGCTGGCGGCGCTGTTTTCGCTGGCCGGCGTGCTGGTGGCGCGCCGCATCACCCGTCCGCTGGGCGAGCTGGCCGAATCGGCGCGCCGCATCCGCGCCGGCGAACCGGTCAAGCTGGGGACGGAAAGCGGGCGCTACGTCGAGGTGCAGGCGCTGTCCGGCACGCTGGAAGTGCTGGTGGCCGACCTGGTGCGCCAGGGCACCGAGCTGAAGGAGCTGAACGCCACGCTCGAGCAGCGGGTGGCGCAGCGCACGCGCGAGCTGGAGCAGGCGGTGGTCACGGTCGGGGCCAGCAAGCAGCGCATCGCCACCATCCTCGAGACCGCGCAGGATGCCTTCGTCGGCATCGACACGCAGGGTTGCATCTGCGACTGGAACTCGGCCGCCGAAACCATGCTGGGCTGGCGCCGCGACGAGGCGCTGGGCCGGCCGGCGGCCGAACTGGTGGTGCCGCCGCGTCTGCGCGCGCACGCGCAAGCCGCCCTGGCGCGCTTTCGCGAGACCGGGACGCTTGACATCCTGGGCCGGCGCGTGGAGACCATGCTGTGCCGGCGCGACGGCAGCGAAGTGACGGTCGAGATGACCAGCGGCCTGGCGGGCACCGCCGAGGGCCCGTTCTTCAGCATCTTCGTGCATGACATCTCGGAGCGCAAGCAGGTCGAGCGCATGAAGAACGAGTTCGTCTCGACCGTCTCGCACGAGCTGCGCACCCCGCTCACGGCGATCAGCGCATCGCTCGCGCTGCTGGCCGACGGCATGGCGGGCGAGCTGCCCGAGGATGCGAAAGGCCTGGTCGGGGTCGCCAATGCCAGCTCCGAACGCCTCGTGCGCCTGGTCGGGGACGTGCTGGACCTGCAGAAGATCGATGCGGGCCGGATGGAATTCGATCGCACGGTCCAGCCGGTCCTGCCCATCGCCGAGGCCGCGGTGGCGTCGATGGCGAGCCTGGCGGCGCAGGCCGGCGTGACGCTCGCCTGCGAGGCCGGGCCCGGGGCGGATGACCTGGAAGCCAGCGTGGACCGCGACCGCATCACGCAGGTGCTGGCCAACCTGCTGTCGAACGCGGTCAAGTTCTCCCCTGCGGGCAGCACGGTGCTCACGCGCGTCGAACGGATCGGGGACCGGGTGCGCCTGTCGGTGGCGGACCAGGGGGATGGCATTCCGGAAGCCTTCAGGCCGCGCGTGTTCCAGCGCTTCGCCCAGGCGGACGGCACCAATTCACGGCGCAGCGGCGGCACGGGACTGGGACTGGCGATCTGCAAGACGATCGTCGAGGAGCACGGCGGGACGATCGGTTTCGAGAGCCGGGAGGGCCAGGGCACGACCTTCGCCTTCACCCTGGCGCTGGCGGGACAGGCATCCGGCCAGGGCGAGGGCCCCGGCCGGACAATGCTTCACTTGCCGTAGCGGCGGCGGCGCAGCGCGGCCATCAGGCCCAGGCCGCCGGCCATCAGGGCCACGCTGGCCGGTTCCGGCACGTCGCCGCTTGGCGGCGGCGGGGCGTCGAGATCGGTCACGGTCAGGGTGTAGCTGCCGGTGCCGCCGAATTCGCTGAGGGCGAAGGTGCCGGTGAGGAAGGTCGGGGTGCTTTCGGGACCGCTGTAGAGCTGGCCGCCATCGGTGATCAAGAGCGTCGTGTCACCATAGAAGTCGTCGATCTGGATGCCGCCGTCGGCGTCGGCGTTGTAGAAGGTCAGGTCGGCGACGTCGAACACCGAACCCGGGAAGTTGCCTTCGACATCAAACAGGATGAAGCCTACGCCATCGGCATAATCGTCCGGCGCGACCGTGGAATTCAGCTGCCAGCTCGCCGTATAGTCGCCGGTGAGTTCGAACTTGTACAGGGCCGCATTGGCGGCAGCTGCCGAAAACAGCATGGCAGCGAGGGCTGCGGCTTTCAAACTTTTCTTCAGATTCAGCGACATGGACTTCCCCTTGTTTAAAAAGTGTTGAGTCCAAGGGGAATGCAATTGCCGTGCCTGAATTCAAGTATTGATCTAGATCATTGATTCGGTTGAGAAATTAATAAAGTTTAATTTTTCTATCGAGCAATCTATAAATTAGACCGACAGTTGGTATTCGTTGCGGGTAACCAGTTCGCGTTCAGGCGTGGCCCGCGCTCCCATATAGCCGCTCGAATTCCGGCATGGGTACGGGCCGCCCGAGCAGGTAGCCCTGCAGCACATTGCAGCCGCAGCCGACCATGAAGTCGCGCTGGTCCTCCTGTTCCACGCCTTCGGCCACCACGTCCAGGCCCAGCTTGCGTGCCAGCGCCACGATGGCTTGCACGATGGTGGCGCTGTTGTCGCCGGCATCGCGCACGAAGCTGCGGTTGATCTTCAGCGCCGCCAGCGGAAAACGGGTCAGGTAGGCGAGCGAGGAGTGGCCGTTGCCGAAGTCGTCCAGCGAAAAGGCGATCCCCTGCGCGCGCAGCTGCTCCATGCGCTTGATGGGCTCCTGCATGTTTTCCGAGAACACGCTTTCGGTCAGTTCCAGGCACAGCTTGTCGGCGCTGGCGCCGGTGGCCGCCAGCAGGCCGGCCACCGTGAGCGGGAAGTCGGGGTCGCGCAGCTGGCGCACGCTGACGTTGACCGACAGTTTCAGGCGGCCGAGCGTGGGATCGTGGGCCCAGCGCGCCAGCGCCCGGCAGCTCTCTTCGAGCACCTGGCGTCCGAGCGGGACGATCAGGCCGGTGTTTTCGGCCTGGCTGATGAATTCGCCGGGGCCGACCAGGCCGTGCTCGCAATGTTCCCAGCGTGCCAGCGCCTCGGCGCCGATCAGCCGGCCGCCGGTGTCGAACTGCGGCTGGCAGAACAGCACGAATTCGCGCCGGGCCAGGCCGTCGCGCAGCGCCTTGTCGAGCGCGGCCTGGCGTTCGGCCGCGGCCTGCATGCTGGGATCGAAGAAGCGGGCGGTGTTGCGGCCGTCGGCCTTGGCGCGGTACATCGCGAGATCGGCCTGGCGCAACAGCGCGTCGATGCTGCTGTCGCTGCCGTCGAACAGCGCGATGCCGATGCTGGGCGTGCGCGCGCTCGGGTTGCCCGGCAGGTCGTAGGGCTGGCCCAGCAGCGACAGGATCTTGCGCGCCACGTGGTCGGCGTGCGGCGTGGTCTCTGCCGGGGTGGCGCCCAGGCTTTCCAGCACCACCACGAATTCGTCGCCGCCCAGGCGCGCCAGCTGGTCGCTGTCGCGCAGCGCCTGGCGCAGGCGGTGGGCCACCTGGCGCAGCAGCATGTCGCCGACGTCGTGGCCCATGGTGTCGTTGAGCAGCTTGAAGTTGTCGAGGTCGATGAACAGTAGCGCGCCGTACTGGCCGGAACGGGTGGCGCGCGCCAGTGTCTTGTCCAGCTCCTCGATCAGGAAGCGCCGGTTCGGCAGCCCGGTGAGCGGGTCGAAATAGGCCAGTTCGTAGATGCGGCGCTCGGCCTGCTTGCGTTCGGTGAGGTCGGTGTTGGTGCCGGACAGGCGGATCGCCCGGCCGGACGCATCGCGCAGGACGATGCCGCGCACCAGCACCGGCACATCATGGCCCTGGCGGTGGCGCAGGCGGAATTCCAGGGTGTAGGTGTGGCGCGGACCGGCCAGCAGCTCGGCCAGGAAGGCGGTGACGTCGTCGCGGTCGGCCGGATGGATCAAGTCGCGCCAGCCCTGGCTGCCGATCGGGAACTCGCCCGGCGAATAGCCGAGCATGTCCCACCAGCGTTCCGAATAATAGGTTTCGCCGCTGACGAGGTCCCAGTCCCAGAGCGCGTCGGTGGAGCCGTGCAGGATCAGGCGCAGCCTTTCCTCGGACTTTTCCAGGCGCTGCTGGGCGTCCTTCAGTTGCGTGCAGTCGCTGAAGCAGGCCACGGCGCCCTGCAGGGTGCCGTCCTCGTCGAATTCCGGGTAAGCGTTGCAGATGGTCCAGCAGGGCGTGGAGGCATTGACGGACGGGATGCCGAGGATCATCCCCGTTACCTTTTTTCCTGTCCGGAGCGCCTGGCTGACCGGATAGTCCTCATCCGCCAGCAGCGAAAGATTTTCGTTCAGCAGATGCCATTCCTCACTGGTCGGCCGGGTGCCGATCAGCTCTTGTTCACTGCGATCGAGCATCCTGGCCGCTTGCAGGTTGGCCATGACGATGCGGCCATGAATGTCGTGCACCGTGACCCCGGCCGGCAGGTGGTCGAGCAGCTCGTCGAACCGCCGCTGCAGGTCGGGTGGTGCGGGCGGCGCCTTGCTGTCTTGGAGTTGTAATTGCATACGCGTGGTCCGGTTTTTGATCATACTAGCAGTTACTTGCCTGGTATGTCGCGAGCCAACCGGAGCGCGCACGCACATGCCGCCGGCATGAACCGGCGGTCTCGACCGATGCTGTGTCAGTCGGGTGACTTAAGGTAGCGGCGCAGGCGCGCCAGCAATTCCAGGGGCTGGAAAGGCTTGATGATGAAGTCGTTGGCGCCGGCGTCGAGGGCGCGCACGGTATCGCGTTCGGTGCTCTTGGCGGTCA
>CAJYQM010000244.1 GCA_913777025.1 uncultured Massilia sp. | reverse complement strand
CGGGCCCGTTGCAGTGCAGCGTGGCGTAGTCGGCCGACACCGAGGCGAAGCCGCCGCCGGACAGCTTGACCGCGCCCGCGCCTTCGAAGGCGACCTTGCCGTTCTTGATCACCAGGCCGAAGCTGCCCTGCTCGATGCCGACGCTGACGCCGCCGGCGCCCATGCCGGCGGTCACGTTGGTACCGGCGATCAGGATGCCGCTGTCGTCGACGGACACGCCGATGTCGGCTTCCGCATGGATGCCGCCGATGTCCATCGTGGCGTGGCCGCTGCCGACCACGAATTCGCCGCGGCTGCCGTCGTCGTCGATCTTGAAGCTGCCGACGGTGATCGCGTTCGTGCCCGACAGGTCGAGCACGGTGGTGTTGGCCACGCCCGGCGCGCTCTGGCCATGGCCGAAGCTGAAGTCGAGCTGCATGCCGCTCCCGGCCATGGTCAGGCTGTCCGTTCCATGCGCCTCGAAGCTGCCGATCGTGGCCTTGCCCATCACCCAGTCGTAGCTGTGGCTGGTGTTGCCGGGGGTGAGATAGACCAGGCCGAGGTCGACGTCGTGCAGCGTGATGTTCGACGCCTCGGTCAGGCCGAGGAAGCCCTCGGCGTGGCTGGCCGAGATCGACCAGGTTTCCATGGCGGTCAGGTTGCCGGTCACCGGATCGACCACGCTGGTGGTCGCGCTGTTGTTGGCCAGGGTGAAGCTGCCGCTCACGGTCAGCTTGTCGTCCAGGTTCAGCGAACCGTCGAAGCTGACCGAGCTGATGTTGATCGACTGGAAATAGTCGTGGTTCAGTACATAGCCGATATTGTCGGCCAGCCCGGCGCTGCCGGCATCCAGCGACACGTCGAAGCGGTGCGTGACCAGCTTGACCGAGGTGGCGTCCTGCACCACTTCGAAGAAGAGGCCGTCGCCGGCCTGCAGCAGGCCCGAGGCGCTGGAGAAGCGGCCTTCGGCCTCGCCGAAGGTCATGATGGTGAAGACCTGGCCATCGGCCGGCGTGAAGCCGGCGCTGGCGCCCTGCCTGTAGATGCTGACCGCCAGCTTGCCGTCCAGGACCGCCTTGCCGGTCACGTTGATCTGGTCATAGCCGGTGCCGGGCTCATTGCCGCCGAGCTCGATTTCCACGGTACTCGACGAGGCCAGGCCCAGGGAGCCAAAGCCCTCCTTGCCCGGCGAATAGCCCGGCGCCAGCGTGCCGGTGTTCAGCAGCGCGACATTGGTGTCGCCGCTGCCCTTCAAAACGTCGTTGGCGGCGATCGTCACCGCACTGTCCATGAAGCCTTCGCTCTGGGTCAGCTTGGCCAGGTCGTAGACATGGTGGTCGACCGCGAAGTCGAGCCTGGTCGGCGCCGGCGCGGGGAAATTGTGCGATTGGTCGACCAGGCCGAGGTCCAGACTGGCGACGTTTCCGTGGAGGTCGGTGTAGTGGCTGCCGTCGTAGGCGGCGGCCGTGGTGTCGTGATCCTGGTCCCGGTCCGGCAGCATCACCACTTGGGCGGCGCCGAGCACTGGATCGGCTGAAAGCAGGACCCGGGGTTCGAGCGCTTCCACACGGAAAGCATCACGGATTTTCTGAGTTACCTGTTTTTTCTTGAAGAAAGCTTTCATGCACCACCAATGGCTGAGTTGGGTTCCATTTACCGGACCGACAGGCCGGAGGACAATACCGGACCCTGCATAGTACAGTGTCCCACGAGAACCCAAAATGCCGCGCGGCACTAATTTATGTGAATACGCGCTCCCTGTTGTATATCGCCATCACCAAAAGTCACGACGGACGAAAACTGTAAAATACCGTGTCAGGAAAGTTTCCTATTACGCATTTTTTGTGTTGTTTTCGACAATTGCAAAGAGTGCATCCTGCAGCTGCGCCAGTGGAAGTGCCTGGTCAAAAAGCAGTCCGGCACGATCCCGCAAGCGCTTGCGAACGGTATCCGCCCATGCCAGGTCGTTCATCAGCCTGTGCGCGATGTCGATCCAGCCGACAGCGTCCGCCGCCACCAGTTGTTCCAGCCCGATCATGCGCAACATCGCCGCGCTCTGGCGGCTGCGCATCGTCGTTCCCGGCAGTGTCGCGACCGGCAGGCCGCAGGCGATGGCATCCAGCGTGGTGTTGCCACCAGACCAATGTAGGCAATCGAGCATCAAGTCGCAGACGGTATGCAGGCGCAGGTAATCCGCATGGCGCAGGTAAGGCAGCACCTTGATATGACGTGCGGGCGGGCAGCCGCGCGCAGCCAGCGCCGCGTCGAGGCGCGCCACGACGGCGCGCGTGAGGGCGGGCTGCCGGTCCTGCACGAGCACGAGCAGCGCTTGCGGATCGCGCACCGCGATCTCGGCGAGCACTGCGTCGTTGTCGGGATGGATCTTGAACGGCGCATGCGGGAACAGGACCAGGTGGCGCCCGGCGGGCAGCCCGAGATCCTCGCGCGTGGCGGGTAGCGGTGCCGCGGGACGGGCATAGCGGGTACCCAGTCCGGGCAGCCGGATCAGTTGCTCGCTATAAGCCGTTTCCGCACCGGGCGGCTCCATGGCGTCGCTGGAAAAATAATAGTCGATGTTGGGCAGGCCGGTCGTGACCGGATGTCCCCAGCCGGCGCACTGGACTGGCGCAAGCCGCAGGGCTGCCAGCGGGAACAGCTCGGCCGTCATGCCCAGCTCCGGATAGACCATGACGTCCAGCCTATCGGCGGCAATCATGTGCGCAAGGCCGGCCATGGCCGCGCCGTCGAGGAGGGGCGCATGCCGGTAATGCGCGTGCACCGCGACGGCGCGCGTCATGTCGTCCTCGCGCAGGCCGGTGTGATAGACGAAGACCTCGAAACGGTCGCGGTCGAGCCCGGTCACCCAGCCGCCGAAATAACCGCACACCGTGCTGCGATAAAACAGCGAGGACGCGAAACCGACCCGCAGTTTGCCCCCGGCGCGTGCACCAGGCGGTTGGGGATGTGCCCATGCCGGCGGCGCATGCTGCAACAGCCGCGTCAGCCACTGCCCGTAACGGACTTGCAGCGCACGATCATCGAGCCCCTGGTAGGCGAGCGGAAAATTCACCCAGGCCAGATCCGACAAAAGCTGGCCGGCCTGCGCCGGCCGTACGGGACCGGCGTCCATCCGCTCGAGGATGGCGATGCCCGCTTCGTAGCGCCGCCGCTCCTGTTCGAGCGCGGTACGGCTGCCATGCACCAGCGGCAAGGTCAGGCAGGCACCCAGTGCAGCCTTCAGGTTGGCGGGCTCCCGCTCCAGCACGCGCGCATACAGGGCGCGTGCCTCGGCCGCCCGGTTGGCGGCGGCCAGCATGCGCGCCAATGCCATGCGCGGCGCCACGCCGGCCTCCTCTTGCCCGCAGCAGGCCTGCAGCAGGCGCATGGCTTCTTCCGGCTCGCCGCTGCGCTCGAGGCACAGCGCCAGTTGCAGCGCCGTGCCGGTATCCGCGGGGCGCAGGCGCAGCGCATGGCGCAGCGCCGCCAGCGCCTCGCCGTCGCGTCCGGCCGCGGCCAGCACCATGCCAAGGTTGGCCCACGCGTTGGCGTAGTCCGGCAGGAAGGCCAGCACCGCCTTGAACGCGCTCTCGGCCGCCGCCAGCTCGCCCTGCTCGTGCAGCACCAGGCCAAGGTTGTTGTAGGCGCGCTCCAGGCGCGGCGCGATGCCGATGGCGCGCCGGTAGCTGGCGGCCGCCTCGTCCAGGCGGCCAAGCGTATGGCAGGCCGCACCGACCAGGCAGGCGGCCTGTGGATTGCCGGGCTCGAGCCATGCGGCGGCTTGCAGGAAGGGCAAGGCGGCGGCAGGCTGTGCGCGGGACAGCAGCACCATGCCCAGCCTGGCCTGGGCCTCGGCATGGGCGGGCCGCGCCTCCACCCAGGCACGCAGCGCGGCTTCCGCCTCGGGCAGGCGGCCGTTCAGCTGCAGGTCGACGATGCGGCGAAAATCCTTTGGTTCCGGCATGGCGATCGATGTGGAAAACAAAAAACCCGCGGCGCACGGCTTGCGGGTTTTAAGTAAATTACTCGAAGCAAGACAAGGTCGGACGGTCATCGACTGTCATGCTGGCGCAGGCAAATTATACTGCGCCAGCATGTTGTAGGCCATCTGCGGCCGGAACCGGACTTCGCTGTAGCACTTTGCGAATCGCACGATTGACTTCCGTTTGACCAGACTTAATTGGACGCGTACTACCCTCGCAGGTGGGATTCGCCTACATGCCGCAGGCCGCGGTTGCGCAAGTATGCGCAACCCTTCGAATCCCACCCGTAGAGCGCGCAGGCGCTCTACTCGTCTGTTCCGCCGCGGAAAACAAAAAAGCGACCTTGCGGTCGCTTTTTTGTTTGAATCTTGGCGGAGACGGTGGGATTCGAACCCACGATACGGGTATAAGCCGTATGCATCCTTAGCAGGGATGTGCCTTCGGCCACTCGGCCACGTCTCCAATCAGCTTCACAGTGTTGCTCGTTGTCGCTGAGTGCAAGCATCTTAATGGCCACACCCCATTTCGTCAAGGAAGCGCAGCCAAAAATATGCGATAAAGTTAAGCTTGCTCTAAACCAAACGCTTTATGCAGGGCGCGTACGGCCAGTTCCATGTATTTTTCGTCGATGAGCACCGAGATCTTGATCTCCGAGGTCGAGATCATCATGATGTTGATGCCCTCTTCCGACAGGGTGCGGAACATCTGCGAGGCGACGCCCACGTGGCTGCGCATGCCGACGCCGACGGCCGAGACCTTCGAGACCTTGGCGTCGCCCAGCAGGCGGGTGAAGCCCAGGCTTTCCTTGTTCGCTTCCAGCACCGCCAGCGCGCGCTGGTAGTCGCCGCGCGAGACGGTGAAGGTGAAGTCGGTCTTACCGTCGACCGACTGGTTCTGTATGATCATGTCGACCTCGATGTTGGCATCGGAGATCGGGCCCAGGATGTGGTAGGCCACGCCCGGCTTGTCCTGCACGCCCAGGACGGTGATTTTGGCTTCATCGCGGTGGTTGGCGATGCCCGAGATGACGGCTTGTTCCATATTGCTTTCTTCCTCAAACGAAATCAGGGTACCCGAATTGGCTTCTTCTTCGAGCGGCATCAGGGGATCGGTCAGCGACGACAGCACGCGCGTCGGCACGCGGTAGTTGCCGGCGAATTCGACGGAGCGGGTCTGCAGGACTTTCGAGCCCAGCGAGGCCAGTTCCAGCATCTCTTCGAAGGTGATCTTCGACAGGCGGCGCGCCTCGTCGACGATGCGCGGATCGGTGGTGTAGACGCCGTCGACGTCGGTGTAGATCAGGCATTCGTCGGCCTTCAGCGCGGCCGCGATGGCCACCGCCGAGGTGTCCGAGCCGCCGCGGCCCAGGGTCGAGATGTTGCCTTGTTCGTCGACGCCCTGGAAGCCGGTGATGATCACGATCCTGCCGGCGGCGAGGTCGCCGCGGACGCGCGTGTCGTCGATGGACTGGATGCGGGCCTTGGTGAAGGCCGAGTCTGTCTTGATTCCCACCTGCCAGCCGGTATAGGACACGGCATCCTTGCCGCGCGCCAGCAGCGCCATGGCCAGCAAACCCACGGAGACCTGTTCGCCGGTCGATGCAATCATGTCCAGTTCGCGCGGGTCCGGCTGCGGCATGATTTCCTTGGCCAGGGCGATCAGGCGGTTGGTTTCGCCGGACATCGCCGACGGTACAACGACGACCTGGTGACCGGCATCATGCCATTTGGCGACGCGCGCCGCGACGTTCTTGATACGGTCCGTCGAACCCATCGACGTCCCGCCATATTTGTGGACGATTAAAGCCATGACTGTGGAAGTTTCCGCTTGTAAAAAGTCAATAGAGCCTTTCACTCTACATGCTGCGGTGCAGAATCTCAAGACCTTGGGCGGCGAAACCTATACCGAATCGGAATATGGTAATGCGGAAATGGCATTACATCCCGGCGGCGGATTCCCAGCGCAGCGCGATACGGCCGGGACCGCTCGAGACGTGATGGCAATCCATGCCCAGTCCCGCCGCATACAGCAGATCGAAGCCGCTGCTCACGATCGGCAGGCGCGCCCGCTCCCAGGCCGGGATGCCGCTGGCCTGGAAATGGGCTTTCAGGCTGCGGCTGGGACGGTTGGGGGCCAATTTGAGCTTTTCGCCGCCCTTGCGGAAGTCGATGTCCAATGCGGCGCCGCGCAGCCATTCCGGATCGAAGCCGCGTTCGGCCACGTCGAAATGCAGGATGCCGCCGTAGTCCGGGAAGGCCATCCGGGCCTCCCCATGCCAGCGGAAGGCCTGCGCATGCCTGTCGATGATGCCGACGTCGTCCGGATCGCGCATGCCGGCCAGGTCGGGCAGCTTGGGCACCAGGTAGAGGCGGTCGCGGTGGCGCCGCACGTGGCAGTCCGGGTGCACGACCAGCAGCTGGGCATCGTCGCGCGCCTCGAACAGCTGGGCGATCATTTCATCCATCCAGGCGGTCGACGGCATCGCCAGGCGACGCAGGTTGAACCAGTGGCGCAGCACGTTGGTGATGCGGTCCAGGCTCAGGGTGCGCAGCTTGACCAAGTCGACCGCGTCGCCATCCAGGCACGCGTTCAAGTCCTGGTCCGCGACCTCGGTCATGACGCGCAGCGCCGCCTGCGCATGCATGCTGCTGCGCGCGACGCGTTGCTGAAAGCCCGGGAAAGCGGCGCTTAAAGCCGGCATGACCGTGTGGCGCAGAGCGTTGCGGGCGTAGCGCGGATCGCTGTTCGATTCATCCTCGACCCAGGCAATGCCCTGCTCCTGCGCCAGCGCTTCCAGGTCGGCGCGTGCCGCCTGCAGCAGCGGACGCGCCATGACGAGTCGATCGTCGCCCAGCAGGGTCGGCGCGCGGTTGGCGGCATCCATGCCGGACAGGCCGGCCGGGCCGGCGCCGCGCAGCAGTTGCAGCAGCACGGTTTCGGCCTGGTCATCCAGGTGATGTGCAGTGAGCAGGAGCCCAACGCCGTGGACGCGGCACATCTCGCCCAGCGCCGCGTAGCGGACCTTGCGCGCCGCCGCTTCGACGCCGCTCCTGCCCTTGACGACGCTGACCTCGCGCGCGTCAAAGGCGACGCCGAGCGCGGCGCAGGCGGCGGCGCAATGATCGCGCCAGGCGCCGGCGTTCGGACTCAGGCCGTGGTGGACGTGGAAGGCGAACAGTGCCAGTCCGTGCTCGCGCGCGTACGCGTGCGCGACGCGCAGCAGCACCATCGAATCGAGGCCGCCGCTGAAGGCCACCGCGATCGCAGGGAAAGCTTGAGGGAAGAATTCGGGACGCAGGCCATCGAGGGCCTGCGCAAAGACTGCGGACATGCCGGCAGCAGCCGGCCTGCCGCGGCCAGCCGCTTTACCGGTATGCATCATTCCTCGCGCGGCGTGGTGTCCTTGAACTTACCGTAGGCCATCAACTTGGCGTGACGGGCTTCCAGCAAGTCCTTGGTCTTCATGCCCTGGAACTGGCGCAGGGTGTCGGCCAGCGCGCGCTTCAGGCCCTGGGCCATGGCGGCCGGGTCGCGGTGGGCGCCGCCCAGCGGCTCGTTGATGATCTTGTCGATCAGGCCGATGGCTTTCAGGCGATGCGCGGTCAGGCCCAGCGCGTCGGCGGCGTCGGCCGCGCGTTCCGAGGTCTTCCACAGGATCGAGGCGCAGCCTTCCGGCGAGATCACCGAATAGGTCGCGTACTGCAGCATCAGCACCGCGTCGCCGACGGCGATGGCCAGCGCCCCGCCCGAGCCGCCTTCGCCGATGATGGTGGCGATCAAGGGCACCTTCAGTTCGGCCATCACGTACAGGTTGTGGCCGATGGCTTCGGACTGGCCGCGCTCTTCGGCATCGATGCCGGGGAAGGCGCCGGGGGTATCGACGAAGGTGAAGATCGGCAGGTTGAACTTCTCGGCCAGCTTCATCAGGCGCATGGCCTTGCGGTAGCCTTCCGGTTTCGGCATGCCGAAGTTGCGCATCGCGCGCTCCTTCGTGTCGCGGCCCTTCTGGTGCCCGATGACCATGCAGGACTGGCCATTGAAGCGGGCCAGGCCGCCGATGATGGACTGGTCGTCGGCGAAGCTGCGGTCGCCGTGCAGTTCGTGGAAGTCGGTGAAGATCGCGTTCACGTAGTCCATCGTGTACGGACGCTGCGGGTGGCGCGCGATCTGGGAAACCTGCCAGGGGGTCAGCTTGGCATAGATGTCTTTCGTCAGTTGCTGGCTCTTCTTGGCCAGGC
>CAJYQM010000243.1 GCA_913777025.1 uncultured Massilia sp. | reverse complement strand
GCATATACGGGATAGATAAGGCACAATGAAGGCTTGCATTCCTGCCAGCCCTCATCCACCTTTTTATGTCATCGACCTCGCCCACAGGCCGCCTCGGTATCCTGCGCAACCGTAACGTCTCGTTCTACCTGTCCGCCCGTTTCCTGAACACCCTCGCCATCCAGATGCAGAGCGTCGCGGTCGGCTGGCAGGTCTACCAGATCACCCACGACGTGTTCGACCTCGGCCTCATCGGCCTGGCCCAGTTCGCGCCCTTCCTGGCGCTGATCCTGTGGGCCGGCCACGTCGCCGACACCCACAACCGCCGCACCATCATCCTGCTGTGCATGGGCACCCAGCTGCTGTGCAGCCTGCTGCTGCAGGCTTTCACCTGGTCCGGCAGCACGGTCGTGTGGCCAGTGTTCGCGATCCTGGTGCTGTACGGCAGCGCGCGCGCCTTCAGCCAGCCGGCCTCGCAGGCGGTGCTGCGCAACCTGGTGCCGACCGAATCGTTCTCGCAGGCGGTGGCGCTCAGTTCCTCGACCTTCCAGGTAGCCGTGATCATCGGCCCGGTGATCGGCGGCCTGCTGTACGTGTACGGTCCCCAGGTCGTCTACCTGGTGTCGAGCATCCTGCTGGCGTTGTCGGTGCTGCTGATGGCCTGCACCCGTAGTGCGCCGCAGGTCATGAACAAGGCGCCGGTCAGCTGGCACACCCTGCTCGAGGGCCTGCGCTTCGTGTGGAGCCGGCCGATCGTGCTGGGCGCCATCTCGCTCGACCTGTTCGCGGTGCTGTTCGGCGGCGCCACCGCCCTGCTCCCGGCCTATGCCCACGACGTGCTGCACGCCGGCCCGGAAGCCCTTGGCATATTGCGCACGGCGCCCGGCGCCGGCGCCACGCTTTGCTCCATCGTTCTGGCGCTGTGGCCGATCCAGCGCCGCGTCGGCGCCTGGATGTTCGGCGGCGTCGCCGTGTTCGGCCTGGGTACCATCGTGATGGGCATGACCGACATGTTCGCGGTGGCGCTGGTCGCCCTGTTCCTGATGGGGGCCGGCGACATGATCAGCGTCTACATCCGCCACCTGCTGGTACAGTACGAGACGCCGGACGAGATCCGCGGCCGCGTCAGCGCCGTAAACGCCGTGTTCATCGGCGCCTCGAACGAGCTGGGCGAGTTCGAGTCCGGCCTCACCGCAAGCTGGTTCGGCACGGTGCGCGCGATCCTGTTCGGCGGCGCCGTCACCCTGCTCGTCACCGGCACCTGGATGAAGCTGTTCCCGGTGCTGTCGCGCATGGACCGCTTCCCGCACCACGAGGCCGAGAAAGCCAGGGCCGGGTGATGGGCGCGCCGACGCCGCATTCCGCCGACAAGCGGCTGTTGCGCCGCTTCTTACGGAACCGTCCGCACCTGGCGCTGGGCGTCGCCCTTGGCGTCGCGGTGGGGCTGGCGTGGCCGGATGGCGTGCCGTGGCTGCGGCGCGCCCTGATCGGCTGGAATACCGGGGTGTGGAGCTACCTGCTCGGCATGATGTGGATGATGGCGCGCGCCGACCAGCGCAAGGTGCGCGAGATCGCCGGGCGCGAGGACGAAAGCGCCGGCATGGTGCTGGCAATGCTGCTGGTCGGCACGGGCCTGAGCCTGTATGCGATCGTGTCGGAACTGACGCGCATGGACCACATGCCGGCGCACCAGGTCGCGATGCACTATGCGTTCACCGCCCTGACCGTGATCGGTTCCTGGCTGCTGGTCGGCATGCTGTTCTGCGTCCACTACGCCCGCCTGTATTACCGCGCCGGCGAGTGCAAGCCGCTGCGCTTCCCCGAGAAGGACGATGAATCCTCCGGTTTCGAGCCGGACTACTGGGACTTCCTCTATTTCTCGTTCACGATCGCGGTGGCGGTCCAGACCTCCGACGTGGCGGTCACCTCGCGCGCCATGCGCAAGCTGGTGCTGGGCCACTCGGTGCTGGCCTTCTTCTTCAATCTCCTGATCCTCGGGCTGTCGATCAACATCGCCGCCGGCTTCATCGATTCATGAATGCTGCGCATCCGTGTCCTGGCGAACGTAAGTCGCCAATCGAAACGGGTAAGATCGTTTCAACAAGTTTATAAAGTGGAGCGATTTATGGAAATCAATGTAAATACCGACAACACCATCGACCGCCACCAGGGCCTGGACGAACGCGTCCGTGAAGCCGTCGAATCGAGCATCGGCCGTTTCGACCAGGTGCGCCGCGTCGACGTTCACCTGAGCAACCAGAATGGCCAGAAGCACGCCGATGGCGACAATTACTGCATGATGGAAGCGCGCGTGGCCGGCTACGAGCCGGTGGTCGTGCACGCCCATGCCGAAAACCTGCACCTGTCGATTTCGGGTGCCGCCGGCAAGCTCAAGCGCGCCCTGGACAGCGCCCTCGGCCGCCTGGCCGACAAGAACAAGCGTGAGCCGCTGCCGGTCGACGCCGAGTCGTACAAGGGCCTGACCGATAACGAATAAGCTCGACCGCGAGCCATTCGAGCCGGCCTGGGTGCCGGCTTTTTTGCTGGAAACGTTCGTGCGCGGGCTATGATGCGGTTTCCATCATTCGAACCGATCACCTCATGTCCGCGCCCCCGTTCCATGCCGATGCCACGCACGATGCTTCGGCCACCGAATGGCTCGGCATCGCCCAGCGCCTGCAGGCCCTGGCCCAGGCCGGCCTCGCCTACGATCCGCACGTCTACGATGCCGAGCGCTACCAGGAAATCCTGGTGCTCAGCCAGCGCATGCTGGGCCACCTCACCGGGCTGCCGATCCCGTTCTTCGAACAAGCGGTGGCGGCCGAGCGCGGCTATCCGACGCCCAAGGTCGACGTGCGCGCGGTCATGTTCCGTGGCAGCGACGAGATCCTGATGGTGCGCGAAAAGAGCGACGGCGGGCGCTGGTCGCTGCCGGGCGGCTGGGCCGACATCGGCTGCACGCCCTTCGAGGTCGCGGTCAAGGAAGTGCGCGAGGAGACGGGCTTGACGGTACAGGCGGAGCGCCTGCTGGCCTTGTGGGACATGCGCCGCCATCCGCACCCGCCGCAGGCCTTCAGCATCTGGAAGGCCGTGATCCTGTGCCGCGTGCTGGACGGCGAACTGCAGGCCGAGACCGCCGAGACCACGGAAGCGCGCTGGGTCGCGCGCGGCGACATCGCGCAGCTCGACCTGTCGACGGGACGCATCACGGTGCCCCAGCTCGAGCGGCTGTTCGCGCACGCGCTGCGGCCGGACCTGCCGGCCGAGTGCGACTGACGATAATCAAGCGCCTTCCAGCAGCGCGCGCAGCTGGCGCAGGTAGCGCAAACCCGCCAGCGCGCGGCTGCCGTACCAGGACATCATCTCGCCGTCGACCAGCAGCACCGGGATGCCGAGCTGCTTTTCCAGCGCATCGGCATGCGCTTCCGTGAACCGGTAGGGCTCGGTCGACAGCAGCACCGCGTCCAGCCGGTCCACCAGTGCCCCCGACCAGGCGAAGCGCGGATAACGCGTGCCCGTTTCGATCTCCGGCACCCGCCAGCCCAGCTCGGCCAGCATCGCGGCGATATAGGTGTCCTGCGACACCGTCATCCACGGATCCTGCCAGATGCAGTACAGCACCGTGCGCGGCGGTCCCGGCGGCAGCGCGCGCAGGCGGGCGTATTCGGCGTCGAACGCCGCGCACCAGCGTTCGGCGGCCGCCTCGGCACCGAAGATGGCGCCCATCAGCCGGGCCAGGCCAAGGTTGTCGCGCGGCGTGTTCGGATGCGTGACCACGACGTGGGGCACGAACCCGGCCAGCTTGTCCACGGTCGGCTTCTCGTTCTCGTCGATGTTGACCACGACGTGGGTCGGCGCCAGCGCGCGTATCTTGTCGAGGTTGACGTCCTTGGTGCCGCCGACCTTGGGGATA
This sequence comes from uncultured Massilia sp., assembly GCA_913777025.1. Lineage (GTDB taxonomy): Bacteria > Pseudomonadota > Gammaproteobacteria > Burkholderiales > Burkholderiaceae_D > Telluria. The sequence continues at coordinate 4,971 of CAJYQM010000243.1, read as the reverse complement.
TCGGCGACGAGCTCCCTCGGATGGATGCAGAAGCCGGTCCGGCCCACGAGACGGGGCGCCAGCCCGAGTTCGCACAGCAGTTCGGTGATCGAAGGCACCAGGCAGACGATGCGGGCGTCCGGCGCGCTCTGGTGGCGCTGCCCGATGGCATCGGTCAAAGGATCGGAAATAGTCATGGCACTATTGAAACACTATTGGCTACCGGGCGCCAAGCACATTGGGTTATGATGCGGCATTGTCAATATGCCCTTTTACCATGGATCACGTCGATAAATTCGGCGCCTCGCGCTACGCCGTCCAGGACCTGCAACTGTTCCGCGACACCGACATCCCGGCCGTGAAGCCGGCACTCGCCAATTGCGAAGTGGTGCGCGTGGCGCGCGGCGAACAGATACTGGACACCGTGCGCGCCCGCCTCTACATCGTGCTGTCAGGCGCCCTCGGCGTGGCCGGCGAAACGGCAATGGGCGACGCCACCATCGACCGCATCCTGCCCGGCGAAAGCGCGGGCGCGGAATCGGTGCTCGACGATGCGGCCGACCTGACGACCATGACGGCGCTGGAAGACACCGAATTGCTGGTGATCGAATCGGACGTGCTGTGGACACTGATCGACGAGAACAACGGCGTCGCCCGCAACCTGCTGCGCCTGCTGTCCTTCCGCATCCGCGCCGCCAACGCCCTGCTGCGCCGGCGCCAGAAGCTGGGCCAGTTCTACCGCGAACTGTCATTGAACGATGGACTGACCGGCCTGTACAACCGCGCCTGGCTGGCCGACATGCTGCCCAAGCTGGTCGGCCGCGCGCGCCAGGACGGCACCCCGCTGTCGCTGGTGATGGTCGACCTCGACCACTTCAAGGGCTTCAACGACAGCCATGGCCACTTGATTGGCGACCACGCGCTGACCGTGGCCGCGAGCGTGATCAAGAATGCGCTGCGCCCGTCCGATTTTGCCGTGCGCTATGGTGGCGAGGAAATGATGGCCTTGCTCCCGAACACCGGCCTGCCCGCCGCGCTGATGGTGGCCGAACGCCTGTGCACGCGCATGCGCGACGCCGTCGTGTTCACCGACATGCGCCAGCCGCTGCCGCACATTACCGGCTCCTTCGGCGTGGCCGCCTTGCGCCCGGACCAGGACGAACTCAAGCTGATCGAAGCCGCCGACGCGGCCCTGTACCGCGCCAAGGAAGCGGGCCGCAACCGCATCTGCACCTGAGTACGCCCCACGCTGCCGCATAAAGTTCCCGTCATCCTGTTGAGCCGCGGCTGTTGCTGTCCACCCCGGCACGTTAGAATGACGAGTCGCAACTCAACGTGCAGCGTTCATGAGCACCCACACCTTCCTTTGGCATGATTACGAAACCTTCGGTGCGGAACCGCGCCGCGACCGCCCCGCGCAGTTCGCGGCGATCCGCACCGATGCCGAGCTCAACGAAATCGGCGAGCCCATCATGCTGTACTGCCAACCGGCGCCCGACTACCTGCCCGATCCGCAGGCCTGCCTGATCACCGGGATCACGCCGCAGCACTGCCTGCAGCACGGGGTGCCGGAGCACGAGTTCGCGGCCGCCATCTGCGACGCCTTCAGCGAACCTGGCACGGTCGGGGTCGGCTACAACACGATTCGCTTCGACGACGAAGTCACGCGCTTCCTGTTCTGGCGCAACCTGATCGACCCTTATGCGCGCGAATGGCAGAACGGCTGCGGACGCTGGGACCTGCTGGACGTGGTGCGCATGGCCTATGCGCTGCGCCCGGACGGCATTGCCTGGCCGCGCAAGCCGGACGGCAAGCCCAGCTTCCGCCTGGAAGACCTGACGCGGGCCAACGGCCTGCAGCATGACGCCGCCCACGACGCCCTGTCCGACGTGCGTGCCACCATCGCAATGGCGCGCCTGATCCGCAGCAAGCACCCCAAGCTGTTCGACTTCTGCCTGGAACTGCGACGCAAGGACAAGGTCGCATCCGAGATGGGGCTGCACCTGGAGCGCGCCCAGCGCCAGCCGGTGCTGCACGTGTCCGGCATGTTTCCGGCCGAGCGCGGCTGCCTGGCCGTGGTCTGGCCGATCGCCTCGCACCCGACCAACAAGAACGAAGTGCTGGTCTGGGACTGCCGCCACGATCCGTCGGAACTGTTCTCGCTCTCCGTGGACGTGATCCGCCAGCGCATGTTCACGCGCGCCGCCGAGATGCCGGAAGGAATGACGCGGCTGCCGATCAAGAGCGTGCACCTGAACAAGTCGCCGATGCTGGTCGGTAACCTGAAAACGCTGAACGCGACGATGGCCGCGCAATGGGAACTCGACCTCGAACGCTGCATGGCGCACGCGCGCATCGCAGCCGACGGTCCGGACATGAGCGTGATCTGGCAGCAGGTGTTCCAGCGCGAGCAGACGGCAGACGCGACCGATGTCGACGAAGACCTGTACGGCGGCTTCGTGTCGCAGGGAGACAGGCGCAAGCTGGAATCGCTGCGCGGCGAAAGCCCGGCGCGCTTGGGCGGCGCGCGTCCATCGTTCGAGGACGCGCGCCTGGAAGAGCTGTTCTTCCGCTACCGCGCGCGCAATTTCCCGGACACGCTGCAGGGCGATGAAATGCAGATTTGGGAAGAACACCGCGCCGCGCGCCTGTTCGATGGCGCGGGCGGCGCGAGGACGATCGAGCAGCTGTTCGGCGAGATCGATGCGCTGTCGGAAACGGCGGACGAGCGCGCCGAAGAGATCCTCGGCGCCCTGTACGATTACGCGGAGTCGATTGCGCCGGATCGTTATTGATCAACGATACGCATTTCGGGTAGGGTGGACAGCTCGTTCGCCCGACATTGAGTCGGCCTCGCTCCACGCGTTCAACGATCGCTTGAATCAACCACGGTACCGGTTGATCGCATCGCGCGTCTCCAGCGCCACCCGGCGCGCCGCGGCCGCGAAATCCTCGCCGGCTTCCGCCTTCGCATACAGGATGGCGCGCGAGGAATTGATCATCATGCCGGTGCCGTCAGCGGTGCGGCCCGCGCCCACCGTCGCCTCGACGTCGCCACCCTGGGCACCGACGCCCGGCACCAGCAGCGGCATGTCGCCGACGATCGCGCGCACCTGCGCGATCTCTTCCGGGAAGGTGGCGCCGACCACCAGCGCGCACTGGCCATTCTTGTTCCACTTGTCCGCCACCAGGCGCGCCACGTGCTGGTACAGCGGCTGGCCGCTGACGTCGAGGAATTGCAGGTCCGAGCCGCCCGCGTTCGAGGTGCGGCACAGCACGATCACGCCGCGGTCTTCCCAGTCCATGTAGGGCTCGACCGAATCGAAGCCCATGTAGGGGTTCACGGTGACGGCGTCGGCACTGTAGCGCTCGAAGGCTTCGCGCGCGTACTGGTGGGCGGTGGCGCCGATGTCGCCGCGCTTGGCGTCCAGGATCAGCGGAATCTGCGGGTACTTGGCGCGGATATAGCTGCAGATGGTTTCCAGCTGGCGTTCGGCGCCCAGCGCGGCGAAATAGGCGATCTGCGGCTTGAAGGCACAGGCCAGGTCCGCGGTGGCGTCAACGATGCCCTTGCAGAACTCGACGATGCCGTCCGGATGGGCACGCAGGTGCTCCGGGAAGCGCGCGATGTCCGGATCGAGGCCCACGCACAGCAGGGAATCGTTGCTGCTCCAGGCAGCGTTCAGCTTGGTAATGAAAGTCATGGCGGGCCTCGTGGCGAGTTGCAAACCTCGTATTGTAGCGCGGCCGGGAGGCGGGCTGCCCGTCTGTACGCCGCCCCACGGCCGATTCGGGTATATTTTGACCATTCGACAACTTGCAACGGAAGTCCCATGAAGCCATCCTTCATCACGCGCTGGGCAGGCATGCTGCTGGCCGGCGTGCTGGCCAGCGTCCTGCTGTCCGGCTGCGGCTACAACCAGTTCCAGTCCAAGGACGAAGCCACCAAGGCCGCCTGGGGCGAGGTGGTCAACCAGTACCAGCGGCGCGCCGACCTGATCCCGAACCTGGTCAACACGGTCAAGGGCTATGCGTCGCACGAAAAGGACACGCTGGAAGCCGTGACGCGGGCACGTGCCGCCGCCACCAGTTTCCAGATCACGCCCGAGGTGCTGAACAATCCGGAAGCCTTCCAGAAGTTCCAGCAGGTGCAGGGCGAGCTGTCGGGCGCGCTGTCGCGCCTGATGGCCGTTTCGGAAAGCTATCCGCAACTGAAGGCGGACGCCAGTTTCCGCGACCTGCAATCGCAGCTCGAGGGCACCGAGAACCGCATCACGGTGGCGCGCCAGCGCTATATCGCGGCGGTCCAGGACTATAACGTCACGGTGCGCAGCTTCCCGACCAACCTCACGGCGATGATGTTCGGCTACCAGGCCAAGCCCTCGTTCACGGTCGAGAATGAAAAGGCGATCTCGACGGCCCCGACCGTCAACTTCGGCAAATAAGGGACCCGGCATGCCTGCCCTGCTGCGCTCCTTGTGGGCGGGTCTGCTGGCCTCGCTGCTGGCCCCGCTGCTGGCTCTTCTGGTCGCGGTCCCGGCGCAGGCACAGCTCAAGCCGGTACCGCCCTACCAGGCGCGCGTCACCGACCAGGTCGGCATGCTGACGACGGACCAGCGCCAGCGCCTGGAAGCCGTGCTGGCCGACTACGAAACACAAACCGGCAGCCAGATCGCCGTGCTGATCGTCGCCTCCACCGAGCCGGAAGCCATCGAGCAGTACAGCATCCGCGTCACCGATGCCTGGAAGCTCGGGCGCAAGGGCGTCGACGACGGCGTGCTGCTGCTGGTCGCGCGCGACAACCCCAGTGCGCTCAAGCGCCTGCGCATCGAGGCCGGGCGCGGCGTGCAGGGCGTGCTGACCGATGCCCAGTCCAGCCGCATCCTGCGCGACACCATCGCCCCGCACTTCCGCCAGAACGATTATTACGGCGGCCTGGTCGCGGGCGTCGGCGCGATCTCGACCCTGCTGAACCAGGAGAAGTTCCCGGCA
>CAJYQM010000242.1 GCA_913777025.1 uncultured Massilia sp. | reverse complement strand
GGCCGCATCACCATCGAGACCGCCAACAAATGGCTGGACCATTTCACCTCGGCGCAGTACGACATCCCGGAAGGGCAATACCTGTCGCTGGCCGTGACCGACGTCGGCACCGGCATGACGCCGCAAGTGGTGGCAAGGGCCTTCGAGCCCTTCTTCACGACCAAGCCGATCGGCGAAGGCACCGGCCTGGGCCTGTCGATGATCCACGGCTTCGCGCGCCAGTCGGGTGGCCAGGTGCGCATCCATTCCGAACTCGGCCAGGGCACCACCGTCTGCCTCTACCTGCCGCGTTATTACGGTGAAGTCGGCGATGAGAATGCGGCCTTCGACCGGCGTGCAGAAGCGCGCCATGCGGGCCATGGCGAGACCGTGCTGATCGTCGACGACGAACCCTCGGTGCGCATGCTGGTGCGCGAAGTGCTGGAAGACCTGGGCTACCACGCCATCGAAGCGGCCGACAGCGTGACCGGGCTGAAGATACTGCAGTCCAAGGCCCAGATCGACCTGCTCGTCACCGACGTCGGCTTGCCGGGCGGCATGAACGGCAGGCAGATGGCGGATGCGGGCCGCGAGGGGCGTCCAGGGCTGAAAGTGCTGTTCATCACCGGCTATGCCGAGAACAGCCTGATCGGCAATGGCCAGATGGAACCGGGCATGCAGGTGATGACCAAGCCCTTCGCCATGGATGCGCTGGCGGCGCGGATCAAGGAGTTGATCGGGCAACGCTGAAAAAAGTTAAAAAACTTGAATCCGAACGCGGCACGGCGCCGTACAAGCTATATGCCGTGCGCAAATGGATTCCGATCTATTGCAGTACTGAAATCCAATGCACGTGCCGACGATGTTTTTCGACGTTTAATTAACGGGAGAAATACCATGACGGACACGAACCTCACCCTGGCCTTACTCGAATCACGCCAGCAGAAATTGGAAAAACGCCGCTCCTTCTTCAAGAATGTCGGCGGCCTCAGCGTCGGGCTGGTGGGCGGCACGCTGCTCAGCGCCTGCGGCGGTTCGGTGCGCGACGCCATCGCCCAGGCGGCGCAGCCGACCGACAACGACATCCTCAATTTCGCGCTGAACCTCGAGTATCTCGAAGCGCAGTTCTATTCGTATGCCGTGTTCGGCACCGGCCTGTCGGCCAGCCTGCTGACCGGCACCGGCACGCAGGGCACCGTGACCGGCGGCCGCGCGGTGCAGTTCAAGGATCCGCTCGTGGCCCAGTACGCCAAGGAAATCGCCCAGGACGAGATCGCCCACGTCGGCTTCCTGCGCCGCACGCTCGGCTCGGCGGCGGTAGCTTGCCCGTCGATCGACATCGGCGGCACCGATCCGAACGGCGCCTTTTCGAACGCGGCCCGCGCCGCCGGACTGGTGGGCGCCGGCGTGGCCTTCGATCCCTATGCCAGCGACGAGAACTTCCTGCTCGGGGCCTTCATCTTCGAGGACGTCGGCGTGACCGCCTACAAGGGCGCGTCGCCGCTGATGACCAACAAGACCTTCCTCGAAGCCGCTGCCGGCATCCTGGCCGCCGAGGCCTATCACGCTGGCCTGGTGCGTACCGTGCTGTACACCAAAGGCCTGGCCACGCCCTCGCTGCGCACGGCGGCCGGCGCGATCTCGGATGCCCGTGATAGCCTGGACAACGCGGCCGACGTCGACCAGGGCATCGTCACCGTGGGCGACAACACCGTGTCCAACATCGTGCCTCTGGACAAGGACGGCATCGCCTTCAGCCGCACGCCGGGCGACGTGCTCAACATCGTCTACCTGACCAAGGAATCGGTGACCATGGGTGGTTTCTTCCCGAAGGGTGCCAACGGCACCTTGAACATGAGCACGGCCTACGCTTGAGCATGGCGCCGCCTGTCCTCACGGATGTGGCGGTGCCGGACGGCGCCGGCGGCGGACCGCGCAGCGTGGCGGTTCGCGCCGTCGGACCGTGGTGGCGGCGCTTGCTCGGCTTCATCGGGCCGGGCTACCTGGTCGCGGTCGGCTACATGGATCCGGGCAACTGGGCCACCGACCTGGCCGGCGGCGCCGCGCACGGCTATGCGCTGCTGTGGATCGTCGGCCTGTCGAGCCTGATGGCGATGCTGCTGCAGGTGCTGTCGGCCCGGCTGGGCATCGTGGCCCAGGCCGACCTCGCGCAGCTCACGCGCATGCATTCGTCGCGCGGCGCGGCGCTAGCCCAGTGGCTGCTGTGCGAACTGGCGATCTGCGCCTGCGACCTGGCCGAGGTCATCGGCACGGCGATCGCCCTCGACATGCTGTTCGGCATCCCGCTCTCCCTCGGCGTGCTGCTGACCGTGCTCGATGTTCTCCTCATCCTGTGGCTGCAGCGCTTCGGCCTGCGCTACCTCGAAGCCTTCGTGATCGCGCTGCTGGGCATCGTGTTCGTCTGCTTCGGCATCAGCCTGCTGCTGGCGCGGCCCGAGTGGCGCGCGGTCGCCGCCGGCTTCCTGCCGACCGCGCGCACCGTCACCGATCCGGGCATGCTGTTCCTGGCGATCGGCATCGTCGGCGCCACCGTCATGCCGCACAACCTCTACCTGCACTCGTCCACGGTGCAGACGCGCCGTTTCGAGACCAGCGAGGCCGGCAAGCGCGGCGCGATCGCCTTTGCCACGGTCGACATCGTCGTGGCCCTCGGCATGGCGCTGCTGGTGAATGCCGCCATCCTCGTTACCTCGGCGGCCGTGTTCCATACCAGCGGCCATGCCGGCGTGGCCGAGTTGCAGGACGCGCACCGGCTGCTGGGGCCGCTGACCGGCACGGCGCTGGCCAGCACCGTGTTTGCGGTCGCGCTGCTGGCGGCGGGGCAGAGTTCGTCCGTCACCGCGACGCTGGCGGGCCAGGTCGTGATGGAGGGTTTCGTGCAGATCAGGATGGCACCGTGGGCGCGCCGCCTGCTGACGCGTTCGGTGGCGATCGTGCCGGCCTTGTTCGTGACGCTGACCCAGGGGCAGGACGGTATCGGCCGCCTGCTGCTGTTCAGCCAGGTCGTGCTCAGCCTACAATTGCCGTTCGCGATGTTCCCGCTGATCCGCTTTACGGCAAGCCGCGCCATCATGGGACCGTTCGCCAATCCGCGCTGGATGACGCGCGCCGCATGGGTGACCATGGCGGTCATCGTCGGCCTGAACGGCATCCTGGTCTGGAGGACGCTGTCATGAAGCAACTGACCATCCAAGAAATTTTCCTGCAAGCCAGCCGTGCGCGACCGTCGCTATGCTATTTTTGCAACATCTGCCCATAGGACCCGCATGTCTGATTCCCTATTGCTCGATCCCGCCCAACTGCGCCTTTGGCTGCAGGGCGCGGCACAGCAGGATGCGAACGCATTCCGCGACCTGTACCAGGCCACCTCTGCCAGGCTGTATGGCTATGCCTTGCGGATCCTGGGCAAGCGCGAACTGGCGGAAGAGGTGTTGCAGGACAGTTTCGTCGCGATCTGGCTTCATGCGGGCAGCTACCAGGGTAACCTGGCCGCGCCGATGACGTGGATGACGACGATCGTGCGCAACAAGGCATTGGACCTGCTGCGCCATGCCGGCCTCGAGGCCGACATCGGCGCCGAACCCTTCGACCGCGAGGTGATGGAAGCGCTGCGCGATCCCGGCGCCACGCCGATCGAGGCGCTGGCCATCAGCCGCGAGGCACGGGCGCTGGCCTATTGCATGTCGGCGCTGGAAGACCTGCATCGGCAGGTGCTGGGACTGGCCTTCTTCCATGACCTCTCGCACAGCGAAGTGGCCGAGCGCATGGCGATGCCGATCGGCACCGTCAAGACCTGGGTGCGCCGCAGCCTGGAACGGCTCAAGACCTGCCTGGCGAAAGGCACGCCATCATGAACCTGCGCGACAAGCCCGCGCTGCGCGACCAGCTCGCCGCGCAGTACGTGCTGGGCACGCTCAAAGGCGGCGCGCGGCGCCGTTTCGAAGCCCACCTGCACGGCGACGCGGCGCTGCGCACCATCACCGCCGAATGGCAGGACCGGCTGGCGCCGATGGCGGAATTCGCGCCGGCAGAGCAGCCGCGCAAGCGGGTGTGGAACGACATCGCGCGGCGCCTGCACCTGCGCCCGCGGCATGCGGCCTGGCAGTTCTGGCGCAGCGAGTCGCTGGCCTTGTGGCGCTGGATCGGCGCGCTGTCGACGGCGGCGGCGCTGGTGCTGGCCGCGGTGCTGGTCGAACAGCGCCAGGAAGCGCCGCGCGTCGACTACGTCGCGACCCTGTCCGACGACAAGGCGCAGCCGGCGCTGCTGCTGACCGGCGACGTGCGCAGGCAGGTGCTGACCGTGCGCCTGGTCGGGAGCGTCGCCGTTGCCGACGACCGGACGCTGCAACTGTGGGCGGTGCCGGCGCAGGGCAATCCGCGCTCGCTCGGCCTGCTGGCCGGCAGCCGGAGCACGCTGGCGCTGAACGCACGCGCGCTGGCCGGCGACATCGCCCTGCTGGCCGTGTCGATCGAGCCCAAGGGCGGCTCACCCGATCCGGACGGGCCGACCGGACCGATCATTTGCAAGGGCAACTGGGTGCGCGTGATGTGAGTCCGCGTGGCATGATGGCGGCTTACCTGTTCAGTCACCGGAGGCTGCCATGAGCGAAACCCTGTTCGATATTCCCCTGAACCGCCTCGAAGGCCAACCGGCCTCCCTGGCCGATTACCGCGGCAAAGTCATGCTGATCGTGAACGTCGCCTCGCAATGCGGCCTGACGCCGCAGTACACGGGCCTGGAGCAGTTGTTCGAAACCTACGAGGCGCGCGGCCTGGTCGTGCTGGGCTTCCCCTGCAACGATTTCGGTGCCCAGGAACCGGGTTCCGCCGAAGACATCCAGGACTTTTGCCAGCGCAACTACGGCGTCAAGTTCCCGATGTTCCAGAAGATCGCAGTGAACGCCGACGCGCGCCATCCGCTGTACCGCGAACTGATCCGCGAGCAGCCGAAAGCGCAGCCGGCGGAGGGCGGCGACCTGATGGCGGTGCTGACCCGGCACGGCCTGGCACCCAGGAACGAATCCGACATCATGTGGAATTTCGAGAAATTCCTGGTCGGCCGCGACGGCAAGGTCGCCGCGCGCTTCGCGCCGGATGTGAAGCCGGACGATCCGGCACTGGTCGCCGCGATCGAAGCCGCCCTGGCTTGAGGCGCCGGCCTGGCGCGGCGCTAGAACGGCGGGGGCGCGTCCGGCGGGGCAGGCGGCACGTCGAGGTCGACCTCGGTGCGCGTGAGCCTGCCGAGCTCGGCGCCTTCGACCAGCGCCTGCGCCTGGAAGGCCGCATGGGCGCGCACGCCATGCTTCTGTATCGACGCCAGCATGACCGGCAGCGCCGGAAAATAGGGCCGCAGCCGGGCCAGCAGCGCGTCGCCCATGCCGGGCGTGACCCAGGCCGGCGGCGGGAACGCGACCGCCACGCGCACGCCTTTCAGCTCCGTGACGGCGACCTCGATCTTCATGATTGCTTGTCCTGATTCAATTAAGTTCCGATGCTCTACAAGTTCCGGCAGCATCCTCGATCTCACGCAAGAGTATGCGCTGCGGATGTCTTGTTGGGGCAGGGGACGCTGGCTAGTCTACAGCTTGTTGTAGAGGCCGCCTACGGGCGGCACGAAGACAAACGAGACTATTCTTGAGGAGCAAGCATGAAACGATTCCTGCCTTTCCGGCGCAGCCTGATGGGTGCCGTGCTGCTGGCGGCGGCAAGCCTGGCGCTGCCGCAGTTGCCTGCGATCGCGCAACCCGGTCCCTGGAGCGCCGAACAGTGGGTGGGCACCTGGGGCACGGCACCGGCCGGACCGCCGCTGGCCGCGCAAACCGAGATCTTCAGTAACCAGACGCTGCGCCTGGTCGTGCACACAACGATCGGCGGATCGCGCGTGCGCATCCGCATCTCGAACGAGCTCGGCAACACGCCGCTGCGCATCGGCGAAGCCCACGTGGCCCTGCGCCAGGGCGGGGCCAGCATCGCCGCCGGCAGCGACCGTGCGCTGACCTTCAGCGGCAACCCGTCGATCGTCATTCCGCCCGGCGCGCCGGTGCTGTCCGATCCGGTCGACCTGGACGTGCCGGCGCTGTCCGACCTGGCGGTGAGCCTGCATCTGCCGGAGACGGTGCAGGCGACCACCGTCCACGGTTCGGCTTTCCAGACCAATTACGTCTCGCTGCCGGGTAATTTCACGGGCGCCGCCACGCTGCCGACGGACCGCAGCATCACGTCCTGGCCCTTCCTGACCGAAGTCGACGTCAGCGCGCCGGGCAGCGCCGCCATCGTGGCGCTGGGCGACTCGATCACCGACGGCGCGGTGACGACGCTGGACGCCAACCGCCGCTGGCCCGATTTGCTGGCGCTGCGCCTGCAGACCACGCGCGACCCGGCCGCGGGCGTGAACAGGCAGGGCAAGGCCGGCCTGGCGGCGCTGAACGGCTTGAACACGCGCCTGAGCGTGATCAACCGCG
>CAJYQM010000241.1 GCA_913777025.1 uncultured Massilia sp. | reverse complement strand
CACCGACATGCAGCGCAGACGGTTCACCAGCCAGACCATGCCAGTCGCTTCACTCATCATTCTGTCCCCGCGAGTTCACGGTAGATCGCGGACAATTGTCCGCACACTACCTCAGTTGAATAGTGCTGCTCGATGGTGGCACGCGCCGCTCCCGCCAGGCGTGTGCGCAAGGCGCCGTCGTCGATCAGGGCGGCCAGCGCCGAGGCCAATGCCCTGTCGTCGCGCGCCGGTACGAGCACACCATTCTCGCCGTCGCGCAGGGTTTCCGGGATGCCGCCGACCCTGGTGGCCACGACCGCGCGGCCTGCCGCCATGGCCTCGAGCATGGCCATCGGCAGTCCTTCCCCATGGGAAGGCAGGCAGAACACGGACGCTTTCGCCAGCTCGGCATCGCGTCCGGCCGCATCCAGCCAGCCCGGGCATTCGATCCGTTCGGCAATGCCGAGCTCGCTGGCCCGGCGGCGCAGGCCGGCGACGTCGCCTTCCCCCGCGAACACCAGGCGCAGGGCCGGGACGCTGCGCGCCAGGGCGGCCCCGGCCGCAAGCAGCTCGAACACGCCTTTCGACGCCTCGATGCGGCCCAGGAAGAGGATGCGTCCCGGGATGTCACTGCCCGGGGCTGCCGGCGGCGGCAGCGGCACCGCGTTCGGCACCACCGCCACCCGCGCGGCCGGAGCAAAGGCGCGCACGAACTGGGCCCAGCCTTCGGACAGCGCGATCACCAGCGAGCTGCGCTCCAGCGTGTGCCGGATCCAGCGCCGCATCAAGCTGCCGGATTCGTCGAGCGCATAGCGCCGGAAACCGCCGCCGTGCAGGTGGAAAATGGTCTTGCAGCCGGCGCGGCGCGCCACCAGCAGCACGAGCGACTTGCGCAGGAAGCTGGCGTGCGAGGAGGCGTGCACGTGGACCACGTCGGGTCGCACCCCCAGGCACAGCCGCGCCACCTGCCACAAGCCGGCCAGCGCGCGTTGCGCCTTGTGCAGGCGCGAGCCGCCGGCATGGGTGACGACGTAGCGCACCCGCTCGCGTTCGAACAAGCCATGCCGGCGCAGCGCGTCCACGACGGCCGCCACCCCACCCCTGCCTTCGAGGGCGGTGCCGACCATCAGGACCCGTGGCGAACGATTTGACATGGTTCGTTGTAGCAAAGTACACGCCCTTATAAAAGGTGCAATATTTCGATGATACATCAATGAAATTCGGCGCATGCGCACAATTCACATTTGCCTTGTCGCTGCGATCGCGACGAATTCGAACTTCCCGTTCGGCCCGCGCGGGATCGCATCGACCCGCTCCACCCTCACCTGCACGCCCGGCACCCGCAGCAGGAATTTCTCGACCAGCGCGCGCGCATCCGCATCGCCGAACCCGTCCGTCGCAACCACGCGCAGCACGAACTCCCCTTCGCCCCGGTACAGCACCTGGCCCTCGACCAGCTTGCGGTCCTGTCCCTGGAAGATGCGGTCCAGGCGCCCGATCAGGCGGCCGTCCGGCAGCGTGACGATCCGTTCCTGGCGCCCGATGACGGCCTGCACGGTCGGGAACACGCGGCCGCAGGCGCACACGCCCTCACCCGGCATCACGGTGTCGCCGGTGCGGTAGCGCGCCAGCGGCATCGCCGCGTTGTTGAGCGTGGTGCCGACGATCTCGTGGCTGCCGTCACCAAAGCCGGTATCGAGCAGGGCCACGCCGGAATAATCGGTCAACACGTGGTAGCTGCCGCACTCGCAGGTGCCGATGGCGGCCACGCGCTCGGCCTGGCCATACCAGTCGAACACGCGCACGCCGAAGGCTTGCTCGACGGCGCCGCGCACCTCGGGCGCCAGCGTCTCGGACGAGGTCATGATCCCGCGCAGCGCGCGGCCCCGGTAGCGCCGCCCGGCCGCGTTCAGCCAGGCGGCGAGCGCGGCGACCGAGGACGGGTAGGCGTGGATCACGACCGGATCGAAGTCTTCCAGCGCATCGACGTAGTGGCCGATGGTGTCCTTCGACAAGTGATAAGACGACATCATCAGCATGTTGCCGACCCAGTCGCGGCACCAGTAGCGGCCGTCCGCCGGACGGTCGGGACAAACGATGTCGCCGCGGATCCAGGCGCGGCGCTGGCCATGGCGGTAACCGATCCAGCGCAGCTGGCGGTAGACGAAGCCCTCTTCGCGCACCAGGTTGCCGACCGATTGCACGATGGTCAGCGGCGAGCCCGAGGTGCCGCTGGTCCTGATCGTGGTGCGCAGCCAGGAACCGCGGCCGCGCGGCCGCACCAGGCGTTCCGGATGCTGGCGCACGGCCTGCTTGGTCAGCAACTGGCCGGCGCCGGCGGGGTCGATGCGCGGCAGCGTGCGGCCATCGCCGTCGAGCGGCATGCCGAGCAAGGCGGCGCGGCGGCGGCGGTAGGCGGCCAGGGCATCGGATTCGCGTTCGTTGCGTTCGAGCGCCGGGTAGACGAGCTTTCGGCCCCAGAAATCGCGCAGCGCTTCGCGGGCGAGCGAACGCAGCGAGAACTTCAGGGAATAAGCCCACATCGACATCCTCAACCTTGCTCAGTCAGGATTTTTTTGTAAGTTTCTGCAACATTTCGGCCGAGAATAGCATAGCTGCGATGGCTTCTTACGTACGCTGGACCACGTAAGGCAGCCTGTTCTGCGGCATGCCGATCGTTCAATAACTGCAGGGTGGCGGCGGTAAATACGCCGACTTCCATCGGCACACAGAGACCGCAGCCGCTGGCTTCCATCACTTGTTTCTGGTCGGGAATATCATTGGCGACACAGGGGATGCCCAGCGCCAGGTATTCGACCAGCTTGGTCGGCGACGACACGTCGAACAGGGTGCCGCGCGGGATTGGCGACAGCCCGACCTCGGCCCGCACCGCATAACCGAGCGCAGTGCGCTGGGGCAGCCAGCCGGTGAGCAACACATGCTGCCGGAGGCCGCGCGCCTCGATCTCATGGCGCATCCAGGCCATCTCGTCGTTCGAAGGCGCGTCGCCGGCGATCACGAGCAGGGCCTCGGGCAGCGTCTTGCGCAGCTCGGAAGCGACGTCGAGCAGGAAATCGGACCGGCGCGAGCGCGCGATGCGGCCGAGATAGAGCACGACGCGGCGGCCGTCCAGGCGGGCATCGCGCACCGGCTCGACGCGGCTGCGATCGAACGATTGCGCGTCGACGCCCATCGGCACCGCCGTCATCCTGCGCCTGTCGATACCTTGCGCGGCCAGCCAGTCGGCCATCGCCTGGCTCTGCACGAAGATGTGGCGCGCGCCGGGCAGGACCATCTTGTAGATGAGGAAGCGTGAGGCCCGGGCGCGCAGCACGTGGGCGAACCAGCGCAGCCTGCCACGGCCGGCGGCCCGGATATCGTCGCGCCGCACCTCGAAACCTTCGACGATGGGGAAGGACATCCAGTAGACGAAAGGCAGGCCCAGCATGGCGGCCACGATGCGGCAGGCCAGGCCGCTGGCGATCTTGTCGCGCACCTGGATGCAGTCCGGGCGCCGTCGGCCGCGCAGCGCGCGCAGCAGGCCGAGCAAGTCCCACAGCGGCGCGCAGACGCTGGCGAAGCGGTGCTCGAGCGTGCCGACCACGTGCATACCGCCGGCCGGCCAGGCGCCCTCGGGGCCTTGGCCGCCGCTTTGTCCTACCAATTCGGTGGCCACGCCGTGGCGCGGCATTTCGGTGCCGAACAGGGTCAGCACGTCGGCCCGGACCGGCGGCAAGGGGTCGCGCACGACGTAGGCGATATGGAAAGGCTGGCCGGACATGGTTTCCTTGCAAGATCGACAAGGTTTCGCTTCGATTCTAGCGCAGCACGGGGCATGCACAGTTGCGGAAATCCGCATCCTGTATCGTGTTGCCGATGAAATATTATTTCAAGATGGGGCCTGGTTTGACAGATTATTTCGCATCACCGTGAGGCGGGCGACAAGGCCGGCGCTGGCGCGGCTGTCGATCTTGCGGCAAAAGTGCGCCTGCGAGGCGGCGATGCGTTCGAAATCGGCCTCGACCAGGATCTTCGGGTGGCGCGCGCCCTTTTCCGGCCACTGGACGTAGCGGAAGTTGTGGCCGAGCACGCGCCCGGCGAAGGGGGAATTCATCACCAGGGTCTGGAAGAACATTTCGTCCGGACAGGCCACGCTACGGAAGAAGCGCAACAGGCGCGGTTCCCGGCGCAAGCGCGCCAGCAGCGCGGCCACGCAATCGCGCGACAGCGCCCACCAGGACGAGCCGCC
>CAJYQM010000240.1 GCA_913777025.1 uncultured Massilia sp. | reverse complement strand
AACACGGCCAGCGCGCCCGGGTCGCCGCTACGGTCCGGATGCCATGTCATCGCCAGCTGGCGATACGCCTTCTTGATGTCATCCAGGCTGCCGGTGAACAGGCGCTCGGGCCGGTCCTCGGGCACGGCCAGCAAGGCGGCGGCAGACAGGTTTGCGAAGTCGGTGCTCATGCGTGTTTCCTCCATCGATGCGTTCATCCTACCATGTTTATCGTAAAACGCAATAAACAACTAACTGTGCGTGTCCTCATTCTTCGTTGCAACAGGGCGCGGCTGTCGTATGATTCGCGTGTTAATCGCAACTGACGAGTATCATGAACCGGTATGAAGATCCGCTGGCCTCGGTCGATGTGGCGCTGTTCACCATCCAGGAAGGGCGCCTGTCGCTGCTGCTGGCGACGCGCAAGAACCAGGACGAGCCGTATTTCGGCGCGCCGGCGCTGCCGGGCGGCGTCATCCACACCAACGAGGACGAGGATGCGCAGGACGCGGCGCGGCGCGTGGTGCGCACCAAGCTGGGTTTCGATCCGCCCTACCTGGAGCAGCTGTACACCTTTTCGGGCCGGCTGCGCGATCCGCGGCGCTGGTCGCTGTCGGTCGCCTACTATTCGCTGGTGCCGGAGCAGGTGCTGGAACAGACGAGCATCGAAGGTCTGGAATTCGTCCCGGCGGACAGCATCCCGCAACTGCCCTTCGATCACAACGCCATCGCCGAGATGGCCATCCGGCGGCTGCGCAACAAGTCGACGTATTCCTCGCTGTTGACCTTCCTGCTGCCGGACGAATTCACGATTCCCGAACTGCATGCGGTGTACGAGCAGGTGACCGGCTCGGCGACGAATATCGCGGCCTTCCGCAAGAAGGTGCTGGACGAGGACATGATCGAAGCCACCGGCCGGCGCCGCAAGGGCGGGCAGCACCGGGCGCCGGACCTGTACCGGCGGAAGGGGGCGGGCTTGCAGGAGCTGAAGCGGACCATCTAGGTCGCCGTGCGCCTGGCGTGCGCCCCGCCGCCGATGGCCATGCAATCCTGCGTCTCCCGACATCAAGAATGGAACCCGCGTGAGCACGATCCCAGCCGACAAGACCAATCCCTGGTGGCGCGAAGCCATCATCTACCAGGTCTACCCGCGCAGCTACCTGGACACCAACGGCGACGGCGTCGGCGACCTGGCAGGCATCACCGACAAGCTCGACTACATCGCCGGCCTGGGCGTGGACATCGTCTGGCTGTCGCCCTTCTTCAAGTCGCCGATGAAGGACTTCGGTTACGACATTTCGGACTACTGCGACGTCGACCCGCTGTTCGGGACCCTGGCCGACTTCGACGCGCTGGTCGACAAGGCGCACCGCCTGGGCTTGAAGATCATGATCGACCAGGTGCTGTCGCACACGGCCGCCGCCCATCCCTGGTTCGCCGAGAGCCGTTCAAACCGCGACAATCCGAAGGCCGACTGGTACGTCTGGGCCGACCCGCGCCCGGACGGCAATCCGCCCAACAACTGGCTGTCCGTGTTCGGCGGGCCGTCCTGGCAATGGGACACGCGGCGCCGCCAGTACTACCTGCACAACTTCCTGGCCAGCCAGCCGGACCTGAATTTCCACAATCCCGAGGTGCAGCAGGCCCAGCTCGATGGCTTGCGCTTCTGGCTGCAACGCGGCGTGGACGGTGTGCGCCTGGATGCCTGCAACTTCCACTTCCACGACCGCCAGCTGCGCAGCAATCCGCCGGCGACGAAGGTCGACAACATGATGGCCACCGACGTCAATCCCTACGGCATGCAGGCCCACCTGTACGACAAGACCCGGCCCGAGAACCTGGCCTACCTGAAGCGGATCCGCGCGCTGCTCGACGAATACGGCGCGATCTCGATCGGCGAAGTCGGGGCCGACGATTCCCTGGCCGTGATGGCGGACTACACCTCGAACGGCGACAAGCTGCACATGGCCTACAGCTTCAACCTGCTTACGCCGGACTTCACGGCGGCGCATGTCCGGCAGCAGGTCGAGGAATTCGAGGCGCGGGTGCAGGATGGCTGGGCCTCGTGGCCCGTCGGGAACCACGACAGCGTGCGCGTGATGACGCGCTGGGGCGGCGGGAACGCGCCGCCCGCGCTGGCGAAGCTGGTGCTGGCCATGCAGCTTTCGCTGAAGGGCACGCCCTGCCTGTACCAGGGCGACGAGCTGGCGCTGCCGGAAGCGGACGTGCCCTTTGAGCTGCTGCAGGACCCCTACGGCATCGCGTTCTGGCCCGAGTTCAAGGGCCGCGACGGCTGCCGCACGCCGATGCCGTGGACGGCCGATGCCCCGAACGCCGGCTTCACCAGCGGCAAGCCCTGGCTGCCGGTGGCCGCGTCCCACGTGGCCGCCGCCGTGTCGCGCCAGGAACAGGACCCGGCATCGCCGCTGGCGTTCGCGCGCCGCCTCATCGCCTGGCGCCGCGGCCTGCCGCAGCTCAGGCGCGGCGGCATCGCCTTTTTCGACGCGCCCGAGCCGGTGCTGGCGCTGCGGCGCGGCCTGGCCGGCATGCCCGGCGTGCTGGCCGCGTTCAACCTCTCGAACGAAGCGGTGGGGTTCGAATGGCCCGAGGCGGCCGATGCGCAAGACCTGGACGGCCACGGCCTGCCGGGCAGCCGCAATGGGGCAGAAATAAAACTGCCGCCCTACGGGGCCTGGTTCGGCACCGTGAAGGCGGCTTGAAGGAAGGGGCGGGGCGCGCGCGGCGCCCCGTAGTCACGCTCAGGCCTGCTGCGTGCGGCGGTCGTTGCCGCGGCGCGTGGCCGGCAGCGCCAGGTCGACCGGCTGGACCTGCCAGATATCCTGGGCATACTCGGCGATCGTGCGGTCCGACGAGAAGCCGCCCATGCCGGCCACGTTCAGGATGGCCTTGCGCGTCCATTCTTCCGGCTGGCGGTACAGGCGGTCAACTTCGTCCTGGGTCGCGACATAGCTCGCGTAGTCGGCCAGCAGCAGGTAATGGTCGCCCCACTGCACCAGCGCGTCGTGGATGCCCTGGAAGCGGTTCTTGTCGTCGGGCGAGAACGCGCCGTCGCGGATCTGGTCGAGCACGGCCTTCAATTCCGCATTCTGCTCGACGATCCGGCCCGGCTGGTAGCCCTGGGCACGCAGCGCCTCGACTTCCTCGGTGGTGTTCCCGAAGATGAAGATATTGTCCGCGCCGACGCTTTCGCGCATCTCGACGTTGGCGCCGTCGAGCGTGCCGATGGTCAGCGCGCCGTTCAGGGCGAACTTCATGTTGCCGGTGCCCGAAGCTTCGGTGCCGGCCGTCGAGATCTGCTCGGACAGGTCCGCCGCCGGCATGATGATCTCGGCCAGGCTGACGCTGTAGTTCGGGATGAACACGACCTTCAGCTTGTCGCCGACGCGCGGATCGTTGTTGATCGTGGCGGCGACGTCGTTGATCAGCTTGATGATCTGCTTGGCCATGTGATACGCCGATGCCGCCTTGCCGGCGAAGATCACGGTGCGCGGCACCCAGCCGGCGTCCGGATTGGCGACGATGCGGTTGTAGCGGGTAATCACGTGCAGCACGTTGAGCAGCTGGCGCTTGTACTCGTGGATGCGCTTGACCTGCACGTCGAACAGCGAAGTCGGATCGATCGTCAGGCCCAGGTGCGCTTCGATCCATTTCGCCAGGCGCTGCTTGTTGACCAGCTTGGCGGCGCGGAACTGCAGGCCGAACACGGGGTCGTCGACGGCGTCGCGCAGTCTGGACAACTGCTCCAGGTGGCGGCGCCAGTCGCGGCCGATGCGCTCGTCGATCAGTTCCGACAGCGCCGGGTTGGCCTGCGACAGCCAACGCCGCGGCGTGATGCCGTTGGTCTTGTTGTTGAAGCGCTCCGGATACATCATCGCGAAGTCGGCGAAGATCGATTGCGTCATCAGGTCCGAGTGCAGGGCCGAGACGCCGTTGACCTTGTGGCTGGCCACGACGGCCAGGTAAGCCATGCGCACCCGGCGTTCGCCGTTCTCGTCGATCAGCGACACGCGGCGCATCAGTTCGACGTCCGCGCCGTGGGCGGCGCTGATGCTGTCGATGAAGGCCTTGTTGATGTCGAAGATGATCTGCAGGTGGCGCGGCAGGATGTGGCCCAGCATGTCGACCGGCCAGGTTTCCAGCGCTTCCTGCATCAGCGTGTGGTTGGTGTAGGAGAACACCTTTTGCGTGATCGCCCAGGCCCGCGCGAAGGGCAGGCCCTGCTCGTCGATCAGGATGCGCATCAGTTCCGGAATCGCCAGCACCGGGTGGGTGTCGTTCAGGTGGATGGCGACGTGGTCCGGCAATTCCTCGAAGTCGGTGTGTTTGGCCAGGAAGCGCTGGAC
>CAJYQM010000239.1 GCA_913777025.1 uncultured Massilia sp. | reverse complement strand
GGACCGCCGAACTGCACGACGTCTGCACCGCCGCCCTGATCCTGTTCCGCCAGCTGAGCATCCTGCTGGCCCCGGTGCTGCCGAACGTGGCGGCGCGCGTGCAGGACTTCCTGGGCGATGCCGGCTTCACCTGGGCCGATACCCAGGGGGAGGCCGTGTACGCGTCGATGCTGGGCCGCACCATCAACACCTACAGCCACCTGATGCAGCGCGTGGATGCGAAGATGGTCGAGGATTTGTTCGACAAGCCGGCCATCGCCGCGCCGGCAGCCGTCGAAACCGCCGCGCCCGCTGCCGACACGGCCGCCGCCGAATCCGGCGTAGCGACACCCGCCGATATCGAAGAGCTCGCTCCGGAAGTCTCGATCGACGACTTCACCAAAATCGACCTGCGCGTGGCGAAGATCGTCAATTGTGAGCACGTCGAAGGTTCGAGCAAGCTGCTGCGCCTCACGCTGGACGTGGGCGAAGGGCGGTATCGTAACGTGTTCTCGGGCATCAAGTCGGCTTACCAGCCTGAACAGCTGATCGGCAAGCTGACCGTGATGGTGGCCAACCTGGCACCGCGCAAGATGAAGTTTGGCGTGTCGGAAGGCATGGTGCTTTGTGCCTCGGCCAATGATGAGAAAACCAATCCGGGCTTGTACCTGCTGGAGCCGGTGTCGGGCGCGCAGCCGGGCATGCGGATCCGCTGATTTTTTGTGAAGCAGTGGCAGTATAATGCCCTGCTTCAATTGCAACACAAACATTAACAATAGGCGGCCGGCACAGTCGGAATACGATTCTGCCGAGCCCCAGACCTTCTTACTTTTGAGTGGTAGCGAATAATATGACCGAATATAAAGCCCTGAGACACATCCCTAACGCGAACCTGTTCCGCCAAGGTGACGTCTTCGTCCTGTTCGGCGAACTGTTCGGCCGTGGCTACGCGAACGGCCTGATCGACCAGGCGCGTGCGGCCGGCATGACCATCCTCGGCATCACCGTCGGCCGCCGCGACGAGAACGGCACGCTGCGCGCGCTGACGGCGGAAGAGCATGCGGAAGCCGAAGCCAAGCTCGGCGGCCACATCGTCAACGTGCCGCTGATGGCCGGTTTCGACATGGATGCGCCGGAAGGCGAGCAGAATCCGACCGAAATGCTCTCCGGCATTACCCTCAAGAGCTGGCAGGAAGACAAGCTGGACTGGGAAAAGATCGAGCGCTGCCGCGCGACCGGCGTGCGCCGCTTTACCGAGTCGGCCAGCCAGGTCATGGGCGAGATCGACAAGCTGATCCCGGAGGGCGCGAACGTGTTCTTCGCCCACACGATGGCCGGCGGCATCCCGAAAATCAAGGCCTTCCTGGCCATCGCCAACCGCATCTACAAGGGCCGCGGCGATCGCTTCATGTCCTCGCGCGCCCTGCTCGACAGCGACCTGGGCAAGCTGATCCTGATGAACTTCGACGAAGTCTCGGCCAACACGCTGAAGTACCTGATCGACGCATCGAGCAGCATCCGCGAACGCGTCACCGCCCAGGGCGGCCAGGTGCGCTACACCGCCTACGGCTACCACGGCACCGAAGTCCTGATCGGTGGCGAGTACAAGTGGCAGACCTACACCAACTACACGCAGGGCTACGCCAAGATGCGCCTGGAATCGATCGCCGAAGCCGCCTGGAAACAGGGCATCGCCGCGACCGTGTTCAACTGCCCGGAAATCCGCACCAATTCGTCCGACATCTTCGTCGGCGTGGAACTGTCGCTGTTCCCGCTCCTGATCGCGCTCAAGAAAGAAGCCGGCGCAGAAGGTGCCAATGCGTGGGTGCAGCAGCAGTGGGACATCTGCCAGTCGCTGCTGGGCGAAGGCGTGTCGCTGCAATCGATCCTGGACAAGCTGGAATCCTACCTGCAGACCGACACCAGCGCCGGTTTCCGCAACTATGAAGCCTGGCCGATGGACAACACGCCCGAGCTGGCCGACCTGATGATCGGCACTTCGGATGAGATCGCCTCGCTGCACACGGACAGGAAAGCGCTGATCACGGACCACCTGTCGGCACTGGTGCTGGAAGGCACCGGCCCGCTGATGTTCCATGGCGCGGCAGAGAAGATCGCGCCGGTGCTGTGGCTCAACCACGACATCATCGCGCGCCAGCTCATCGAACTGCACAAGTAAGAAGTATCATTGCATGTTGGCCCGGAGCAGCTCGAGTGCGCCGGGCATCGTTTGTACGTATCCACTCTCACGAGAACCATGAGCCTCTTCAAGAAACACGCCAACTACGAATCCGATCACACCAAGTTCATCAAGGAACTGAAGGAAAAGAACCCTGGCATGGACGAGCGCCAGGCAGCCGGCCGCGCCCTGCTGTGGGACCGCAGCCCGCTCTCGCTGGACGAGCAGCGCCGCATCGACGAATCGCGCCTGCGCCAGCAGGCCTACCCGTACCAGACCAAGGTCTGAAGTCCGGTTCCTGAGGCGACAGGCTGACGACGATGGTGCCCGAGCGGGCGGCCGGCGCTCCGGCGGCCGGCGGAGCCGCCCCTCCGGATATTCCGGGTGACGGCACCCCGGCCCAGCCGGATCCCGATGCGGAATTGAATGCCGCGGCGGACGCCGCCGAGGCCGCCATCGCACGCCTGTACGGCGAGCCGCTGCTGCGCCTGCCGAACGACCTGTACATCCCGCCCGACGCGCTCGAGGTGTTCCTGGACGCCTTCGAGGGTCCGCTCGACCTGCTGCTCTACCTGATCCGCAAGCAGAACTTCAACATCCTCGACATCCCGATGGCGCAGGTGACCCTGCAGTACCTGGAGTATGTCGAGCAGATCCGGAAGAGCAACCTGGAGCTGGCCGCCGAATACCTGTTGATGGCGGCGATGCTCATCGAGATCAAGTCGCGCATGCTGCTGCCCAAGCGCCAGGACGAGCTCATCGAAGACGTCGGCGACCCGCGCGCGGAACTGGTGCGGCGCTTGCTGGACTACGAGCAGATCAAGCTGGCGGCCCAGCAACTCGGCGCCCTGCCCCAGCTGGACCGCGACTTCCTGCGCCCGGCATTGCCGATCGAGCAGGGTCTCGCGCCGATCTGGCCGCACGTCGATGCGCACGACCTGCAGCGCGCCTGGATGGATGTGCTGCGCCGTGCCAAGCTGACCCAGCACCACCGCATCGGGCGCGAGGAACTGTCCGTGCGCGAGCACATGACGGCGATCCTGCGTACACTGCAGTCGCGGCGCTTCGTCGAGTTCGCAGAATTGTTCGACGGTCATGCCAGCGTGCCGGTGGTGGTGGTCCACTTCGTGGCCATGCTCGAGCTGGCCAAGGAAACGCTGATTGAAATTACCCAGGCCGAAGCTTTCGCGCCGATCTATGTGCGGCTGGCCTATTCCCCGGCCTGAATCCGCACGCACAACACAAGAAGCACATCATGAAAATCATCTCCACCATCGACGAATTGCGCGACCAGCTGCGCGGCCAACTGCGCACCGCCTTCGTCCCCACCATGGGCAACCTGCACGAAGGTCACCTGTCGCTGATGCGCCTGGCGCGCAGGCATGGCGACCCGGTGGTCGCATCGATCTTCGTCAACCGCCTGCAGTTCGGCCCCAACGAAGACTTCGACAAATACCCGCGCACCTTCCAGGCCGACGTCGAGAAGCTGGAGAAGGAAGGTGTCTACGTGCTGTTCGCGCCCACCGAGAAAGACCTGTATCCGGAGCCACAGGAATACCGCGTGCAGCCGCCGGACAACTTGGGCACCATCCTTGAAGGCGAATTCCGTCCCGGCTTCTTCAACGGCGTGTGCACCGTGGTGACCAAGCTATTCTCCTGCGTGCAGCCGCGCGTGGCCGTGTTCGGCAAGAAGGATTACCAGCAGCTGATGATCATCCGTAACATGGCACGCCAGTTCGCCCTGCCGACCGAGATCATCGGCGCCGAAACCTTCCGCGCGGAAGATGGTCTGGCGCTGTCCTCGCGCAACGGCTACCTGTCGAGCGAGGAGCGTGCGGAAGCCCCGTTCCTGTTCCAGACCCTGAACTGGGTCGCCGAGCAGACCCGCGCCGGCCATCCCGACCTGGCCGCGCTGGAACGCGAGGCGATGGCGCGCCTGGCCGCGCGAGGCTGGAAACCGGACTACGTGTCGATCCGCAAGCGCATGAACCTGCAGGCGCCTGACGCCGCCGACTACATCCCGCATTCGGCCGAGAATGCGCCGCTGGTGGTCTTGACCGCGGCCAAGCTGGGCAATACCCGCCTGATCGACAATCTGGAGATTTAATAATTTCTCTTGAGTAATTTACTTGTAGAAATTATTAATTTTCCTTGCTAGACTCGGGGTTTCGGACTTTTTACCCAAACCCCGTAAAAAGGAGTCACCTTGACCGATCTCGCTTTCAAGCTCATGCGCAAGGGTCCGCCCAAGCTGTCGGATGCGGTCGACCGGATCACGCTGAACACGGTCGCGCACGAGATGCGCGATGCCTTCGACATCGGCGACGCCCTGTCGATGCTGTCGCAGACCGGCGAGCCGGTCACCGTCTACCCGCGGGGCCTGGACCTGGTCATGGCGCGCATCGATACGATCGACGCCGAACGGCGTTCGTTCCGGCTCGACCTGGCCGAAGACCAGGTGCTTCCGGAAGGCCGTGCCTGCTTCGTCGCTTCGCTCGGCGGCAACGCCAAGATCCAGTTCGAACTGGACGCCAACTGGACCATCGTGCCCGGCGCCGGCAACCTGGTCGAGCTGCCGCTGCCGGCAGCCTGCCTGGTGCTGAACCGCCGCGCCGAACAGCGCCTGGACACCCCGGTCGGCGTCAACTTCAGCGCGCGCTTCGCGATGCTGGGAAAAACCTTCGACATGCCGCTGTACGACTTCTCGCGCGGCGGCGTGGGCCTGCGCGCGACGCCGGACCAGGCATATGAACTGTATGTCGGCAAGAAGCTGGAAGGCGTGCACCTGGAACTCGGCCCTTCGCTGGCCGTGACCGCCGACCTCGAAGTGCGCCTGCTCAGGCCTTTCCGCACCTTCCTGCTCGGGCAGCAGGTGCAGGTGGGCTGCAGGATCTCGAATATTTCGATGCAGATGCGGCAGAGCCTGGATCGGGCGGTGAGTACCGCTCAAAAGCGCAAATAGGATTACTCAAATGAGAAACGGGCCTGATGGCCCGTTTTCTTTTCCCCCGCCTGCCCCGGCGCTTACGCCGTCAGATTCTGCGCCCACGACAGCGCCGACAAATGCGCCTTGTTCACGTCGGTCGGCGAGATGTCCAGCGACGCCGACAGGGACGCCACCAGGTTCGAATTCAACTCGCACGCCTCGGCCAGCGCCAGGTAAGGCCCGTAGGCCCCGTCGCGCGTCAGCAAGGCGCGCACCACCTGCTCCGGCAATTGGATGGTCTCCAGCACTTCCTGCATCGGCAGGCCCAGCAGGCGGTCCAGCAGCGAGAACATGCCGGCGACGAACAGGTATTCGCCCTCGGCGCGCGGCAGGTGCTTCTGACCCAGCACTTCGCACAGGCGGGCGCGCACCACCGCCGTTTCCATCAGCACCGGCGAATAGCCGCTGGTGCTGGCCGTGGCCAGCAGCAGGACCAGCCAGCGGTACAGCGGCGCGTAGCCGAGCATGGCGATGGCTTGGCGAAGCGATTCGATCTGGCGGCCGGCGCCGAAGCCGGCCGAATTGATGAAGCGCAGCAGCTTGTAGATGAGCGCCGGGTCGCGCTTGAGCACGGCCTCGATGCGGGGCACGTCCTCGTTGTTCTGCACCATCTGCATCAGTTGCAGGATGATGGCCTGGGCCGGATTCATGCCTTTGACCGGGTTGCCCGGACGCGGCGTGAGGTGCAGCTTGCCGACGATCGAATCCAGGCCGAGGGCCGCGCAGGCGTCGAAGTCCTGCCAGGTGGCGACCGGACGACCGAC
>CAJYQM010000238.1 GCA_913777025.1 uncultured Massilia sp. | reverse complement strand
GCCGCCGCCACTGGTGGCCGGCATCGTCGGCGACGGCGAGCCGCAGGCCGGCCTGCTCGACGGCGCGCTGCTCATGGCGCAACTGGGAGGGCTGCTGCGATGAGCATCGGCGACATGAGCGGCTTTTCGATGCTGGACCTGTTCCGCATGGAAGCGCGCGACCAGGCACGCGTGCTGACCGACGGCCTGCTGCGGCTCGAGCGCGGCGAGGTCGACGCGGCCCTGCTCGAATCGCTGATGCGCGCCGCCCACTCGGTCAAGGGTGCGGCCGCCATCGTCGGGATGGAGGCCGTGGTGCGCCTGGCGCATGCCATGGAAGACGTGTTCGTCGCCGCCCAGCACGGCCGGCTGGCGCTCGACGCCTCGGGTGCCGACCGGCTGCTGGCCGCGGTCGACCTGATGCTGGCGCTGGCCGATGCGCCCGAGGGCGAGGCCGCGGCGAGCGCCGGCACGCTGGAGGCCATGCTGGATGCGCTGGCGGCCGTGCAGCGCGGGGAAGCCGCGCCGGCGGCGGTGTCTTCACCTGTGCCGGCATCTGCGCCCTCACCCGTGCTTCCCCCCGAGCCGGCGCCAGCCGCCCAGCCGCAGGCAGCGGCGGAGCCGGCGCCCGCCAGTGCCCCCGCCCTGTCCGGCGCCGGCGAGGACCTGCTCACCCTGGCGGGCCAGGCGCGCCTGCACGCCGGCCAGCTGCGCCCCTGGCTCGATGCACTGCAGCGCTACAAGCGCCAGCAGCGCGGCGCCTGGGACGCGGTGACGCGGCTGCAGGAAGCCATCGCCATGCATGGCGACGCGCGCCTGGTGGAGCTGGTCGAGCTGCTGGAACAGCGCGCGCGGCCGCTGCGCGACGACCTGCACCGCATCATCGTCGATGCCGAGAACTACGAGCGCCAGGCCGCCAGCGTCGGCGCGCGCCTGGTCGACGAGGCGCGCGCGCTGCGCATGTGCCGCTTCGCCGAAGGCGTGCACGGCCTGCCGCGCATGGTGCGCGACCTGGCGCGCGGCCTGGGCAAGGATGCGCGCATGGTCATC
This sequence comes from uncultured Massilia sp., assembly GCA_913777025.1. Classification (GTDB taxonomy): domain Bacteria; phylum Pseudomonadota; class Gammaproteobacteria; order Burkholderiales; family Burkholderiaceae_D; genus Telluria. The sequence goes on along the minus strand of CAJYQM010000238.1, from coordinate 1,870 downwards.
GAAGGTGCCGACACGCTGGTCGACCGCGCCGTGCTGGCGCGCATCGAAGGGCCGCTGAACCAGCTGCTGCGCAATGCCGTCGACCATGGCCTGGAAGCGCCCGCGGACAGGCTGGCCGCGGGCAAGCCGGCGGCAGGCGGCATCGTGCTGGCGGCGCGCCACCGCGGCGGCATGCTGGCGATCGAGGTCAGCGACGACGGCCGCGGCGTCGACCCGGAACGCATCCGCCGCGCGGCCGTGGCGCGCCAGCTGGCGCCGGCCGCGCTGGCCCATGGGCTGAACCAGGAGGAACTGATGGAATTCCTGTTCCTGCCCGGTTTCTCGCTGAAGGAGAGCGCCAACGAAATGTCCGGCCGCGGCGTCGGCATGGACGTGGTGTACGAGGCGGCCCAGCGCCTGGGCGGCAGCGTGCGCGCCGAATCGCGGCCCGGCGCCGGCTTCACCACCGTGATCACGCTGCCGCTGACCCAGTCGATCGTGCGCGCGCTGGTGGTCGACATCGCCGGCGAAGCCTATGCGCTGCCGATCGCGCGCGTCGAACGCGTGCTGCGCCTGGCGCGCGAGGACATCCGCACCCTGTCCGGACGCGAATACCTGGCGCTGGATGGCGGCCACCTCGGCCTGGTCGCGGCCAGCCAGGTGCTGGACCTCGGCACGGCGGCGGCGGGCGACGCCGTGGTCGTCATCGGCGCCGCGCGCGAGCGCTACGGCCTGGTCGTGGACCGCGTGCGCGGCGAGCAGAGCCTCAGCGTCCAGCCGCTCGAACCCGTGTTCGGCAAGCTGCGCGACGTCGCCGCCGGCGCCCTGCTCGACGACGGCACGCCGGCGCTGGTGCTGGACGTGCCGGACCTGCTGCTGTCGATCGCGCGCCTGCTCGACCAGGGCGCGACGCTGAACGCGGGCCGCCGCGATGCCGCGGCCGCGTCCGGACCGGCACGCCGGATCCTGGTGGTCGACGACTCGATGACGGTGCGCGAGATGCAGCGCAAACTCCTGGCCGCGCGCGGCTACCGCGTCGACGTGGCACTGGACGGCATCGACGGCTGGAACACCCTGCGCGGCACCGACTACGACATGGTCATCACCGACATCGACATGCCGCGCCTGGACGGTATCGGCCTGCTCGAACGCATCCGCCAGGATCCGCGCCTGCACCGCCTGCCGGTGATGATCGTGTCGTACAAGGACCGTCCGGAAGACCGTGCGCGCGGCATGGAGGCCGGGGCCGATTATTATCTGGCCAAGGGCGGCTTCCACGACGCCACCCTGCTCGAAGCCGTGCACGACCTGGTCGGGCCGGCGCAACCCGGTGGAGGCGAGCCGCAATGAAAATAGGTATCGTCAACGACAGCCCGACCGCGGCCGAGGCGCTGCGGCGCGCGGTGACCGGCTCGAGCGAGCACCGCGTCGCCTGGGTCGCCCGCGACGGCGTCCATGCCGTGCGCCTGTGCGTCGACCTGCCGCCCGACCTGGTGCTGATGGACCTGGCCCTGCCCTTGCTGGACGGCGTCGAAGCCACGCGCCGTATCATGCTGCTGGCCCCCTGCCCGATCCTGGTGGTGACGGCGGCGCCCCAGGACAACGTCAACCAGGTGTTCCGCGCGCTCGGCGCCGGCGCCCTCGACGTCACCGCCACGCCGGTACTGCTGGGCAAAGGTGGGGAAGCCGAGCTGCTGGCCAAGATCCGCACCATCTGCAAGCTGGTCGGGAAGACGGGCCGGGGCACGGTTCCGGGGCCGGTCTCCGCCGCGGCCGACAGCGGCGTCAACCACCTGGTCGCGATCGGCGCCTCGACCGGCGGCCCGGTGGCGCTGGCCCGGGTATTGTCGCGCTGGCGTCCCCCGCCGGACACGGCCGCCGTGATCGTCCA
>CAJYQM010000237.1 GCA_913777025.1 uncultured Massilia sp. | reverse complement strand
GTCGACGGCATGGAAATCGACTTATGAACGACATGACCCCTGGCGATGCGGGGCAACCGTGGTCGCGCGCCGAGTTCGAAGCGCAGCTGCGCGCGATGGGCAAGGCTTACCACATCCACCATCCCTTCAACCTGCGCATGAACGCGGGCCTGTGCTCGCCGGCGCAGATCCGCGGCTGGATCGCCAACCGCTTCTACTACCAGTTCATCATCCCCAAGAAGGATGCGGCGATCCTGTCGAACTGCGACGACCGGGCCACGCGCCGGCTGTGGATCGCGCGCATCCTCGACCATGACGGCTACGGCGACTACCAGGGCGACGCCCAGGGCGGCATGGAAGCCTGGACCCAGCTGGGGGAGGCCGCCGGCATCCCGCGCGAGGCGCTGTGGTCGCTGCAGCACGTGGTGCCCGCGGTGCGCTTCGCCTGCGACGCCTACGTCGACTTCGCGCGCCGCTCGCCCTGGCAGGAAGCGGTGTGTTCGTCGCTCACCGAGATGTTCGCGCCCCAGATCCACAAGGACAGGCTGGCCGGCTGGCCCGAGCATTACCCGTGGGTCGAGGCGGCGGGACTGACCTATTTCCGTACCCGCATCCCGCTGGCCCAGCGCGACGTGGAGCACGGCCTGGCGGTCACGCTGGATTACTTCAAGACGCGTGAACAGCAGCAGCGCGCACTCGACATATTGAAGTTCAAGCTGGACATCCTGTGGGCCATGCTGGATGCCATCGAAAAGGCCTATCCCGAATGAGTACCATACCCACTCCCGCTACCCCGGCCATCCCCGCCACCCCGTCCATCAACCGCCGCTTCCGCCTGCAATGGGAACCGGCCCAGGACAGCCACGTCCTGCTGTACCCGGAAGGCATGGTCAAGCTCAACGCCAGCGCCGGCGAGATCCTGGCCTGCTGCGACGGCGCGCGCAGCGTCGACGAGATCGTGGCCACGCTGGAAACGAAGTTCCAGGCCACGGGCCTGCGCGGCGACATCGAGCATTTCCTGGCCCACGCCAGCCAGCAGCAATGGATCGTGTGATGCAGCCCGCCCCGGCATCGCCGCCGCCGCCGTACTGGCTGCTGGCCGAACTGACCTACCGTTGTCCCTTGCACTGCGCGTTCTGCTACAACCCGCTCAACTACGACGCCGTGCGCAAGGAACTCACGACGGGCGAGTGGGTCGACGTCCTGCGCCAGGCGCGCGCGCTGGGTGCCGTGCAACTGGGTTTTTCGGGCGGCGAGCCCTTGATGCGCGACGACCTCGAGGAACTGGTGGCCGAGGCGCGCCGGCTTGGCTTCTACAGCAACCTGATCACGTCCGGCGTCGGCCTGACCGAAACGCGCATCGCCGCGCTCAAGCAGGCCGGCCTCGATCACATCCAGCTGTCGTTCCAGGATTCGACGCGTGAGCTCAACGATTTCCTGAGCAGTACCAAGACCTTCGAACTCAAGCTGAAGGTCGCGAAGCTGATCAAGCAGTACGACTACCCGATGGTGATGAACTGCGTGCTGCATCGCTACAACCTGCCGCACGTCGGCAAGATCATCGAGATGGCGCTGGAACTGGGCGCCGAGTACCTGGAGCTGGCGAATACCCAGTACTATGGCTGGGCCATGAAGAACCGCGACCAGCTGATGCCGACGCTGGAGCAGGTGCGCGAAGCCGAGCGCGTCGTCGCAGAATACCGGGAACGCATCGGCGAGCGCTGCAAGCTCTTGTTCGTGGTGCCCGACTATTTCGAAAACCGGCCCAAGGCCTGCATGAGTGGCTGGGGCCAGGTCTTCCTCGGGGTGGCGCCGGACGGCGTGGCGCTGCCCTGCCATAACGCGCGCGGCCTGCCGGGGCTTGACCTGCCGAACGTGCGCGACCTGCCGCTGGCTGACATCTGGCGTGACAGCCGCGCCTTCAACGCCTACCGCGGTGACGACTGGATGCAGGAACCTTGCCGCAGTTGCGACGAAAAGGGGCGTGACCTGGGTGGCTGCCGCTGCCAGGCCTTCATGCTGGCGGGCGACGCCGCCGCGACCGATCCGGTCTGCGCCAAGTCGCCGCGGCGGCAGGAGGTCGAGCGGGTGATCGCCTTTGCCGCGCGCGGCGGCGCCACGCAACCCATCCTGTTCCGCACCGATGCGAACTCGCGCGCCTTGAGCGCGAAAACGGCTGAGTCAGGACACGGCGTCGGCGGCATCAAGGGCTGACGCCGGTCAGCGTGTCGCGCCGCAGGTGCAGGTGGCAGCCAGGCACGCGGATGCCCGCCGCCATCCCCCAGGCGGCGCCCCAGCGCAGCGCGCGATCGGTCTCCGGGCCGAAGGGCCTTGCGGCCGCCGCCCTGCGCAGCGCGATCGCCATGCGATGCATCGCGTAGATCTTTTTCTGGGATATCTCTTTTGCCATTACAAAAAGATAAGCCCCTGACTGGCCCAGAACGGTGCTCCAACTAACGAAAAAGGGAAGCAGACCGCTTCCCTTTATTGATTGCGTGCGCGACCTAACCCAGCTTCATGCATGCACGGTACGCTTGTTCCCATCCGAGTAAGCCCAGCCCAGCATGACCAGGCCGGCGATGATCATCGGCAGCGACAGCACCTGGCCCGAGGTGATCGGCAGGCCGAACACGTGGGTCTCCCAGTCCGGCACACGGAACCACTCCGTGAAGAAACGCGCGCAGCCATACAGCAGGGTGTACAGGGCGCCCACCGCCAGGCGCGGCCGCGGCTTGCGCGCGAACAGCCAGACGATGATAAAACACAGCACGCCGTCGACCAGCATCTGGTACAGCGGCGACGGGTGCACCAGGCCCGGCACGCCCGGCCACTGCATGGCCCAGGGCAGCGAGGCATCGGCCGCGCGGCCCGGCAGTTCGGCGTTGATGAAGTTGCCGAGGCGTCCGCAGGCATAGCCGAGCGGGACCATCGGTGCGATGAAGTCGTAGACGTCGAGCAGGTTGCGTCCGCGCTTTTTCGCCCACAACGCCATCGCGATCAGGACGCCGATGAAGCCGCCGTGGTAGGACATGCCCCCGTGCCAGGTCATGAAGATCTCGGCCGGGTGCGCGAAGAAGTAGTCGGGACGGTAGAACAGCACTTCGCCCAGGCGGCCGCCGAGCACCACGCCCAGCATGCCGTAGAACAGCATGTCGTCCAGGTCCTCGTTCTTCCAGCCTTGCGCGGCGACGTGGGCCTGCGTCCTGATGCGTACCCGGCCCAGGATCACGAACAGGGCAAAGGCAACGACGTACATGAGCCCGTACCAGTGGATGTCCACGGGGCCGATGCTGAAGGCGATCGGGTTCGGTTGCGGGTGAACGAGCATATCAAATAGTCCTCAAACTCAATAATTCCAGAAAGCCGGCCAGCACCGGCGAGGTATTGTCGCGGCGCCAGGCGATGCCGGTCTCGATGCGTGGTGTCTGATCGGCAAGAGCACGGTATTCTACGCCGGGGCGCATCAGGTTGGAGACCGATTGTGGCACAAGTGCCAAGCCCATGCCCGCGGACACCAGGCTGACGATGGTCTGCATCTGGATCGCCTGCTGGCCGATGGCGGGCGTGATGCCGGCCGTGCGGAAGCACGACAGGATGGCATCGTGCAGGGCGGGCGAGACCTCGCGCGGGAAGATGATCAGGGGCAGGTGGGGCAGGTCCTGCAGGCGTACCTGCGTGTCGCCGGGTGGCAGCTTGACGCCGGTGGGCGCGCACAGGATCAGCGGCTCGTCCAGCACCTTCATGTAGTCGAGCTCGGCCAGGGCCTTGTCGGGCAGCGGCGGGATCAGGAGACCGGCGTCGATGCGCCCGCGCAGCAGTTCCTCGACCTGCAGGTCGGAAGTCGCTTCGCGCAGGCTCAGGTGCACGTCCGGATAGCGTTCGCTGTAGCGGCGCAGGAAGGGCGGCAGCACGCTGTAGTCGGCCGAGGTGATGAAGGCCAGGGAAAGGCGGCCGACTTCGCCGGCGGCGGCGCGCCGCACCAGGCCGGGGAGGAGCTCGGCTTCCTGCAGCATGCGCCGCGCCTCGGGCAGCAGGGCGCCGCCGGCCGGCGTCAGTTCGACGGTGCGGCGGTTGCGCAGGAACAGCGGCGCGCCCAGCAGCTCTTCCAGCGCGGCGATCGCCTGCGACAGCGGCGGTTGCGTCATGTGCAGGCGCGCGGCGGCGCGGCCGAAATGCAGCTCCTCGGCGACGGTGACGAAATAGCGCAGCTGGCGCAATTCCAGGTTCATATGTATTTATATGGTTTCTTGCCTCTGTGATTCGCGAAGCATATCACAGGCACGGCTGCGCCCATTTGACGCGGCTGCCAGTCAAGCGCATGCTGCAAGCCTCGCATCGAGGAGCCGATCATGGTCGACACGCGCTACAACCGACGTTCCCGCCACGTGACCGAAGGCGTCGCCCGCAGCCCGAACCGCTCGATGTACTACGCGATGGGCTACCGCAAGGAAGACTTCGACAAGCCGATGATCGGCGTCGCCAATGCCCACTCGACCATCACGCCCTGCAACGCCGGCCTGCAGAAACTGGCCGATGTCGCCGTGGCGACCATCCGCGAGGCCGGCGCCAATCCGCAGGTGTTCGGCACGCCGACCATCTCCGACGGCATGTCGATGGGCACCGAGGGCATGAAGTTCTCGCTGATCTCGCGCGAAGTGATCGCCGATTGCATCGAGACCTGCGTCAACGGCCAGTGGATGGATGGGGTGGTCGTGATCGGCGGCTGCGACAAGAACATGCCGGGCGGGATGATCGCGCTGGCGCGCACCAACGTGCCGGGCATCTACGTGTATGGCGGCACGATCCGGCCCGGGTCTTGGCGCGGAAAGGACCTGACCATCGTGTCCGCCTTCGAGGCGGTGGGCGAGTTCACGGCGGGGCGCATGAGCGAGGAGGACTTCGAGGGCATCGAAAGGAACGCCTGCCCCTCGTCCGGTTCCTGCGGCGGCATGTACACGGCCAACACGATGTCGTCCTCGTTCGAAGCGCTCGGCATGTCGCTGCTGTATTCGTCGACGATGGCCAATCCCGACGACGAAAAAGTGGCGTCGAGCGCCGAGTCGGCGCGCGTGCTGGTGGAGGCGGTCAAGCGCGACCTCAAGCCGCGCGACATCATCACGCGCGCATCCATCGAGAACGCGGTGGCCGTGATCATGGCGACGGGCGGCTCGACCAATGCGGTGTTGCACTACCTCGCCATTGCCCACGCGGCCGAGGTGGAGTGGAGCATCGACGATTTCGAGCGCGTGCGGCGCAAGGTGCCGGTGATCTGTAATTTAAAGCCGTCGGGCCGGTACGTGGCGACCGACCTGCACCGCGCCGGCGGCATCCCGCAGGTGATGAAACTGCTGCTGGACGCGGGCCTGCTGCACGGCGATTGCATCACCATCACCGGACGCACGCTGGCCGAGGAACTGGCCGATGTGTCGTCGACCCCGCCCGAGGACCAGGACGTGATCCGGCCGCTGGACCGTGCGCTGTACAGGGAGGGACACCTGGCGATCCTGAAAGGGAATTTGTCGCCGGAAGGCTGCGTGGCCAAGATCACGGGCCTCAAGAACCCGGTGATCACCGGGCCGGCGCGCGTGTTCGACGACGAATACAGCGCCATGGAGAGCATCCTGGCCAACAAGATCAACCCGGGCGACGTGCTGGTGCTGCGCTACCTCGGCCCGCGCGGCGGCCCCGGCATGCCGGAGATGCTGGCGCCGACGGCGGCCTTGATCGGCAAGGGCCTGGGCGAATCGGTCGGCTTGATTACGGACGGGCGTTTTTCCGGCGGCACCTGGGGCATGGTGGTCGGTCACGTGGCGCCGGAGGCGTTCGAGGGCGGGCTGATCGCGCTGGTGGAGGCGGGCGATTCGATCACGATCGATGCGCACCGGCTGCTGATCCAGCTGGACGTGCCGATCGATGAGATCGCGCGCCGGCGCGCGGGCTGGGTGCGCCCGAGTCCGCGTTATACACGCGGGGTGCTGGCCAAGTTCGCGGCGCTGGCCGGGCCGGCGAGCAAGGGCGCAGTGACGGATTGATAAAAAACAAACCGGGGTCAGAGCCCGTTTTTTGGCAATTTCCCAGAATCGGGCTCTGACCCCGGTTCGGCCCTACCTCTTCTTGCCGAAACTCTGCTTCACCCGCTCCTGCTTGCGCTTTTCATCGAGCGCATGCGCCTTCTTCTTGTCCAGCCCCAGCATCTTTTCGATGTACTCGAACCAGATGAAGCCCGCCACCATCAGCGCGACGATCCACCACCAGGACAGCTCGGCAAACTTCCACACTTCAAAAAAGCGCAGTACGACAAGTACGGCGATCAGGACGATCAGGGGCATGGCAATTCCTTTCTGGTTTCATCTTACAATACTAGTGCCACAGAGCAATGAAAACCTGCCTGTCCGTCAACGAAAATGTGTTTCAGCCGTTACGGAATGTGTCGCTTTTACCGTCGTGTCGGAAACACGCTAGAATTTCGTATCTGAGCTGCAAAGCTTGCCAATGGAGAGAACTGAAATGAAACGGTCCCTGATGTTGTTGATGGCGGTCTCCGCCCTGGCTTCGACCAGCGCCTTCGCGCAGGCGGACCTGGCCAAGGCCAAGAATTGCATGGCCTGCCACGCTGTCGGCAACAAGCTGGTTGGTCCTGCATACAAGGACGTCGCCGCCAAATATGCCGGCCAGAAGGGCGCCGAGGACAAGCTGGTCCAGAAGGTCATGAAGGGCGGCGCGGGCGTCTGGGGTCCGGTGCCGATGCCGGCCAACCCCCAGGTGAGCGAGGCCGAAGCCCGCACGCTGGTGAAATGGGTGCTGTCGCAGAAATGAAGCCCGCTGCCCCTGCGCGGCTTGCCTGATGCACACCGAAAGCGCGCCGCCGCGATTGCGAGGCGCGCTTTTTCTTTGGCGGGCCGCTCAGGCGATCCCGAAATGGGCGACCAGCATGTCCGTCAGCAGGTCCGCCTGGCGCAGCAGGGCGGCGCCGGCGCTGCCGGCATCGGTCGTCCTTTCGGCAAAGCTGGTCATCATCAGCAGGATGAAATCGACCTGGAAGTCCAGGTCGGCCGGCGCCTGGGCCCGGATCGCGTCCCGGATGAAGGGCCGGGTCAGCGCCGCGCCCCTGGCCATCAGTGCCTCGAATTCCTTCGTGTCCCTGAGTTCGACGGCGGCGAGCCGCAAGGCTTGCCGCAGGTCGGCTTCGGCCGCCTCGACCAGGAAGAATTCGCGGATGAAGTCCCGCAACTTGCCGGCATGCCCGGCATCCGTCCGCTCCAGGATCGGCGCCAGCCGCGCGAACTGCCTGTCCCAGGTCAGCTGCGCGATGTGAAACAGCAGCGCTTCCTTGTTCGGGAAGTACTGGTAGTACGAGGCGATGTTCACGCCCGCCTTGTCCGCCACCTTGTTGGCGGTGAAACCGGCAGGTCCGTGCCGCTTCAAAATGTAAGTCGCCGCTTCGACGATGGCCTCCACCGTGGCGATCGCGCGTTGCTGTTTCGGCTGTTTTTTCAAGGAGATATCGAGCTTGCGTGGCATCGTCCGGGACCGGTCTGGAATGTGACTATCGAATGTAATGGATTACTTATATTCTTTTCGCTGCAGAAACTCAATCGAAAGCGAAAGGAAAGCACATGAGCTCAAGTCGTGAACACAGCAAGGTGGTCATCATCGGCGGCGGCGTCTCGGGATTGACGCTGGCCACCTTCCTGCACAAGTCGGGCGTGCCCTGCATCGTGCTCGAACGGCGCGAGCGCGCCTATGTCGAAGTGCGCCAGCGCGCCGGCGTGGTCGAGGCGCGCGGGGTGCGCATGTTCGAGCAGTGGGGCCTGGCGGACAAGCTGCTCGGCGGCCCGGTGGCACAGACGATCGACTACCGTGTGAATGGAAACAGCCGCATTTTCGAGATGGGGGTGGACGACGGCACCCAGGGCCGCTTCTGCACCCAGCAGATGCTCGTCAACAATCTCTTGCGCGAACTGATCGACGTCATGGCCGGCGATGTCCGTTTCGGCGTCGCCGACATCGCGCTCCGCAACGACAAGGACAGCAGGCCCCAGGTCACGTATGCGGATGCCGGCGGCAGCCACGTGATCGACTGCGAGCACGTCGTCGGCTGCGACGGCAACCTCGGCGTAAGCCGGGCCTCGATTCCGGACGGCGTGCTGCACACCACCACCCACGAATTCGGCTATGCCTGGCTGGCCGCGCTGGTCGAGGCGCCCGTCACGGGGCATCCCATCATGGCCGTCAGCGACCATGGCTTCGCCGCGCAACTGCCGCGCGGTCCGCACAGGAGCCGCTACTACCTGCAGTGCACGCTCGGCGACCGGATCGAGGACTGGCCGGACGAGCGGCTGTGGGATGAGATCCGGCTGCGCATGGGCGACGCCGCGATCGGGATTGCGCAGGTCCACGACAAGGACATCATTGCGCTGCGCTCGGTCGTGCACGCGCCCATGCAGTACGGGAACCTGTTCCTGGCCGGCGACGCCGCCCACCTCGTGCCGCCCACCGGCGCGAAAGGGATGAACCTGGCGCTGCACGACGTCGACGTGCTGGCCAGGGCGCTGGTACGGGCCGCGGTCGACGGCGACAGGTCGATGCTGGATGCCTATTCCGACACCTGCCTGCCCCATGTCTGGAAGTACCAGGAATTCAGCGCCTGGATGACGGACACGATGCACGATGCCGGCGACCCGGCCCTGCATGGCGAATTCCGCCAGGCGATCGCCCGGGCGCGGCTCGACACCCTGTTCGAGTCGCCGCTGGCGGGCAGGCTGCACATCGAGTTCCAGCGCGGGATGGTCTGAGCCCGCGCCGGCCCGCGAGGGTGGCGATCAGCGCACCACGTCGATCCGGGTCCGCTTCCCGCCCTTGTAGGTGAACAAGGTCAGCGCCCCATCCTTGATGTCGCCCTTGTCGTCGAACTGGATGGTGCCGGTCACGCCCTCGTACTTGATCTTCTTCAGCTCCGGCAAGTACTTGGCCGGATCGGCCGACTTGGCGTTCTGCATCGCCGTCGCCATCACCATCACGGCATCGTAGACGTAGGGCGCGTACAGCTGCACGTCCATGTTGAACTTCTTCTTGTAGCGCGCACGGAAGTCTTCCATCACCTTTTCCTGTGCACCCTTGACGCCGCCCGCTTCGGCGCAGATCACCTTGCCTTCGCCCAGGCCGGGGCCGGCCAGGCGGCCCAGCGCGTCGGTGCACATGCCGTCGCCGCCCATGAAGCGCGCCTCGATGCCCAGCGCCTTGATCTGCTTGAGCATCGGGCCCGCCACCGAATCCATGCCGCCGAAGAAGATCAGGTCGGGCTTCTTGGCCTTGATCGAAGTCAGGATGGCGGTGTAGTCGGTCGCCTTGTCGCTGGTGAATTCACGTCCCACCACGCGCACGCCCGGCGCCCGCACGCCTTTCGCGAACTGGTCGGCCACGCCCTGGCCATAGGTGGTGCGGTCGTCGATGATGGCGATGGTCTTGACCTTCAGCGTATCGAGCGCGTACTTGCCCAGCACGCTGCCCAGCTTGACGTCGCTGGCGACCACGCGGAAGGCGCCCGGGAAGCGCTGCGCGGTGTATTGCGGCGCGGTGGTCGCCGGCGAGATCTGCACGATGCCGGCGTCGTTGTAGATCTTGGAAGCCGGCACCGTGGTGCCCGAATTCAGGTGGCCGACCACGCCGTTGACCCTGGCGTCGACCAGCTTCTGCGCCACTGCCGTACCCTGTTTCGGGTCGGCGCCGTCGTCTTCCGAGATCAGCTGGATGGTCGCCTTCTGGCCATTGACGGTGAACCCTTTGGCGTTGAGTTCGTCGACCGCCATGCGCGCGGCATTCTCATTGTCCTTGCCGAGGTGGGCGCTGGGTCCGGAGATCGGCGCCACATGGCCGAGCTTGACGACCTGCTGGGCGCTGGCCGTGCCGCCAAAGGCGAGGGCGATGGCAAAGGGAATGATGTGGGTGCTGACCTGCATGGTTCTCTCCAAGGGGATTGACGACGGCCGCAATGTCTTTGCGTAAAGCAAAGTTACAGCAATTTGCCTGCCGAGAAAAGCTTAACCATGAGGAAAGAGTCAGCCGCACCCGGCAGGTGCGGCCATGCCCCCTGGCGGGGCGGGAATGGGCGCTGAAAGCTCAGGAATTGCGCGATTTCAGGTGCGTCAGTTCCTGGGCCACGGCGCGCGCCACCACTTGTTCGACGGTGTGCTGGAGCCCGTCGCGCAGCTCTGAGGCAAGGCGCACGACCACGTGGTCCAGCACCGGCGCCAGGCTGGTGCGGATCTGGTCTTCGAGCGTCAGTTCGACGCGGTCCTGCAGGCGGTCGAGCACGCGCGCGACCAGGCGTTCCTCGAGCGCTTCCCAGGCATCGTCGCCGAAGGGTTCGGCGCCCGGGCGCGCCGCCGGGGCGGCATCCGGCGCCGCCATGTCCAGTCCGGTCGGCGCCTCGGCCGGCGCGGGATCCGGTGCCCGGGCCGCCTCGGGCGACGCGGTTTCGGCCACCACCTCGGTCAGCACCGGAATGCTCTCGTCGAAGGCGGGTGCCTGGCTCATGATTGCCCCGCCACGAAGTGGGTCAGCGGATACTGCTGGCGCTTGTAGGCGACATAGCGCGCGCGTCCGGCCACGGCGTCTTCCTCGTCGGTCGAGATGATCTCGAACACGCGCGCGAACTGGTCGAAGCCGGCCGGCGTGCGGCGCGTCAGGTTGACCAGCATGTCGCGGTGCGGCAGCTCGGCGACTTCATCAAAGGTGACGATCACCGGCGTTTCGGGTGCCAGCGGGTCGCCCGCCATCACGTGCGGGATGAAATCGGTGCCGGACAGGGTCCACAGGGCGTCGTTCAGTTCCGCGGCCTGGGCCGGGCTGTCGGCCAGCAGCACGACCTTGCCGCGCGCCGCATAGGCCTTGCGCGCGAGCCGGCATGCATAGCTGAGCTTGTCGGGGATATTGGTGTGGAAGTCGATCCGGGTCATGGTTCTGGAATGGGTGGTTGCTTGGCGCGCTGCTCTTCCTGCGAGCGCTGCTGCGCGGCCTGGCCGGCGGCATCGTCCGGCGGCGGGCGCATCTGGCCACGGGTGGGCGGCACGGGCGTGGCCGCAGGTGGAGTGGCGCCGCCTGCGGCCGGCGTGGGCGCAGCGAACTGGTAAGTGGGCGGCAGCATGCTCTGGCGCGGGTAGGCGGCCGAGCTCAAGGCTTCGTTCCAGGCGGCCGCCTGGAACCCGGCGATCGTGCGGCTGCCGACCAGCAGCAGCGGCAGCTCGCTCTTGCCGCCGCTGAGTTTTTCCAGCTGTTGCTGGTCTTGCGCCGTAGTCACGGTGCGCTCGGAAAACGGGATGCCGCGCGTGCGCAGCAGGCTGCGGCCTTCGTCGCAGGCATCGCAGCGCGCCGTGGTGTACAGCACGACAGGCGCGGCCTGGACGGCGCGTGCCAGTTCGTAGGGGAGGATGGGGGACTGGGCGGGCGCCGCTTTGTCTGTCCTGAGCATCTCGGATTTGACGCGCGGCGGCGGCGTGTCGCCGTAATGCGTCACGCCGTGCTCGTCCTTCCATTTGTAGATCTGGGCGCTAGCGGCCTCGGCGATGACGAGGAGGGCCACGCCAAGCACCGCGGCAGCCAGCCGCCAGTTGCCCTTGTGCCTGCCGTGTGCCCGCTTCATCTCGCCCCCGATCACATCATCAAGCCTGCATCCCGCTGTGGCGCAGCAGCGCGTCGATCTTCGGTTCGCGGCCGCGGAAGGCCTTGAACGATTCGAGCGCCGGACGCGAACCGCCCACCGACAGGATCTCCTGGTGGAAGCGCTTGCCCGTCTCGTCCAGCGTATCGCCGCCGGCCTCGACCGCTTCTTCGAAGGCCGCGTACGCATCCGCCGACAGCACTTCCGCCCATTTGTAGCTATAGTAACCCGCCGCATAGCCACCCGCAAAAATGTGGCCGAACGAGTGCTGGAAGCGGTTGAACGAAGGCGGCACCAGCACCGCGAACTTGCTGCGCACTTCGTCGACCAGTTCCTGCACGCTGCGCTGGCTGTTCGGGTCGAAGTCGTAGTGCAGGTGCATGTCGATCAGCGAGAACTCGACCTGGCGCAGCGTCTGCATGCCGGACTGGAAGTTCTTCGCGGCCAGCATCTTGTCGTACAGCGCGCGCGGCAGCGGTTCGCCGGTCTTCACGTGGGCGGTCATGCCTTGCAGCACGTCCCATTCCCAGCAGAAGTTTTCCATGAACTGGGACGGCAGCTCGACCGCATCCCATTCCACGCCCGAGATGCCGGACACCGACAGCTCGTCGACTTCGGTCAGCATGTGGTGCAGGCCGTGGCCGAATTCGTGGAACAGGGTCGTCACTTCGTCGTGCGTGAAGAGGGACGGCTGCAGCTTGCCGTCGACCTCGGCCGGCGGGGTGAAGTTGCAGGTGAGGTAGGCGATCGGCGTCTGCACGATGCCACCCGTGGTGAGCCTGCGGCCGCGGGCGTCGTCCATCCAGGCGCCTTGCCCCTTGCCCGGACGCGCGTACAGGTCCAGGTAGAATTGGCCGACGAGTTGACCGTTCTTTTCGATGCGATAGAAACGCACGTCCGGATGCCAGACCGGCGCCTCGTCGCGGGCAATCGTGACGCCGAACAGGCGCGAGATCACGCCGAACAGGCCGTCGACCACCTTGTGCTCCGGGAAGTACTCCTTGACTTCCTGGGCCGAGAACGCATAACGCTTTTCGCGCAGCTTTTCCGAGGCATAGGCCACGTCCCAGGCCTGCATCTCACTGATTCCGAGCTCGTCCTTGGCGAACGCGCGCAGTTCTTCCAGGTCCTTTTCGGCATACGGACGGGCGCGGCGTGCCAGGTCTTCCAGGAACTCGATCACGTGTTCCGGGCTTTCGGCCATCTTCGGCTCCAGCGAGACGTGGGCGAAGCTCTGGAAATCCAGCAGCTTGGCCTCCTCGTCGCGCAGCTTCAGGAGCTGGGCGATGTTGCCGGTGTTGTCCCATTTTTCCACTTCCGAGAACACCACGCCCATTTCGGACGCCTTGGTGGCGTTGGCGCGGTAGATCTGTTCGCGCAGCTCGCGCTTGTCGGCGAATTGCAGGACCGGATAATAAGAAGGGAAGTGCAGGCTGAATTGCCAGCCCGGATTTTCGCTACCCCGGCCGTCGCGCTCGGCCGCGGCACGGGCCGCCGCCTTGGCATCGTCCGGCAGGCCGGCCAGGTCGGCTTCGTTCTCCACCAGCAGCTTGAAGTCGTTGGTCGCGTCCAGCACGTTTTCCGAGAAGCGCGTCGACAGGGCCGCCTGCTGCTCCTGGATCTCGGCAAAGCGCTCCTTCTGCTTGTCGGGCAGCTCGGCGCCGCCCAGGCGGAAGTCGCGCAGCGCGTTCTCGACGATGCGCTTGCGTGCCGGCGACAGGTTCACGAACTCCGGGCTGGCGTGCAGCTGCTTGTATTTGCCGAACAGCGCCTCATTCTGGCCCAGCTCGGTCCAGAACTCGGTCACTTTCGGCTGGTTCTCGTTGTAGACGGCACGCAGCTCGGGCCTGTCCATCACGTGGTTCAGGTGGTTCACCACGCCCCAGGCACGACCCAGCTGCTCGGTGGCTTCCTCCAGTGGGACCACGAAGTTGTCCCAAGTCACAGTGTCAGCCGGGGCTTCCAGCTGTTGCACGACCTCGCGCGCATGGGCGATCAATTGCTCGATCGCCGGCGTGACGTGCTCCGGGCGGATCAGGTCGAAACGGGGCAGACCCGAAAAGTCGAGGAGGGGATTGCTGGTGTCGTTGCTCATGGTGTTCCTTCCATAAAGGATCGGTAATGCGCGTTTATGCGATGCCGGGCTTCGGCGCCATCCCCGAATCCGGCTCGGTTTTTTCTTGCGTCTTGCCAAGCCCGCGCTCCGCGGACTCGACGGTATTCATCAACAGCATGGTAATCGTCATCGGGCCGACGCCGCCCGGCACCGGCGTAAGGTGCGAAGCCACCTCGCTGACGCCGGCGAAATCGACGTCGCCGCACAGCTTGCCGGCGTCGTCGCGGTTCATGCCCACGTCGATCACGATGGCACCCGGTTTGACCATGTCGGCGGTGACGGTGTTGCGGCGGCCGACCGCGGCGACGATGACGTCGGCCTGGCGCGTGTGGTAGCCCAGGTCCGGCGTCGCGCTATGGCAGATGGTGACGGTGGCGTTGGCTTGCAAGAGCAGCAAGGCCATTGGTTTGCCGACTGTGTTGGAACGGCCGATGACGACCGCGTGCTTGCCGCGCAAGTCGAAGCCGGTCGATTCGATCAGCTTCATGCAGCCGTAGGGCGTGCAGGGGCGGAAGCCGGGCAGGTTGGCGACCAGTTCGCCGGCCGACAGCACCGAGTAGCCGTCCACGTCCTTGGTGGTGGCGATCGCCTCGATCACCTTAGTCGGATCGATGTGCTTCGGCAGGGGCATCTGCACCAGGATGCCGTGGATCGCCGGGTCGACGTTCAGGGCCGCGATGCGGTCCAGCAGGGCTTGCTCGCTGAAGTCCGCTTCGTACTTTTCCAGCACCGAGTGGAAGCCCACCTCGCCGCAGGCCTTGACCTTGTTGCGCACGTAGACGTGGCTGGCCGGATCGTCGCCGACGATGATCACGGCCAGGCCGGGCTGGCGGCCGCTGGCGGTGAGCTTGGCGGCGCGGGCGGCGATGTCGGCGCGCAGTTGTTGGGAAAGTTTGACTCCGTCGATCAGTTGGGCGGGCATGGCAAGGACCTGTCTGGACAAAAACGAAATTATAAGCGCCCCCCGGTATCGCGCGCCGTCCCCTGACGTTCATTGTCATATTTATAGATGCGCTCGCAAATCCCGGAAACCCGCCGGAACCCAGTATTCATGCGGGTTCCATAGGGAAATCCCATATTATGAAATTGAATATCGTATTTTGAAAAACGACTGATCCGCTGTTAAAATCGTCAGGCTTTAATAGGGAAGTCTTTTCTGCCACCAAACGTCCGAAGAAACGACCAAGGTCGGGTGGGGCACCAACTCAAGGAGACGTAGCAATGTCAGCTCAACTCGACCAGTTGACGGCCCAAGCCGCCAACGATCCGGATTCGCTCGAAACCAAGGAATGGCTCGACGCACTCGAAGCGGTCATCGAATTCGAAGGCACCGATCGTGCGCACTACCTGCTGGAGCGCCTGGTCGACCTGGCCCGCCGCCGCGGCGCCCATGTCCCGTTCTCGAGCAATACCGCCTACGTGAACACCATCCCGGCGCACCTGGAAGAGCACTGCCCGGGCAACCTCGAATATGAAGAGCGCCTGCGCTCGTGGATGCGCTGGAACGCGATGGCGATGGTGGTCAAGGCCAACCGCGCCGACGGCGACCTGGGCGGCCACCTGTCCTCGTTCGCCTCGCTGGCCAACATGCTCGGCATCGGCTTCAACCACTTCTGGAAAGCCCCGAGCGAAAACCATGGCGGCGACCTGCTGTACATCCAGGGCCACTCCTCGCCGGGCGTCTACGCGCGCGCCTTCCTGGAAGGCCGCATCTCCGAAGAGCAGCTGCTGAACTTCCGCCGCGAAGTCGACGGCAAGGGCCTGTCTTCGTACCCGCACCCGAAACTGATGCCGAACTTCTGGCAGTTCCCGACCGTCTCGATGGGCCTGGGCCCGCTGATGGCGATCTACCAGGCGCGCTTCCTGAAGTACCTGAATGCCCGCGGCATCGCCGACACCGAGAACCGCAAGGTCTGGGTCTTCTGCGGCGACGGCGAGATGGACGAGCCGGAATCGATGGGCGCGATCGGCATGGCCGCGCGCGAAAAGCTCGACAACCTGGTCATGGTCGTCAACTGCAACCTGCAGCGCCTGGACGGTCCGGTGCGCGGCAACGGCAAGATCATCCAGGAACTGGAAGCCGACTTCCGCGGCGCCGGCTGGAACGTCGTCAAGGTCATCTGGGGCCCGGGCTGGGACGCCCTGCTGGCCAAAGATAAAGATGGCATCCTCCAGCGCGTGATGATGGAAACCGTCGACGGCGAATACCAGAACTACAAGGCCAAGGACGGCGCCTACGTGCGCAAGCACTTCTTCGGCAAGCACCCCGAGCTGCTGAAGATGGTGGCCAACATGACCGACGACGACATCTGGCGCCTGACCCGCGGCGGCCACGATCCGCACAAGATCTACGCCGCCTTCAAGAACGCCCAGGAAAACAAGGGCTCGCCGACCGTCCTGCTGGTCAAGACCGTCAAGGGCTTCGGCATGGGCAAATCGGGCGAAGCGCGCAACACCGCGCACCAGACCAAGAAGCTGGACGACGAGGCGATCCGCGAAATGCGCGACCGCTTCGCTAT
>CAJYQM010000236.1 GCA_913777025.1 uncultured Massilia sp. | reverse complement strand
AGACCCCGCATCACAGCTTGCCGCGCAGGCCGATCTTGATCGTGCGGCCGTCGTACTTGGCGTAGTCCATCCTGGTCCTTTTCCCGCTGCCGTACTGGCCGCTCGCATCCTCGAAGTAATCGTAGCTCAGGGTGTTGGTCAGGTTCAGCGCGTCCAGGCGCAATTCCAGGTTCTCGCTGATCTTGTAGCTGATCGTGCCGTCCAGGTAGCCGCGCGCGCCGCGCCAGCGGATCAGGTCGTCGCCGTTGTTCTTCGGATTGTCCCCGTGCAGCGAACGGCCCTTGTAGTTGTAGGACAGGCGCGTGGCCCACGGTCCCTTCTCGTAATAGGTGGTGAAGCTATAGGCATACTTGGGCACCGAGTTGACCTCGATCTCCTTGCCCGCGTTGGTGATCCACTTCATGCTGTTGAAGGGATCGATGTGGGTGTAGCTGGCCAGCGCGCCCAGGCCCTTGAACGGTTCGGGCAGGAAGCTGAAGTCCTGCTGGTAGGCCAGCTCGTAGCCCTTCAGCGTCTGCTTGCCGGCATTGGCGTAGGTGCGCAGCGTCATCGGCAGGTTCGGGTCGACGCGGCCGTTGGCGTCCTGGAAGATGGCGCCCAGCGCCGTATCCGGCAGGCCGAGCGCGCCGAAGGTGGTCTGGGTCGTGGTCGACACCGTGGCGTCGGTCAGTTCCTTCCTGAAGTAGGCCGCCGACAGCAGGCTGCCGCGCTGGAAGTACCATTCCAGCGCCGTGTCCATGTTCTTCGACTGCTGGGGCTTGAGGTTCGGGTTGCCGGACGTCGCCGTGTTGTCGAACATGTTCGGGATCACGGTCTGGGCCGCGATGATGGACAGCGAGGCGCGGCTGATGGTCTTGCCGTAGGACGCGCGCCAGATCAGCGCGTCCGTCAGGTCGTAGGCGGCGCTGACCGCCGGCAGCACGTTGGTGTACTTGCCGTTCTCCTGGTTCGGCACGTAGTCGTTGCCGTTCTTCTGGAAGTTGTCGATGCCGAGCTTCGTCTGCGACCAGCGCACGCCGGCGTTGATGCGCAATTCGCGCGCCAGCACCTGGCCCTTGAAGTCGGACTGCACGAAGCCGGTCGACACCTTCTCGGTGGCCGAGAAGCTCTGCGCCGGCGTGAACGCGGCGCCGGTGTTGTAGGCCAGCGGATCGTAAGTCGAGAACACGTAATCGCGCGTAAAGGTGCCGAAGCGGTGCGGCCAGCCGGCGCCCATGTCCAGGTTCTGGATCGGCAGGTCCGCCACCATATTGCTGCGCAGGCCGGCGTCGCCGATGCCGACCAGCTTGGCCTTCATGCCGGCGGTGCCGTTGCGCTTCTCGACGCCCTTGCTGGTCTGGACGTAGACCAGGCCACCCTTCAAATGCCCGGTCCAGCCGGCGAACAAATCGTAGTCGTAGTCCAGCACCAGGCGCGCCTGGCGCCCCTTGTCCGTCTCGCGGGTCCAGCCGGTGGTGATGTCGAAGCCGTTGAAGTTGGCCGGGTTCGTGTAGTCGACCGGCGAGGACATCGACGGGTAGACGTGGTCGGACCCGTAGTCGATGGTGGAATCGACGCCGAAGATCTGGCCGGACATCGTATCCGAATAGCTCTTCGCATCGCTGTTGTTGGCGCTGAGCTGGCCTGTGACCACCAGGCCGGGGCGCGCGGCCCAGCGGCCGTTCAGCGCCAGGTAGCCGAACTTGGTCTCGTCCTCGCCATAGGTCACGCCGCTGCTGTACGAGGTGTTGCCGAAGGTGCCGGTCAGCAGGTTCGACGACGGGTCGATGTGTACGCCCAGCGGCACGAAGCCGTTGTGGCCCGATTGCCCGGCAGGCGCGTTGCGGTTGGTGGTCTTGCTGTTGCGGATCAGGAGACCGTAGTACAACTCGTCGCGGCTGTTCTGCAGCTTGGAATACAGGCCGTCCAGGCTGATGTTCAGGTCACCGTCCTTGAACTGCAGGGAGCTGACCAGGCCGTCGCGCTCGCGCCGGTTCTGCGAGCCGTAGAAGCGGTAGATGCGCGGCAGGAAGGCATTGTCGACCTGGCTGCGCGTGTAGCCGGACAGGTTGGCGCGCGGGTCGTCGTAGTCGAGGGTGTAGGCGAAGTTGCCCATTACCGGGGTCATGCTGCCGTTGCGCGAACTGTTGTAGCCGCCCGTGGCCTCGAAGCCGGAGCGGTTGTTGACCGCCTTGGAGTGGGCGGCGCCGGCCAGGAAGCCCCACTTGCCCCAGGTGTTCGAGTACAGGGCAAAGCCCATCGGGTCGGCCTTCTCGGACATCGTGTTGTACGAGCCGGTGATCGCGTAGCGGGTGGTGCGCTTCGGGTTGTCGAAGGGACGCGGGGTCTGCAGGTCGACCACGCCGCCCATGCCGCCTTCGCTCAGTTCGGCGAGCGGCGTCTTGTAGAAGTCGACGCGGCCGAACAGTTCGGAGGCGAACACGTCGTAGTTGAAGCCGCGCGCCGCGCTGCCGATGGTGCTGGTGGACGTGGTGTTGACCGGGGCGCCGTTCAGCGTGGTGACCGAATATTCGGTCGGCAGGCCGCGGATCGAGATGCGCTGGCCCTCGGCCGAGCTGTCGTCGCGGTTCAGGATCACGCCCGGCACGCGCTGCAGCGATTCCGCCACGTTCGATTCCGGGAACTTGCCGATGTCTTCGGCGACGATCGAATCGCGCACGCCGATCGCCTGCTGCTTCAGGTTCAGCGCCTTCTGCAAACTGGAGCGGAAGCCGGTGACGACCACGGTGTTCGAGTTGCCGCTGCTGTTGCTGCCATTGTTACTGCCATTGCTTGCATTGTCGCCGGCGGGCGGCGTGGCATCCTGCGGCGCGGATTCAGGGGTGGCGGGCGCGCCGGTTTCCTGGGCCATCGCGCCCGATCCGTATGCGGCGGCCAGGGCCAGCGGCAGCACCGTGGCCAGTATCTTCTTTCTCATGTTGTCTCCTCTGCGAGCCTCGTTGGACTGCTTGTTGTAGGGAAAATCATGCAGGCTGCCTGCCTTGAAGATACTTGCATGTCAGCCATATGGTTACGTTACCATGTGACTTGTATTGACTCAACAACCTTGGTGCGGCAAGCGTGTATGGCGCTAAGCACCTGATTTGTATGAAAAAAGCTTGGTTTTGCGATAAATGGCTGTGGTATCGTAACCACATTACGCATGGAAATCGTCGCAATAGCGATCATGATCGCGCCTGGCAGCCCCAAACACTCAACATGATGATCAATCGGGAAGGACCATGCCCAAAGCCAGCAAACTGAGCGAAGTCGCCCGGCTCGCCGGCGTCTCGCCGATCACGGCCTCGCGCGCCATCCGCGGCACCGGCTACGTGTCCAGCGAGGCGCGCGAACGCATCATGGCAGCCGCCGAGCAGCTGCACTACACGCCGGACATGCTGGCGCGCCGCATGCGCGGCGACAAGAGCAAACTGATCGGCGTCTTCCTCAACAACTACGGTCCGGTGGTGCTGCATGAACTGGTGCGCGCCATCGGCGAGCAGGCGCGCAAGCTCGACTACGACCTGCTGCTGTTCAACGCCGACCGCTTCGACAGTCCGGCGCGCATGCCGACCTGCGGCACCCTCAGCAAGCTGTGCGACGGCCTGCTGCTGGTGATGCCGACCGCCGACGACGGCTTCCTCGACGCCGCCGTGCGCCAGCAGCTGTGCTGCGCGCTGGTCTGCTTCGACGCGCGCCAGCTGGCGCTGCCGACCGTGGTGCTGGAAAACCGCGCCGGTGCGCGCACCGCGGTCGAGCATCTGCTGGGACTCGGTCACCGCCGCATCGCCTTCATCGCCGGTTCCGCGCGCACCGGGCAAAGCCAGGAGCGCGAGCACGGCTACCTGGACGCGCTGCGGGCGGCCGGCCTCGAACCCGACCCGGCGCTGGTCGTCGACGGCGCCTTCAACCAGCCGGGCGGCTTCGCGGCCACCGAACGCCTGCTGGCGCTGGACAACCCGCCGACCGCCATCTTCGCCGCCAACGACGAGATGGCCTTCGGCGCCATCGACGCCATCGCCAGCCGCGGCCTGAGCGTGCCGGCCGACGTGTCCGTGGCCGGTTTCGACGACATCCCGACCTCGAGCTACGTGTTCCCGCGCCTGACCTCGATGCGCCCGCCCTACGAGGCGCTGGCCGCGCGCGCCGTGCGCGAGGTCGTGGACATGATCGAGGGCCGGCCGCCGGCCGCCGCGCGCATCCCCTTCCCGACCGAGCTGGTGCCGCGGGATTCGACCGGGCCGGTGCCAAAGCGTTAAAGCGACCATGCCCACGCCCGCCAGCGCGCGCTTCCAGGCCGGCACCCTGCGCTACACGGCATGGGGCCTGCTGGCCGTCGTGGGCTGGCTGCTGGTCGGCGAACTCGGGATCGCCGTGCGCGAGCGCTGGGCCCAGCCGATCGGGCTGGTCGTGCTGCGCAACGTCGGCGCCTCGGACACCGGCGTGGCCATGCTGCTGTCGACCGTCCCGGCCCTGATCAGCCTGTTACTGGTGCCGGTCATCGGCCTGCGTTCGGACCGCTGCCGCAGTCCCTGGGGCCGGCGCCGTCCCTTCCTGCTGGCGAGCGCGCCGCTGGGCGCCGTCGCCATGCTGTGCGTGGCCGCGGCGCCGACGCTGGCCGCCGCCACCGATGGCTTGCTGGGGACCTGGTCGCCGGGCCGCAAGACGCTCGACATGAGCTACTTCTGCCTGTTCTGGACCGTGTTCGAGGCGGCGGCGATGACCACCGTCGCCCTGTTCAGCGGCCTGGTGAACGACGTCATGCCGCGCGGGATGCTGGGCCGCTTCTATGCCGCCTTCCGCATCGTCGGGCTGGGCGTGGCGATCTTCTTCAACATGTCGCTGCTGGCGCTGGCCGACGCCTGGCTGGTCGAGCTGCTGGTAGCCATCGCCCTCGTGTTCGGGCTGTCCGTGCCCCTGATGTGCCTAATGGTGCGCGAGGGAAGCTATCCGGCGCCGGATCCGGCCCCGCCCGCGGCGCACGGTCACCTGCGGCTGGCGCGCGGCCAGCTGGCGCAATGCTGCGCCCAGCGCCGCCACGCCTGGGCCTTCCTCGCCTTCATGCTGGCGGCGGTCACCTTCGGCCCCTTCAACACTTTTTCGCAGAACTATGCGCTGGCGCTGGGCCTGTCCAAGGCGGAACTGGGCACGCTGACGGCGTCTGCCTACGCGGTGTCGATCGTGGCCGCCTTCGGCATCGGCTGGCTGTCGGACCGCATCGGCTCGGTGCGGGTGGCCGCCGCGACGATGGGGCTTTACTGTGCGATCGCGCTGGGCGGCTGCCTGCTGGTGCACGGCGCCACCTCGTTCCGCTACTTTTATCTTGCGCACGTGATCGTCTCCGGCGCCTATTTCACGGCCGCCGCGGCGATGCCGATGGACTTGTTCCCGCGTGCCGAATTCGTGCGCTACAACTCGAGCAAGGACATCATGGTGGCGCTGGCCAACATCCTGGTCGGCACCTGCCTCGGGCCGCTGCTCGACCTGTCCGGCCACGACTACCGCCTGACGCTGGCCTGCGCCGCGCTGTTCTCGCTGCTGTGCCTGGGCTGCCTGGGACGGCTGCTGGCACGTCTGCCAATGGCCGCCGCATCCGAGACGCTGCCGCCGCCCGTCACCAGCGAAGCTTGACCTCAGGCGCAGCCGTCCACCAGCAGCACCGGCACCCCATTCCAGGCCACCGCCACCAGCGCCAGCACGGCGCCGACGAAGGCGATCCAGTCGAGCAGATGGCGCTCCCGATCCGTGTGCCGGCGCAGCACCCCGCGCCCGCGCCAGGCCAGCCAGGCGCACACGAGCAGCGCCAGCGCGGTCGCGATGCCCAGCAGCCGGATGTCCGGACCGCCCGGCCGCAGCCCGGCCGGCGTGCACTGCGCCGCCGCCAGCCCGTAGCAGAAGGCGAAGTGCAGGATCCACACCAGCATGGGCAGGATGCCGCGCAGCATCCGCGCAAAGAAATGCTCGTTGCGGCGCGCGCTCACGCCGCCTCCATCAGCAGCGGCACCACGCGCACCGTGGCCAGCCAGGTGATGCCCTGCAGCGTGGTGTAGTGCCAGATCAGGGCGATGTTGTCGAGCGTGGCGCGGCTGCGTCCATCCAGCAGGCCGCGCCAGGCGCGCAGCGCCAGGTAGGGTGCGAGCAGCACCAGGATCGCGATGTGCAGCCCCTGGTAGGCGGCCAGGGCGGCGACCGCAGCCCCCCAGCCGCTGGCCGTCGGCGCCAGGCGTGCTTCGTCCAGGCCGTGCAAATCGACGCCGAAGGCCGCCAGCGCGCATGCCAGCGCCGCCAGCACCAGCCAGGGCAGGCGGCGCCGGCCGACGGCGCGCGTGGCCAGCCAGACCAGCACGGAGCCAAGCACCAGCAGTCCTGCCGACAGCCATGCCTGCCCGCTTGGAGGCAGCGCACTGCCCGGCGGCGGGCAGACCTGCAGGCGCATCGAGATGTGCAGGTAGGCGAAGGCGAAGGAAGCGAAGATGCTGGCGTCGACCACGAGCATGATGATGGTGGCCCACCATGAGTGCGATGCGCGCCCGGTGGCGCCCACCGGCAACGTGCAGGCTTCGCCCGCGTCGACCGCGGCCTGGGCCGGCTGGCGGTCGGACTGCCACATCCAGGCGACGGTCGAGCCGATCGCCACGATGCCGAGGATCCAGGCCAGCATGTAGAGCTTGACCGTCAGCAGCAGGAAAAAGGCGGCGGTGCCGAAGGCGGCCAGCATTGGCAGCCAGCTGTCGCCGGGCAGCACCAGCAGATAGCGCGGTGCGGCGGCGACCGGGCTGGTTGCGATGGTCTCGCGCCTGCCGGTGGCGGTCTGCGGCAGGTAGTGCCGGCCCGCGTCCACTTCCTGCGCCAGGCCGGGATGGTCCCACAGCGGATTGGCCGAATCGATGCGCGGGGTGCTGCGGTTGCCGTAGTCTTCGGAGGTCAGCCACTCCAGCGTTGACGCATTCCACGGGTTGCCGACCGGGCGCGTGGCGCGGCGCAGCGTGCGCGCGGCATCGACCGCGAACAGCGCCACCCCGGCCGCGAACACGAAGGCACCGACGGTGGACAGCATGTTCAGGCCGTTCCAGCCGAGATCCCCCGGGTAGGTGTAGACGCGGCGCGGCATGCCCAGCAAACCCGTGATGTGCATCGGGAAGAAGGCGAGATTGAAGCCGCCGAACATCATCCAGAACACCCACTTCGCCCAGCGCTCCGACAAGCGGTTCCCGTTGATGAGCGGGATCCAGTAATACATGGCGGCGAACACCGGGAACACCATCCCGCCGATCAGGACGTAGTGGAAGTGGGCGACGATGAAGTAGGTGTCGTGCACCTGCCAGTCGAACGGGATCACCGCCACCATCACGCCGGTCAGGCCGCCCAGCACGAAGATGAACATGAAGCCGAGCAGGAACAGCGTGGGCGCGCCGCGCTGCACGGTGCCCTTCCACAGCGTGCAGATCCAGGCGAAGACCTGGATCGCGGTCGGCACCGCCACCGCCATGCTGGCCGCGGACACGAAGCTCATCTCCAGCACGCCCAGGCCGGCGGTGAACATGTGGTGCGCCCACAGCCCGAAGCTGAACACGCTGACGCCGACCAGCGCGGCAATGACGGCGCGCCGTCCGACCAGCCTTGTCTGCGCGATGGTCGGGATCATGGTCGACACCATGCCGGCTGCCGGCAGGAAAATGATGTAGACCTCGGGGTGGCCGAAGAACCAGAACAGGTGCTGCCACAGCAGCGGGTCGCCGCCGCGGTCGGCGATGAAGAAGGGCCAGTCGAAGGCGCGTTCCAGTTCCAGCAGCGCGGTGCCGGCGATCACCGCCGGGAAGGCGAACACGATCATCACCGCCACCACCAGCATGGCCCAGGCGTACACCGGCATCTTCCCGAGGGTCATGCCCGGCGCGCGCGTGAACAGGATGCCGATGATCAGTTCGATGGCGCCGGCGATCGCGGAAATCTCGATGAAGCCGATCCCGAGCAGCCAGAAGTCGGCGTTCAGCCCCGGCGAGTACCTGGTGCCGGTGAGCGGCGGGTACATGAACCAGCCGCCGTCCGGCGCCAGGCCGACGAACAGCGTGCAGAAGAAGGCCAGGCCGCCGAAGGCATAAGCCCAGTAGGCATAGGCGGACAGGCGAGGGAACGGCAGGTCGCGCGCGCCCAGCATGTTGGGCAGCAGGTAGACCGCGATCGCTTCCACCACCGGGATCGCGAACAGGAACATCATCACCGTCCCGTGCATGGTGAAGACCTGGTTGTAGGTCTCGGCACCCAGGAAGCCGTTGTCCGGCAGCGCCAGCTGGGTGCGTATCAACAGGCCCAGCACGCCGGCCAGCAGGAAGAACAGCAGCGCGGTGCCGATGTACAGCAAACCGATGTTGGTGTTGTTCACCGACGAGAAGAAGCGCCAGCCGGTCGGGGTGCGCCAGACCGTTTCCAGGCGTTCCAGCTCTCCCTCGGGACGCGGGAGGGAATTGGGCAGGGTGTCGCGCGCCGTCATTTCAAGGCCTCCAGCCAGGCCGCCAGCGACTGCAGCGATGCGTCGTCGATGCCGGCGGCGGCCGGCATGAACACGCCGCGCTTGGACGCTTGCGGGTCGGCGATCCACTCGGCCAGCGTGCCGCGGTGGTTGCGCAGGGTGCCGGCGCCGATCTGCATGCGGCCGCCGACGTGGGTCAGGTCCGGGCCCAGGCCCGCGCTGGCGTGGTCCGGCGTGCCCTCGGTCACGCCGCGGATCGTGTGGCAGGTCTGGCAGCGCTGGTCGAGGAAGGCGGCGCGGCCGCGCTCGGCCAGCGTGCCCGTCAGCTGCGCGGCGGGCCTGGCCTGGCTGGCCAGCCAGGCCTCGAATTCGGCCGGCGCATGCGCCACCACGTGCAGCGCCATGCGCGCGTGCTGGATGCCGCAGTACTCGGCGCACTGGCCGCGGTAGATGCCCGGCTTGTCGGCGCGCAGGGTCAGGCCGGTGACGCGCCCCGGGATCATGTCGCGCTTGCCGGCCAGCGCCGGCACCCACAGGCTGTGGATCACGTCGGCGGCGTTCAGGCCGAGGTAGACCGCCTGCCCGACCGGCACGTGGATCTCGTTGGCGGTGGCGAATTCGGTGCCGCTGGCCGGGTCGCGGTAGCGCACCTCCCACCACCACATGCGCGCGGTGGCGGAAATGGCGAGGGCGTGGTTCGAGCCCTGCGGGCGCAGCTCGACGCTGCGCCAGGTACTCCAGCCCAGCAGCGCCGTCAGGACCACGACCGGGAAGGCAATGCCGGCGCCCGCGATCCACAGGCCCGCTCGCGGCGGGCGCGCATGCTGGCGCAGGCTCAGGACCAGCAGCGCCATCACGGCGACGAAGATGACGGCGGCAGCAATGAACAGCACCCAGGCGAACTGGCCGATGACGGCGGCATCCTGGCCGGCCGGGTGCAGGACGGATTGCAGCGGCCCAGCCTCCTGGGCCGCCTTCACTTCCAGCGTCATTCGAGCGTGTACAGGTAAGCCGCCATGTGGCGCGCCTCCTGCTCCGACATGCCCATTGCCGGCATGATGGTGCCGGGCTTCAGTGCCGGCGGATTGCGCAGCCAGGCCACCATGTTGTCCGGCCGGTTCGGAATGCGCCCGGCGATGTAGCTCAGGCGCGCGATGTGTTCGAGCGAGGGGCCGGTGTCGCCGCCGGCGCCCTGCACGTCCGGGATCACGTGGCAGGTGCCGCACTGGTACTGGGTCACCAGGCGCTTGCCGGTGCCGGCATCGGCGCCGGCCACGCGCGGCTTGGTGACCGCTTCCGGACCCTTGTTGCAGCCGGCGAGCAGGAAGGCGCCCGCCAGGGCAAGCACAAAGGTGGGACGACATCGGAAAACGGGACGGATAGCGAGGCTGGGCACGGTTGAATTCACGATATGGCTAGGACTTTTATAATACACGGGACGATGTATTTTTTTTAACACGATACGATTCCGCATCCCGCCCCATGCCCGTGTCCCGCCCTGCCCTGGTCGTTCGGACCGCCGTCCTTACCCTGCTCGCCGCCGGTGTCCTCGCCGCAGCCGTGGGTTTCACGGTGCTGTTCAATGGCTGGTACAACATCGGCGCCACCACCCAGCACCTGCCGAGCGTCTACAAGGTGCTGGAACAGGGCATGCAGTATTCGGTGCGCCACCATGCGATGGAAGTCGTGACGCCGCCGCTCGGCCAGGCCGAGGTCCTGCGCGGCGCGCCCCTGTACCGCGACAACTGCGCGCAATGCCACGGCGGTCCGGGCGTGGCGACGGCGGCGCACGGCATGAGCATGCAGCCGGTGCCCGGCCCACTGGTCGACGCCAGCCGCCGCTGGCGCCCGCGCGAGATCTTCTGGATCACGCGCCACGGCATCAAGATGAGCGGCATGCCAGCCTGGGAATACCATTTGAACGAAGCCGACACCTGGGCCATCGTCGCCTTCATCAACCGCATGCAGGACATGAGCGCGCGCGACTACCGGACCCTGACCGCGTCGCCCCCGGTGCGCGCCGGCGACCAGCAGGAGGCGCGATGAAAACCCTCCTCGCCGTGCTGGCCGCCTGCCTGCTTCTCCCCGGCTGCGACACGCGCCGCGCGCCCGGCATCGAGGGCGATCCCGACCGCGGCAAGGTGGCGCTGGCCCAGTATGGCTGCCGCTCCTGCCACGTGATCCCGGGCGTGACCGGGTCCGACACCATGGTCGGCCGTCCGCTGGACGGCCTGGCCCAGCGCAAGTTCATCGCCGGGTCGCTGCCCAACAACCAGGCCAATCTGGTGCGCTGGATCCGCAACCCGCAAGCGATCGATCCGGAATCGGCGATGCCGGCGATGGGCGTGTCGGAACAGGATGCGCTCGACATCAGCGCCTACCTGCTGACGCTGGAATAAAGCGAAGGCGCTGTTCGCATTAGGTATTGAACTTCTTGAACGGCTGGGGTCCAACGACGACCTGAACCACCGTCCGGAGTCGTCATGCATGCGAGCAAGTTCGAGCACTTCCTCAAGCATCTCGATACGCTGACCCGACGCCAGCGCGACCGCCTGCTCGCCCTGCTGCGACCGGCCGCGAAAATCGACCAGACTATCGCACTGATCGAGCAAGCGATGGCCGGCCGGCTTACCTGTCCCGCCTGCTCGTCAAGCAAGCTCTACCTCCATGGCCACGCACACGGCCTGCAGCGCTATCGCTGCCGCGACTGCGGCCGCACCTGCAACGCACTGACGGGCACCCCGCTCGCGCGGCTGCGCCACAAGCGGCACTGGCTCGACTACCTGGCCCACATGCTCGACTCGCGCAGCGTGCGCCGCACCGCCGCCGATCTCGGTGTCGCCAGCACCACTACCTTCCGCTGGCGCCACCGTTTCCTGACGCTGAGCAAGGATGACCGTCCGACATGCCTGGCCGGGATCGCCGAAGCCGACGAGATGTATGTGCTCGAATCGCACAAGGGTTCACGCAAACTGGATCGTCCACCACGCAAGCGCGGCGGCAAAGCGACAAAACGTGGGATTTCAAATGAACAGATGTGCATCCTGGTCGCGCGTGACCGCACCGGGCAGACGCTCGACTGGGTCCCGGGCAAGGGCCCCGTCACGCGCCGCCAGTTGGACCAGCATCTGCTACCCCGGCTCGAGCGCGACGTGCTATTGGTGACCGATGCGCACGTTGCCTACCGAAGCTTCGCTCGGAGCGCCGGGATTACGCACGAGGCCGTGAACCTTGCCGCCGGCATCCGCGCACGTGGCGCCATTCATGTCCAGAACGTCAACGCATACCACGGCCGGCTGCGCGACTGGCTGCGCCCTTTCCGTGGCGTGGCCAGCCGCTACCTCGGCAATTACCTTGGCTGGCGCTGGGCGATCGACGGACAACGCATTGTCACCCCGGACGCGCTGCTCAGGGCGGCGATCGGCGTTTTCAACACTTGATGCGAACAGCGCCCGTTTTTTGGCAAGCGCAAGAAAAAACCGCCTGCGCATCGCTGCGGCAGGCGGCAAATCCAAGTTTGCACTTGGAGGAGACAGAGGATTCGCCAGCGGATGACCGCTGGCGGCACCTATCCCACTTGGGGGTGGCGCGAATTCGTACAAGTCCGAATCGAGGTTATCGACGGCGCGTCGGCGTGTCAGCGCAGTCGCACAGACTCTGTTAATGTTTATATATGCGGCCAGCAACGCATGGACTTCCAGCCGAGGCCGCTGCTTGTGAAACAGCGTATCTGAAATCGATTTCAAAAACAAGCACCACATGTGTGCATGGGGGGGTTGCGAGGAGCGGTCACGCGCTTGTCATGCGCGGCCGATATAGTCCGGCAATTTGACCCCATTCTCCCGACAGGAGTGCGCCTATGTCCTATTCCGAACCCGACCTGGAGCGCCGCATCCGGCGCGACCTCGCCGACAGCTACGACGAGGAACTCGAACTCGAGCTCGACGACCGTGACCTCGATCCCGACACGCTGCTGCCGGCCGATGCGGGCAGCGACGCCGACAAGGCCGAGCGCCGCACGTATTTCCACGAGCTGTTCCGCCTGCAGGCCGAACTGGTGAAACTGCAGGACTGGGTGGTCCACAGCGGCCACAAGGTCGTGATCCTGTTCGAAGGCCGCGACGCCGCCGGCAAGGGCGGCGTCATCAAGCGCATCGTGCAGCGCCTGAACCCGCGCGTGTGCCGCGTGGCGGCGCTGCCGGCGCCCAACGACCGCGAACGCACCCAATGGTATTTCCAGCGCTACGTGTCGCACCTGCCGGCCGCCGGCGAGATCGTGCTGTTCGACCGCAGCTGGTACAACCGCGCCGGCGTCGAGCGGGTGATGGGATTCTGCACGGACGACGAGTACGAAGAGTTCTTCCAGACCGTGCCCGAGTTCGAGCGCATGCTGGCGCGTTCCGGCATCCAGCTGATCAAGTACTGGTTCTCGATCTCCGACGAGGAGCAGCACGCGCGCTTCCTGAGCCGCATCCACGATCCGCTCAAGCAGTGGAAACTCAGCCCGATGGACCTGGAATCGCGCCGCCGCTGGGAGGAATACACGAAGGCCAAGGAAGTCATGCTCGAGCGTACCCACATCCCGGAAGCGAAATGGTGGGTGGTGCAGGCAGTGGACAAGAAGAAGGCGCGCCTGAACTGCATCCATCACCTGTTGGGGCAGATTCCCTACGTCGAAGTCGAGCGCGCGCAGGTCGAACTGCCGGAACGCGAATACCACAAGGATTACACGCGCCGTCCGGTCCCCGCCGAGATCATCGTGCCCGAGGTGTACTGACAAAAAAAATCCGCCGGCCGCGAGGCCGACGGAAAACGTGTTCCAGTAGGAAGACACAAGAGAGAGATGACAGCATACCGCCCGATGGTTTCAACATCATGACAAGCCGCCAGCTCCCCGCGTTCAGCTATGGCTCCGACGATTCGGGACTGGTCTGGGGCTTCCTGGTCAGGCAGGGCGAGCCTGCCGTGCCGATCGGCGCGGCCGAGGCCCTGGCCTGGATGGCGGCCCCGCCCGCCGGGCAGTTCGTGTGGCTCCACTTCAATCTCTCGAACACGGCCAGCGAGCGCTGGCTGCGCCAGCACGCCGGCCTGGCCGCCGAGTTCTACGAAACCCTGCACCAGGGCTCGCGCTCGACCCGCATCGAAGTCGCCGACGACGCGCTCATTGCCGTGGTCAACGACGTGCTGCACCACTTTTCCTTCGATACGGCCGACATCTCCACGCTGTGGGTGCACGTCACGCCGCACGCTGTCATCAGCGCGCGCCGCAAGCCGCTGGAATCGATCGAGCGCCTGCGCCAGGCCGTGCTGCAGGGTGCGCCGCTGGCCTCGTCGGTCGAACTGCTGGTGCATCTGCTGCGCGACCAGGCCGACGTGCTGGTGAACATCGTGCGCGATGCCGTCGCGCGCGTGGACGCCACCGAAGACCAGTTGCTGGCCGGACGCCTGACGCGCAAGCGCGAAGACCTGGGCGCGCTGCGCCGCGTGCTGGTGCGCCTGCAGCGGCTGCTGGCGCCGGAGCCGGCCGCCCTGTTCCGCCTCCTGCAGCGCCCACCCGGCTGGGTGTCCACGGACGACCGCCAGGACCTGCGCCAGGCCACCGAGGAATTCACGGTCGTGCTGAGCGACCTGGCCTCGCTGCAGGAACGCATCAAGCTGCTGCAGGAGGAGATCGCGGCCCAGGTCAACGAGGACAACAACCGCAGCCTGTTCCTCTTGACCATCGTCACCGTGATGGCGCTGCCGATCAACCTGATCGCCGGCCTGCTCGGCATGAACGTCGGCGGGGTGCCGCTGGCCCAGCATCCGCACGGTTTCCGCATCGTGCTGGCTTTTACGGCCGCCATCACCGGTGTGGTGGCGTGGATACTGTTGCGGCTGCAGCGGCAACGCTGATGCGGGATGCGTGAGTGAGCTAACAGACCGGAGCGATCGCAAGGCGCACGATGCAATCATGACAAGATGATTGCGACAGGAGGCCGCCATGAAGCGTCCAGTTCGATTGCTGAGCATGATCGCCGCCGCGCTGGTGGCCGCACCGGCAGCGATGGCCGGGAACGATATCGTCAAGTGCGTGGACGGCAGCGGCCACGTGACCCTGACCGACCAGCCCTGCGACAGCGGCAGCGCCACCGTGCGCCTGGAGCAGGACACCCCGCCGCCGCAGCGCCACGTGCTGCCGGCCGTGGACCTGCGCCACGAGGCCTGGAAGCGCCCGGCGGTGCAGCGCCCCGCCCCGCTGTCGCGTGATGTCGCCACCTTGAAGGCCGCCTACCGCAACATGGTGATGCAGGATGCGAAGCCGCGCCTGGTGGCCGGCCTGAACTGAGCCGAGGATTCAGTGCCGGTCGCGCAGCGGCACGACGTGCGCGGATGACGGCTCGTTGGCCGGCGCCCCCAGCGTGCGCACCAGCTGCTGCACCTCGTCGAGCTTGATGAAGCTGGCCGCGGAACGCGCCGCCAGCAGCTTTTCCGGCGGCTGCGAGCGCGCGATGGCATAGCCCTGCACGTAATCGACGCCGACCGCGGCCAGCGTGCGGATCGTATCCGCATCCTCGGCCCACTCGGCGATCGTCTTCATGCCCAGTTTGCCCGCCAGGTTGACGATCGCCTCGACGATGGCGACGTTGGCCGGGTGCGCATTGATGTTGACGATGAAGTTGCCGTCGATTTTCAGCACGTCGGCCGGCAATTCCTTCAGGTAGGAGAACGAGGTGTAGCCGGCGCCGAAGTCGTCGAGCGCCACCCGCACGCCGAAATTGCGCACCTGGTCGATGAAGCGGCGCGTGTTTTCCAGGTCGTGCAGGGCCACGCTCTCGGTGATCTCCATGCACAGGCGCGAGGCCACGTGGGTGTGGCGCGACAGGATCTCCAGCGCATCCTGCACGAAGCGCTCGTCGTTCAGCGAGGCGCCGGACAGGTTCATGCAGACGAAGCGCGTGTTCTCCAGGCCGTCCAGGTTATCCTCGATCCAGGCCAGCGTTGTCGACAGCACCCAGCGGTCGATCACGCCGGCGCGCCCGCTCTTCTCCGCCGCCGCGATCAGGGGACCGGCCGGCGCCACGCGGCCATCCGGCTCGCGCATGCGCAGCAGCACCTCGAAGTCCAGCGAATCGTGCGGGGTGCGCAGCGACATGATGGGCTGCATCTCGAGGAACATGTCATGGGTGGCGTTCGGCCCGGACAGGCGCGCCACCAGCTTCAGTTCGGCTTCGCGCTCCTGGAACACCTTGGAGCCGCGCTGGTACACCACCAGGCCATCGTTGTGGCCTTCCTTGGCTTCGCGGCAGGCGTGGTCCGCCATCGACACGGCGTCCTTCACCTCCATGCCCGCCGAGACTTCGATCAGGCCCACCGAGCTGCGCACGTGGAAGGCCTTGTCGCCGACGCGGTAGGGCGTGGCGCCGATGCGCTCGACGATGCCGCGGCAGATCAGCGTCGCCAGCGGCATCGTCGTGTCGGCCATGACGATCACGAATTCGTCGCCGCCGACGCGGCCGATCTTCTGGCCGCCGGCCAGCATCTGCTCCATCCGCCCGCATACCTGCCTGAGCACCTCGTCGCCGGCGGCGTGGCCGAACAGGTCGTTGATCAGCTTGAAGCGGTCGAGATCGACGTAGGCCAGCGACAGCGGCTTGCCTTCGCCCAGCATGCCCATCGCCTCATCGAACATCTTTTCGATGCCGCGGCGGTTGAAGACGCGCGTCAAGGCGTCGTTGTCGGCCGTGAAGCGCAGCTGCTCGGTGGCCCTCACCTTGTCCGTCACGTCCTGCATCACCGCCTCGATGCGGCCGCGCGCCAGGGTCGCGCTCACCATGAAGCAGCGGCTGCCGTCGCGGCTGGCGACCTGCATCTCGGCGTCGCTCTGCAGGTGCACCTGCTCGTGCAGCGCGATCCAGAAATCCTCGGCGAAAAACTGCTTCCAGGCGGTGCGGCCGGGCATGAAACCGCCGGCATCCCGGATGCCGAGCATCTTGAGCATGGCCGGATTGGCGCTCAGGAAGTGGCCGTACATGTCGAGGCTGAACAGGCCGATCGGCATCGCCTCGTAGGCATGGTGCAGCCTCTCCTGCGCTTCCAGGCGCTGCTCGGTCTCGATGCGCATCTGCTCGGCCACGGCCAGCGCCGCCAGCAGGCTCGATGCCAGGGCAGCCGTCACGCTGTTGGCCAGTCCCAGCAGTTCACGCACGCCGAGGGCGGCGGCGAACACTTCGGTCAGGCTGGACAGGAAGGTGACGGTGAAGGACGCCGCGAACCACATCGCCACGTGCGACTGCGAGCGCAGCATGACGTTGACCAGGCCCAGGATCATCAGCGACAGCCCGGCCGCCACGATCACCCACATCACGGGCAGGAAGCCGCCATACGGCAGGCACAGGGACAGCGGCAGCAGGGACAATGCCATCCACTGCGTGACGCGCAGCGGTAGCCTGAAATGGGTGCGCAGCAAGTCGGGGCCGAACAGCGTCATGTACAGCGTCAGCGTCGCGATCGCGTACAGCGCCATCGTCACCGCACGGCTGGGCAGCAGCCATTCGACCGGCACCTGCTGGCCCAGCCACTGGGTATCCCAGCCGGCCGACAGCGCGCCGACGCGCAGG
>CAJYQM010000235.1 GCA_913777025.1 uncultured Massilia sp. | reverse complement strand
CAAGCTCGGCCTTCACGCCCAGTTCGGTGATGCGCTTGGCGCCCGCGCGCAGCTGCGCCGGGGTGGAAACGTAGATGAAGTCGCCATCGCCGAAATTCAGGGTGCCGCAATCCAGGGTGCAGATTTCCGGTCGCAGCTCCTCGATATGGGCCAGGCGGGTCAGCGGGCCGACCAGATCGGTACTGGCACCGAACTCCAGCGGCTGCTCGCCCTTGCCGATCTCCAGGTCGCCGCCCATGCCGGCGGTGAGGTTGATGATCACGTCGGTGTCGCTCTCGCGAATGCGCTCGACCAACTCGCGGTACAGCGCCACGTCGCGGCTCGGCTTGCCAGTGTGCGGGTCGCGCACGTGGCAGTGGGCGACGGTAGCGCCGGCTTTGGCCGCCTCGATGGCGGCCTCGGCGATCTGCTTCGGCGTGACGGGAATGGCCGGGTGACGGCCAACGGTGTCGCCGGCGCCGGTGACCGCGCAGGTGATGATGACTTCGTGGTTCACGGTCGTGCTCCTTTATCGAGGACGAACGCCGCCCCCGCGCAGTGCGCGGTGACAGCGAGGGCTTGAGTTATTGGCTGAGTTTCAGGGCCTGGGCGGCCGGCTTGCCGTCGCGGCTGGTAACGCCTTCGAACCACCCGGCAACCACCTCGGGGTTGGCCGCGATCCACTCGCGCGCCACCTTGTCGGGCGCCTGGCGATCCATGATCGGCTGCATCAGTTCGGCCTCCTGCTCGCTGGTGAAGCGCAGGCTGGTGAGCAGGCGGTTGGCGTTGGGGCAGCTCTGGGCGTAGTCCGGCGAAGTCACGGTGGAAACAGTCGCCGCGCCGTCATTGGGGCCGAAAACATCCTCGGTGCCGGTCAGGTAGGTGATCGGCATCTGCAGGTTCATCGGGTGCGGCTTCCAGCCAAAGAACACCACCGGCTTCTGGTTGCGTACCGCGCGGCCGACGGCGGCGAGCATGCCGGCCTCGCTGGATTCCACCAGCTTGAAACCGCCAAGGCCGAACTGGTTAGCATCGATCATCTTCTGGATCGCCGTATTGGCGCCCGACCCAGCCTCGATGCCGTAGATCTTGCCGTCGAGCTGATCCTTGAAGCGGGCGATATCGGCCAGCGTCTTGATGCCCTGCTCGGCCGCATAGGTGGGCACGGCGAGCACCGCCACGGCATCGTCCAGCGACGGTTTGTCAGCCACCTTCACGGCGCCGGCGTCGAGAAACGGCTTGATGTTGTCGTCCATGATCGGCTTCCAGTAACCGAGAAAAGCATCGACCTGGCCCTTCTGGATGCCGGCGAAGATGATCTGCTGGGAGGCCTGGGTCTGCTTGGTTTCATAGCCCAGGCCCTCCAGCAGATGACTGGCCACGGCGGTGGTGGCGACGACATCGGTCCAGCCGACGGCGCCGAGGCGTACGGTCTTGCAGCTGGCCTCTTCGGCGGCCAGCAGGGGCGCACTGAACAAGGTAACGGCGCAGCAGGCTGCGAACGCGGTGAGCGTTTTCATGAGCGGGGCTCCTCAACGGTTTAGTCTGGTTTTTAGTACCGTGTGACCGGAACAGCGGGATTCCGATGGAGCCACCTTACGCAGTTAGTCGGCTGGAAATTCGCACCATATCGACATAAAACCAGAACATAACGACTTGAAGACCAAGCCACGCTGACGTTAGATGGAGCTCTATGCAGCGAGCACTCCAATGCCTGATCACTTCTGCTTTCTACTGTTGCCCGGCTTTTCGATGATGGGCCTGATGTCGGCCATCGAACCGCTGCGGGTCGCCAACCGTTTTCATGCGCCCCACTACCACTGGCGCCTGCTCAGCGCCGACGGCCAGGCCGTGCCGGCCAGCAATGGCATGTCGCTCAATGTCGATGGCGCTCTGGATGATGACCTGACCGACACCAGCCTGTTCGTGGTAGCCGGTTTCGAGCCACTGGCGGGTTTCGGGCCGCAGCTGGCCGCCCGCTTGCGACGTGCCGAACGCGAATGCCGGGTGCTGGGCGCCATCGATACCGGCAGCTTTGTGCTGGCCGAGGCCGGGCTGTTGGACGCCCGGCAGCGCTTCACCCTGCACTGGGAAGCGCTGGAGGCCTTTCGCGAACGTTATCCACAGCTGCAACCAACCCAGGAATTGTTCGAAATCGACGGCCGGCGCATCACCAGTGCCGGCGGCACCAGCAGCCTGGACCTGATGCTCGGCCTTATCGGCCGCGACCATGGCGAGGCATTGTCGATCCAGGTGTCCGAGCAATTCGTACTCGGCCGTATTCGCACCCGGCTGGATCACCAGCGCATGCAGGTCAGCAGCCGCTACGGCATCCACGACAAGAAGCTGGCCCTGGTGATCGGCGAAATGGAGCGCTGTACCGAGGAGCCGCGCACCCCGCAGCAATTGGCCGACACGGTAGGCATCACCACCCGCCAGTTGGAGCGGCTGTTTCGCCAGCACCTGAACACCACACCGGTCACCTTCTACCTCGCCCTGCGCCTGGACAAGGGCCGCCAGCTGCTGCGCCAGAGCGACCTCAGCGTGCTGGAGGTGGCTCTGGCCTGCGGCTTCGACTCGGCGTCCTATTTTGCCCGGCGTTATCGGGCGCGGTTTGCCGTCAGCCCGCGGCAGGATAGGCACGAGGCGGCTGGATCTTAACTCGGTCACAGGTCGTAGGATGGGTGAAACCCATGGAAATTGATGGGTTTTACCCATCCTACGGACTGCGGCCTTTTTTGTGGGAGGGTGGCCGCCTAGGCTATGCCCGTAGACTGCGCTTTTGTGGGAGCGCGCCATGCGCGCGATTTCGCGGGCATGGCCCGCTCCCACA
>CAJYQM010000234.1 GCA_913777025.1 uncultured Massilia sp. | reverse complement strand
CGGACGGCGGCGGAAGCTGGCCTCGGTGCCGGCGGAAAATTCGGAACTGGTCACCGGCGGGCGCTGGATGTTGCGCACCAGGTGCGGCGTGATCGACAGCACGACCTCGGTCTTGTCGCGCGTGTCTTCGCGGCTGCCGAACAGGCGGCCCAGCAGCGGCACGTCGCCCACGCCTGGCAGGTGGGTCGAGCTGCTGCGGTCCTCGTTCTTGATCAGCCCCGCCAGCACCTGGTTCTCGCCATCCTTCAGTTGCAGCATGGTGGTGGCCGAGCGCGTGCCGATGCGGTAGGCGGTGGTGCCAGTGCTGGTCTTGATAGTGTCGACCAGGTTGCTGACCTCGAGCGAGATGCGGATGCCGACCTCGTTGTTGAGGTAGACGGTCGGCTCCACGTTCAGGGTCAGGCCGACATCGACGTAGTTGACGGATTCCGAGGCGAAGCCC
The DNA here is from genome assembly GCA_913777025.1 of uncultured Massilia sp. Lineage (GTDB taxonomy): Bacteria > Pseudomonadota > Gammaproteobacteria > Burkholderiales > Burkholderiaceae_D > Telluria. Next base: position 3,471 of record CAJYQM010000234.1, on the reverse strand, counting down.
CCCACGCCCGACGAGATCGTGGTCGTGATGGTCGGCAGCTTGTCGCCGATGACGACCTTGGCCTTTTCCTTGTTGCGCACGCGGATGCGCGGATTGGCCAGGGTATTGGCGTCGCCGTCCGTCTTCCTGGCCTTGAGCGTTGCCGACAGGCCGGACACGCCGATGTTGCCGCTGTTCAGGCCGCGGATCTCGTCGATCGTGATCGGCGTGGCCCCGCCGGCGACCAGCGGCGCGAAGCCCAGGCTGGTCGGCCAGTCGACGCCCAGGTCGAGCAGGCGGCTGCGCTGCACCTCGAGCACCTCGACGTCCAGCATCACCTCGGGCTCGGCCACGTCCTGCAGCGCGATCAGCTGGGACGCCAGCTTGACTGCTTCCGGGCTGTCGCGCAGGATGATCAGGTTCAGCTTTTCGTCGACCACCACGTCGCGCGACTTGAGGATGGTCTTGAGGGTGTTCGCCACCGTCTTCGCCTCGGCGTTGGCCAGGTAGAAGGTCTTGACCGTCATCTCCTGGTATTCCTTCTGCTTGGCGGCGATGTTCGGGTAGATCAGGATGGTATTGCCGTCCATGACCTGGCGCTCGAGCTGGTTGCTCATCAGGAGGTAATAGACGGCCGCCTCCACCGTCGAATTCTTCAGGAAGATCGAGGCGCGCTGGTCGGTCCGGACGTCCTTGTCGAACAGGAAGTTCAAGCCCGAGTGGCGCGCGATGACTTCAAAAATCTGCTTGATCGGGGCGTCGCGGAATTCCAGGCTGATCGGGGTGCGGAAGGCGGCGGCCAGGGTCGCCTCGCCCGGCGCCGCGCTGCCCTTCTCGTTGACCTCGCCCAGCAGCTGGCGCGCTTCCTCGTGGGTCGGGCGCTCGGTCAGGATGGCGCCCAGCTTCTGGCGCGCCAGTTCGTAGTCCTTGCGCTCCAGCGCGGCACGCGCATCCTCGACCAGCACCGCGTGGCGGCGGTCGGCGTCGACCAGGCGCAGGCCGGCGCGCGCGCGGTCGTTGACCGGATCGATGGCGAGCACGCGCCGGTAATCCTCCAGCGCCAGCGCCGGCTTGCCGTCGGCCAGTTCGCGGTCGGCCTGGGTCAGCAGGCGGTTGGTGGTGCCGTCGCGCGCGAGCAGGTACGCGGTCTTGTAGGTCACGTTGGTCGGGTCGGCGGCCACGGCTTCCTGGTACTTGGCCAGGCCGGCTTCGACCTTGTCCTGGGCCACCAGTTCGTTGCCCTCGCGGTAGGCCTGCTGCGCGGCGCAGCCGGCCAGCAGGAGCGACAACAATGCCGGCAGGGCCAGGCGCTTGAACATACGGGACCTCACTCGAACACTCCAATATTCATTTGCTGAACCTGGTTCAGCGGCAGGTAAGTCAGGGTCAGGACCGGCGGCGCGATCGCATCGACCCGGTAGGTGCCGTCGATGACGTCCTTGTCGTGCACGACATAGGTGCGGTCGCCGCGCGCCAGGTAGATTTCCCAGGCGCCCTCGCCGACCGACTTGCCGATGAAGGTGAAGGGCAGCGGCGGCGCCATCGGCGGCGGTGGCGGCGCGGCCTGGACCACCGGCTGCGGCGGCGGTGGCGGGGTCCAGTCCTGGCGCCCGAACACCCCATTCTCGCGCTGGCCGAAGCGGCCCTCGCTGTCGCCGATCAGCACGTCGCGCGGCACCAGCGCCAGGATCGCTTGTCCCTTGCCCGGCGGCGGGACCGTGCCCGGCGCTGCCGCCCGGGGTGCCGGCGCGGCGGGCGCGGACGGCGCCACCGTGCGCGGCGCCGCCGGACGGTCGACCGCCTCCGCCACCCAGGCATCGGGCGTGCGGTCGCCGAACAGCACGAGCGCCGCGGCCCCGAACAACGCGGCGCCCAGCACGAGGTGGCGCGGTTTCAAGGTGCGCTCCCCGCGTCGGTGAGATAGAAGGTCAGGCGCAGGCGCGCTTCGACGGCCGGGTCGCCGATGTTGTCGCGGCGGAAGCTGATGTCGTCCAGCGCGGCGAAGGGGATCGCGCGCAGCGCCGCCATCGCGAACTGCCAGATCGCGGCATAGCTGCCTTTCACCGGCAGGTTGACCTGGTAGGTGTGCAGGCGCGCGTTGCGGTCGAAGCCGCTCTTGTATTCCCCCTGGCGCAAGGTGAGGCCGTTCTGCGCGGCCAGGCCGAACAGGGTCTTGACCTGCTGCTCGGCGTAGCGGCGCTGGCCCAGCGTGCCGTAGAAGGCGTCCAGGTTGTCGACCGGCGGCGCCGGCGCCGCAGTGGGCGCCGCGGCGGTCGCAGGCGAGGACGTGGCCGCGGCGGGACGCTGCGCGTAATAGGTGCGCATCAGCCGCTCGCGCTCCACGTCGAGCGCGTGCAGCAGCCACAGCATGTATGCGAGGCCCAGCACCAGCACCACGCCCCCCACCAGCGCGACCGGGCTCGCATGCATCAGGAACAGGCGCGCGCGCAGCAGCAGGCCGCCCGCCCGCAAACCTCGCAGGCCGCTCATGGCATCCCCTTCCAGCGGGCGTCGATCTGGAAGCGGATCGGCCGGTTCGGGTCCTGCTCGTTGATCTCGTGGCGCACCAGCGCCACCGCGTCGAACCAGTCGACTTCCTTCAGCTGCGCCACGTAGCCGATCATGTCGTCGCTGCTTTTGGCTTCGGCGGTGATACGCACGCTGCTCTTCTTCGCGTCCGGTTCCAGCGCCAGCAGGGCGATGCCGGCCGGAGTCGCGGCCTGGATCGCGTCGTGCAGGCCGCGCCAGGGCAGGTTCAGCTGCATGACGGCGGCGTTGACGGCGCTGGCCTGGGCTTCGGGAACCGGCGCGCGCACCGGGGCCGGCGGCGGCAGCGCGGCGCGCGCCTTGTCCTGCACCACGGCCTGGCGCCGCGCGTTCTCGTCCTGCGCCTTGCGGTACTGCATGCCGGGCGCGATCGTCGACACGGCGATGATCAAGGCCGGCAAGGCCAGCGCCCACGCATGGCGCGGCGCGCGCAGGATGGCGCGGCGCACACCGCGCGGGGCGAAATCGATGTCGACCTTCTTCATGGCGCCCTCCCCGTCAATGCCAGGCGGGCGCTGTCGGGCCACAGGGCATCCAGTTCGTCCTCGAACAGCGTGCAGGCGAACTTCAGGCGCCCGGCGCTGCTGGCCCAGCCCTTCGGCGCCGGCCCGGATACCTGCAGCCGTTCCGGCCGGCCCAGGCCCACGCGCAGCGCCTCGCGCGCCACATGGCCCTCCAGCCAGTCGCGGTCGGCCCCGGGCGGGATCGGCGTGGTGCGCACCGCGGCCAGGCGCTTGCCGTCGAAGGCGGCCACGCTCAGCACGCCGCCGTGCACTACCCCGAACCAGGCGCCGGGACGGAGCATCCTGCGGTGCTGGTTCAGGGCCGCCACGAATTGCGGCACGATTTCGATCAGGTGGAACCTGTGGGTGCGCGCCGCCTGCACCAGCACGTCGAGCAGGGCTTGCGGCAGCGCCGCGGCCAGGAAGGGGGTCGATGCGTTCC
>CAJYQM010000233.1 GCA_913777025.1 uncultured Massilia sp. | reverse complement strand
ATCGGCGCAAAGGCCATGGACGAGATGCGGGCGGTGCGCGATGCCGGCTTCGAGTGCGGCATCCATACCTGGGACCACGTCTATTGGCAAGACCACGTGCGGGAGCGCGACGCCGCCTGGACCGACGCCATCATGGAAAAAAGCGAGCGCCGCTACCGCGAGGTGTTCGGACAAGCGCCGCACACCCACGGCGCGGCCGGCTGGCAGATGAACGGCCATGCGTTCGCGCGCCACGACCAGGCCGGCTACCGCTACGCCTCGGATGGCCGGGCCCGGTTGCGCGAGGACGGCGCCCTGCTCGACCCGCAGGCCGGCCCCTACCGCTACCCTGGCCTGGACTGCATCCAGATGCCGACCACGCTGCCGACGCTGGACGAATTGCTCGGGCGCGAGATCGACGGCGTGCTGATCGACACTACCAACGTCGCCACCCATCTGCTGGCGCTGACGGCGGACCCGAAGCGCGACCACGTGTATACGCTGCACGCGGAACTTGAAGGACAGAAACTCGCCCCCATCTTCGAGCGGCTGTTATCAGGTTGGAAAGCCCAGGGCTACCAGCTTGCCTCGATGGCGGACTATTATGAGAAGATAAAACATGCCCCGCTGCCGGAACAGCCGATGCAGTGGGGTGCCGTGCCCGGCCGCTCAGGTGAACTGATCGTGTCGGGTACGCTTGAATAACGGATTGGAGAAAACCCCGTGGCCGACAGCCCAACCGCATCGACCGAACCCCTGGCCAATTTCAGCGCTGCCATGACCGGCGACCAGACCTTCGAACTGAACGGTCGTCCCGCCAAGTACACGGTGCTGTATTTCTATCCCAAGGACAATACCCCGGGTTGCACCGCGGAGTCGATGGCCTTCCGCGACCATTACGAGGAATTCACCGCGCTGGGCGCCGCCATCTTCGGCATCAGCCGCGATTCGCTGCGCTCGCACGAAAACTTCAAGAGCAAGCTGGGCCTGCCCTTCGAACTGATTTCGGATCCGGACGAAGCCGTGTGCACCCAGTTTAACGTCATGAAGATGAAAAACATGTACGGCAAAAAAGTGCGGGGGGTCGAGCGCAGTACGTTTGTCATTGACGCTGACGGCAAAGTGATGAAAGAATGGCGTGGCGTGAAAGTCAATGATCACGTCACCGAAGTGCTGGAATTTCTGCGGAGCCAGCCTTAGGACCTTGAAGAAGCTACTGCGCGTTGCAGATTCGGCGGGGGCGCCTAGCCTGAAGATGCTCGCTGTACCCAAGTACAGCTGCGCTTCTCAGCCAAATCTGCTGCCGCTCGCTACGCTTCTTCAAGGCCCTAACAAATGCTGGCCCGGTTAACTTTACTGTTGCCTGCGTTCGCCTATTTTGAGTCATAGTTTTACCTCACAGCATCATTCCAATCTGCCTGCCGGCTTCCCCCATGCATGGGCCCCGGCTGGCGTCCTTGTAAGTTCCCTAGTTGCATCTGTCCAGCCCAGCGGCGCCTTACGCGCCCGGGCATTCTTCCGACTTTTTTCCAGATTGAGAACCTGATGCCACTACCCAAAATTCCTAGCAAGCCAGCGACTATCCTGTTGGCAAAAGATTATCCCAAAGCCGAACCCGGCAAATCGCCTGTCCGCGCAGCCGCGAAGGCGGAGAACGACCCTGTCGAAGACCTGATCAGCGGCCAGGCCGTGCCCGCCAAGACCACGCGCGCCCGCAAATCGAAGGCGGCCCTGCTGGCCGAGGCGCCCGCACGTGAAGCCCCTCCAATTGGGCGCTCCGCGACGGCTGCGCCGTCGCCGCTGCCCGCCCCGCCGCGCACCGACAAGAACGGCAAGCCGGGCCCGAACGACGGCGTCACCGCCAAGCTGCGCGAAACCGACATGAACGAGCCGCATCCGGCCAAGCACAAGCCGGTCGAGGTCAACGTCAAGTCGCCGGCCAGCCGCAAGGCCGACACTTCGGGCGCGTCCAAGATGTTCGTGCTCGACACCAACGTCCTGATGCACGACCCGACCTCGCTGTTCCGCTTCGAGGAACACGACGTCTACCTGCCGATGATGACGCTGGAAGAGCTCGACAACCACAAGAAGGGCATGTCGGAAGTCGCCCGCAACGCGCGCCAGGTGTCGCGCACGCTGGACGCGCTGATCGCCAACGCCGACGACGATGCGATCGAGACCGGCATCCCGCTGGCCAAGCTGGGCAACAAGGACGCCAAGGGCCGCCTGTACTTCCAGACCCGCCTGAACGCCGCCGAACTGCCTGAAGGCCTGCCTTCGGGCAAGGCGGACAACCAGATCCTGGGCGTGGTGCGCGCGCTGGAGTCGGACCAGTCGGGCCGTGCCATCGTGCTGGTGTCGAAGGACATCAACATGCGCATCAAGGCGCGTGCGCTGGGCCTGGCCGCGGAAGACTACTTCAACGACCACGTGCTCGAGGACACCGACCTGCTGTATTCGGGCATCGTCCAGCTGCCGGACGATTTCTGGACCAAGCACGGCAAGAACATGGAATCGTGGCAAGAGATCAAGGGCGGCACCTCGTCCACCTACTACCGCGTGACCGGCCCCCTGATCCCGTCGCTGATGGTCAACCAGTTCGTCTACTTCGAACCCAAGAACGGCGAAGCGCCCTTCTCCGGCCAGGTGCGGGAAATCAACGGCAAGACCGCCGTGATCCAGACCCTGCGCGACTACAGCCACAACAAGAACAACGTGTGGGGCATCACCGCGCGCAACCGCGAGCAGAACTTCGCGCTGAACCTCCTGATGAACCCGGAAGTCGACTTCGTCACCCTGCTCGGCCAGGCCGGTACCGGCAAGACCCTGCTGGCGCTGGCGGCGGGCCTGGCCCAGGTGCTGGAGACCAAGGTCTACAACGAGATCATCGTGACCCGCGTGACGGTGCCGGTCGGCGAGGACATCGGCTTCCTGCCGGGTACCGAGGAAGAGAAGATGTCGCCGTGGATGGGCGCCTTCGACGACAACCTCGAGGTGCTGATGAAGTCCGACGGCGACGCCGGCGACTGGGGCCGCGCCGCGACCCAGGACCTGATCCGCTCGCGCATCAAGATCAAGTCGCTGAACTTCATGCGCGGCCGTACCTTCGTGAACAAGTTCCTGATCATCGACGAGGCGCAGAACCTGACGCCCAAGCAGATGAAGACCCTGGTCACTCGCGCTGGTCCCGGCACCAAGATCCTGTGCCTGGGTAACATCGCGCAGATCGACACGCCTTACCTCACCGAAGGCTCGAGCGGCCTGACCTACGTGGTCGACCGCTTCAAGGGCTGGAGCCACAGCGGCCACGTGACGCTGGCGCGCGGCGAACGTTCGCGCCTGGCGGATCACGCGAGCGACGTGCTGTAAAACCTTCCCGATCTTGTTCAAGTAAAAAGCCTGTGCACCTTCCGGTGCACAGGCTTTTTTATTGCCACTAACCCGTCGTTCCCGGGCCAGGGATCATTAGAACTTGTAGCGCGCGCCCAGCATGTAACGCGGCCCGCCGGTCGTGATGGTCAGCACCTGGTCCTTGGTGCGGCCATGGGTCCGCTGGTTCGCATTCGCCAGGTTGATCGCCTCGAACGAGAAGCTCAGGTTCTTGTTGAAGTTGAACCCGACGCTCAGGTCGACCTGCCCGTAGGCCTCGACGTAGGTCGGATTTGGCGACCCGTTATTGGTCGGCGACAGCAGGAACTCGTCGCGCCAGTTGTAGGCCATGCGGACCGACCACTTGTCGTCCTCGTAGATACCGACCAGGTTGGCCGAATCCGACAGGCCGACCAGCGCGAACTGGTTGCCGGTACCGCTGTTGTCGAAGGCCAGGTCCGAATTCACCTTGGTGTAGTTGGCCTGGATACCGAGACCGTTGGCCAGCATGTGCTGCCAGTTGATCTCCGCGCCCTTCAGCGACGCCTTCTTCTCGTTGACGTAGCTCGTCAGCAGGTACGGCAGGGCCGGATCGCCCGCCACGCCGCTGATGGTGCCCAGGGCGTTGCCGGCGTCGTTGGTCCCGGTCATGGTCACGCCCGGGCGGCCATTGAAGG
>CAJYQM010000232.1 GCA_913777025.1 uncultured Massilia sp. | reverse complement strand
GTCGATTTCCTCGGCCACGAGGGTGTCGAGCAGCCAGTCGAGGAAGCGCTGGTGCTCCCAGGTCCGGTCGAAATTGTGCAGGGTCTGGCCGAGGTGCCAGTCGGAAGTGTGCAGCAGCCGCATGGATCGGTTGGATCGGAGGAAAGTTTTTCGGGCTCAGGATGAGCCGGGGGTGCAGAGCCTATCACAGTAGGAAGATGGAAGGTGATGGCGACATGCGCGTAGGCGATGCACGGCAAGCGCGGGCAAGGCGCGAGGAGGCCGCATGGCGAGCCATGCAACGACGAGCAACGCCGCCCCCGCTTGGCAGGCGCGCCAGCAGCGACATCTTCCTGCTGGGATAGGCTCCTACTATAGCGCAGACTGGAAGGCGCTGTAAAAAGTTCTCCAATTAATTACAATCCTGACATGAACGAACCTGTCCTTTCCATCGGCGCCGCGCGCGCCCTGCACCTGGCCGCCCAGGGCATGCTGCAGGCACGCCGCGCCCGTGCCACCCCCGATGACGTGCTGGCCGCGATCCGGCGCATGGGCGTACTGCAGATCGACACCATCAGTGTGGTCGCGCGCAGCCCTTATCTGGTCTTGTGGAGCCGGCTCGGCGACTACGATCCCGGCTGGCTCGACGCCCTGTTGGCGGAAGGAAAACTGTTCGAGTACTGGGCCCATGAAGCCTGCTTCATCCCGATCGAGGATTACGGCCTGTACCGGCACCGGATGATCGACCCCGGTTCGCTGGGCTGGAAGTACTCGGCGGGCTTCCTGCGCGACCATCCGGATGTGGTCGAGCGTGTCCTGCAGCACATCCGCGACCACGGTCCGGTGCGCTCGGCCGACTTCGAGCGCCAGGATGGCAAGGGAGGCGGCTGGTGGCAGTGGAAACCGGAAAAGCGCTCGCTGGAGGTGCTGTTCACGGCGGGCAAGCTGATGATCGCGCGGCGCCAGAATTTCCATCGCGTCTACGACCTGGCGGAGCGCGTGCTGCCGGGCTGGGATGACGCGCGCATGCCGCCCATGGCGGAGACGCGGCGCCAGTTCGTGCTGCGCGCCGTGAAGGCGCTCGGCCTGGCGAAGGCTTCCTGGATTCCCGATTACCATCGCACGAAGCCGCCCCACCTGCAGCCGCAGGCGCTGCTTGAAGCCGGCGAACTCTTGACGGCGCGCGTGGAAGGCGGGCGCGAACCGGTGTTCGTGCACCCCGACCACGCGGCCCTGCTGGACCAGGCCGCCGCCGGCGCGCTGGCGCCGACCCTGACCAGCCTGCTGTCGCCCTTCGATCCGATCGTCTGGGACCGGCGGCGCGCGCTCGCGCTGTTCGGCTTCGACTACCGCCTGGAGTGCTACACGCCGGCCGAGAAGCGGCGCTACGGTTACTTCACGCTGCCGCTGCTGCGCCGTGGGGCGCTGATCGGCCGGGTGGACGCCAAGGCGCACCGCAAGGCCGGCATCTTCGAATTGAAATCGGTGACGCTGGAACCGGGCGTGCGCACCAGCACCCGCCTGGTGGCGGATGTGGCCGCGGCCGTGGGGCGCTGCGCGCACTGGCATGGCTGCGCGCAGGTGACGCTGGTGCGGGCGGAGCCGGACAGCTTCGGCACCCTGCTGCGGGCCGCGCTGGCCGGCGCGCAGGGCGGCATCGAGACCGGCGCGCAAGCCGCCTAGTATCGCGCCATGGCACCTCAGCGGCGAGGGTCCCGGATTTGAGCTAGATCAAACGCCGACCCGGGCCCCCTCCTTAAACTTGGTACTTCTTCAGGCCGAAGATGACAACGAATCAACAAACAATTCGTCAGGCCTGGCCATAAATCAACGCTTCCCATCCAGCCCCGAAGGCCGGCCAACCGTGCGGCGTGGGAGCATTTTGGGTGAACGACCAAGGGAGACCGAATGCTGACGTCGACTTACACACTCGTTGCCCTGTCCGTCGAGCAAACCACGGTGCGCACGGCGCTGCAATCGCTGGTCGAGGACTTGCATGCATTGCCGGGCGATACCACGACCCTGGCCCTGGGCCGCGCCGCGCAGTTGTGCGCGCGCCTGCGCCAGGTCTACGACAGCTGCCACTGGCGCAAGCTGGACAAGTTCCTGGTGCCGGCCCTGCGCCGCCACACGGCCGCCGCCGATGGCCTGCTGCGCGAACTCGAGCAGTTGAGCGAGCGCGCGGCCGAGGCCATCTTCGCGGCCGAAGCCTGCGTGGCCCAGCTCGAGCGCCCGGTGCCGCGCGAACATTTCTGCGGCGCCGTCGAGCGCGGCGTGGCGGCCTTGCGCCACCGGCTCGAGCGCGAGGAACATGAACTGTTCCCGCTGGCGCGCAGCCTGGTCGGCGGCGACGCCTGGTTCGCGATCGCCAACCAGATGCTGGCGCACGACGCCCACCAGCGCGAACAGCGTGAACCGCAGCGCCGCTTCGGGCACGCGCTGCCGCCTCCCGCGCCGGCGCGCCGCCCCGCACCGGCGTCATTGTCGATTTCCCACTGACAAATAGGCACTGAGCGCCGGTTTTGTTGTTCGCACGCGCCAGTCCGGTATGGCGCGAAGCCATCAGGTCTTTGTTATGATGGCGATTTTGGAAGTGCGATTTCATCATGTTCGAGTTCCTATTCAAGCGGCCGGGCGATAACAAGCCTGGCGACAAGCCGGCCGGACAGGGGGCGCAACCGGAGCAGCCAGCGGTCCCGACCTCCAGCCAGGCTTCCGCCCCCGCACGCGCGCAGCAGGCCGAAAAACTGAGCCGGATCCAGGGCGACGAGGCTGCCGCGGTGGAATTCATTCTCCAATGCGAATTCTCCGAACTGCGGCTTACCGCCGCCGAGTTCATCCACAGCCCCGAAGCGCTCGAGCGCGTGCACACGGCGATGCGCAACACCGACCGCCGTGTCGCCAAGCTGATGCAGTCGCGCCTGGATGCCCATCGCCACCATGAGGCCGAGCACCGGCGCGCCCAGGCGTCGCTCGAACAGGCCGAAGCCCTGCTCAAGGATGCGCTGCTGACCCCGAACCACGTTGCCGACCTGGACCGCAAATGGGCGGTCATCGCCGCGCCCGAACTGCAGGAGGATTTCCGGCGCGTGCGCGCCGCGCTCGGCCAGCGCCTCGAAGCGCAGGTCGCGCTGCAGCGGTCCATGATCGACCGCCTGGCCGCCTTGCGCCAGCTGGCGGGCGCCGGCCTGTCGGCCGAAGACATGGCGGCCCGCCTGGAGCAGCTGGCGCAGGAGCAGGCCGCGGCCCTGCAGGCGCCCGAACATCCGTCGCTGCCGCGCGGCCTGGTGGCCGAATTCGGCGTCGAGCACCAGAAGCTGCAGGCCAGCCTGCACGCGCTCGAAGCCGGGCAGACCGCGTTGGCCGCGCGCAGCGCCTTCCTCGACGCCCAGCAGGCCAGGCCGGTCGCCGAGCTGAACGCCGATGCGCTGCGCAAGGAATGGAAAGCCCTGCCGGCGCTGCGACAGGCCGATGCCGGCGGGGAATTGCAGCGCCGTTTCGAAGCCTTGCTGTCCAGCCTGCCGCAGCCCGAGCCGCGCAAGCCGAAGGAAAGCAAGCCGCAGGAAGCGCGTCCGGCTGCCGGTAACGAAGCACGCAAGCCGCGCGGCGCCGATCAGCATTTCCTGGACACCATGGATGCGATGGAAGCTGCCCTGCAGCAGGGTTCGCTGGGCACCGCCGCCGAACTCGACAAGGCACTGAAGGAAGCGCGCGACAAGGGCATGCGCCTGAATCCGGCCCAGTCCGACCGCCTGGCCCACGTCCGAGCCGAGTTCAAGCGCCTGTCCGACTGGGCGCGCTGGGGCGGCAACGTGTCGCGCGAGGAACTCATCAAGAACGTGGAAGCGCTGCCGACCTTCTTGGCCAGCTCGCTCATTGCCAGATTCTGGGTCGGCAGCG
>CAJYQM010000231.1 GCA_913777025.1 uncultured Massilia sp. | reverse complement strand
CCAGGCAATACACGCGATCTTCACATTATTCTCCACGAAATAACCGGCAGGCAGGTTCATTGCGAACCCAACTGTTGTAGTATCCTACACCCGTGTTTGTAACGCAGTGTTTCGCCTTGTGTGCGTGCGCGCACGCTCGACGCGTGCGCGCACGGGTGCGAAAATCGCCGGTACAGGGGCCGGTTCCCCGGCCCGGGAGGCCTTATGAACGATACCGAAGTCTTGATTGCCGGCGCTGGCCCGACCGGGCTGGTGCTGGCACTGTGGCTCACGCGCCAGGGCGTGCAGGTGCGCATCGTCGACAAGGGCGAGGGGCCGGGCAGCACCTCGCGCGCGATGGCGGTGCAGGCGCGCACGCTCGAGCTCTACCGCCAGCTGAACCTGGACCGCGAGGTGGTCGCGGCCGGCCTGCGCAATCCCGCCATCAACATCTGGGCGAAGGGCAGGCACCGCGCCCGGCTCGACTTCCGCGATGCCGGCAGCAGGATCACGCCCTATCCCTTCGTCCTGATCTATCCGCAGGACCAGCACGAGCGCCTCCTGATGCGCCACCTGGAAGCGATGGACGTGCGGGTCGAGCACGGCACCGAGCTGCTCGGTTTCAGCGACGAAGGCGGGCGGGTGACGGCGCGCCTGCGCGGGCCGGACGGCATCGAGTCCGCCTGCACGGCGGACTGGCTGGCCGGCTGCGACGGCGCCCACTCCCTGGTGCGCCACCAGCTCGGCACCGGCTTCGAGGGCGGCACCTACGACCAGGTGTTCTACGTCGCGGACGTGGAGAGCGAAGGCGTGGCTGCCAACGGCGAGATCCACATGTCGCTGGAGAACGCCGATTTCGTGCTGCTCCTGTCCTACGACGGCGCCACTCGCGGACGCCTGATCGGCGCGGTACGCGTCGAGCGCGAGCAGGCGGGCCGCCCGATCGAGTTCGAGGACGTGCGCCAGCAAGCCATCGCCAGCCTGGGCCTGCGGGTGCGCCAGGTGAACTGGTTCTCGACCTACCGCGTGCACCACCGCGTGACCGGCCGTTACCGCCGCGGACGCGTGCTGCTGGCCGGGGACGCCGCCCACGTCCACAGCCCGGCCGGCGGCCAGGGCATGAACACCGGCATCGGCGACGCCATCAACCTGGCATGGAAGCTGGCGGCGGTGCAGCGCGGCCACGCGCCCCAGGCCATGCTCGACAGCTACGAAGCCGAGCGCATCGCCTTCGCGCGCAAGCTGGTCGAAACCACCGACCGCGTGTTCTCCGCCGTCACCGCGCAGGGCAACGTGGCCGACTTCATGCGCCTGCACGTGGCGCCGATGTTCGCCTCGGCCGCCTATGCGATCGGGCCGGTGCGCGAGTTCATGTTCCGCGTGATGTCCCAGACCGGCGTGCAATACCACGACAGTGCGCTGAGCGAAGGCATGGCCGGCGAAGTGCGCGCCGGCGAGCGCCTGCCCTGGATCGGCCACGACGGTCCGGACAACCATGCGCCGCTGAACGCGATGGCCTGGCAGGTCCACGTCTACGGCGACCCCGCCGCCGACCTCGATGCCTGGTGCCACGATGCCGGCATGGCCCTGGAGCGCTTTCCGTGGAGCCAGGCCTGCTACGACGCCGGCCTGGCACGCGACGCCGCCTACCTGGTGCGTCCTGACGGCTACATCGCGCTGGCCGATCCGGCCGGGGCGCCCGCCAACCTGGAGCGCTACTTCGGCACGCGCGGCATCCTGCCGCATTGCCACCGGATCCCGGCGCCGCTGGCCGCGCAGCCACGGCCTCATATATAGTAGAGGGACTGACAACGAGGCGCGGGGCGCGGATGGGCTGGACGGCGGTATCGGATGGCACGGGCAAGGGCAGCAACGAAGACCTGGTGGCGGTCCATGAACGGGACGGCGTCACGGACGTGCTGGTGCTGGACGGCGCCACCTCGGTGGCCGAACGCGATTACGCGGACCGGGCGATCGGCGACGTCGCCTGGTTCGTGCGCCGTTTCGCGCGCGAGGCGCAACGCCTGTCGGGCGCGCACGAGGACGTGGCGGCCGTCGTCGACGCCGCCGTCGGCCGCACCCGCGCCACCTACCTCGAACGCATCGCGGGCCAGGCCGTGCCGGACCACGCCTGGCCGATCGCCGCGCTGACCTGGACCCGGATCCGCCAGCGTGGCGGCCACGAGGAAATCGAGCTGTTCTGCCTCGGCGACTGCAAGACCCTGCTGCGCGCCCGGCGCGAACAGCAGAACGCGGCAGCGGCGCCGGATGTGCTGTGCCTGCGCCCGGCCGGCGGCTTCACGGCGCGGCGCGCCACGCTGCGCGCGCCACCCGGCGCCAGCCTGCTCGGCATGACGGACGGCTTCTACCGCCTGGTCGATCCTTATGGCCTGTATGCGGACGCCGGCCTGGCGCACGCCTGCCTCGAGCGCGGGCTGGCGGCCATGCTGGCCGAACTGCGCGCGGCCGAAGCCGCCGGCCGCATCGGCGGCATGCCGCTCAAGGCGGCCGACGACGCCTCCGCCGTGCTGTGGACGCGCTGAACCTTTTTTACCACCACGAGGAGCTCACATGGATCACGACAGTCGCAAGTCCCTGGTCGAACGCTACCTGGCCGCCTACAACGGCTTCGACATCGAAGGCATGCTGGCCCTGCTCACGCCCGACGTGCGCTTCGAGAACGTCGCCGGCGGGACCGTCAATGCGCAGGCGGACGGCATCGAGGCCTTCCGCGCGCTGGCCGAGCAGGGCAAGGCGATGTTCACGGAACGCGAGCAGCGCCTGACCTCGTTCGAGACGGAGGGCGACGGCGCCAGCGCCGGCATCGCCTGGCGCGGGCGCTTCGCGGTCAATATCCCGGACGGGCCGGCGGCCGGCACCGAACTGGCCCTCGAGGGGCGTTCGGAATTCGTGTTCCGCGACGGCCGCATCGCGCTGCTGCGCGACCTCGCCTGATCGGCCCGGTGTGAGAATGCGAGAGGAATGGGCGGCCTGCGGCGGGTTAAGATAGGCGTTCAACAACCACCCAAGGATGTCCCGTCCATGATCTCGCTTCGTCACCCGTACGGCCGCCGCGCCTTGTCAGCCACCCTCGCTGCCGCCCTCGCCACCGTCTTCGCGACGACCCTGGGCGGCTGCGTCATCGCCACCGACACCCGGCCGCCCGCAGGCAGCGGCGAACCCGGCGGCGCCAGCTTCTGCGAAAAGTCCAGCGACGGCAGTTCGGTCGCCTGCGGCGGCCGCGCCACCTATTGCGAATCCTCGAGCGACGGCCGCCACGTCGCCTGCGGCGGCCTGGCCACCTTCTGCCAGAAGTCCAGCAACGGCGAGGACGTGGCCTGCGGCGGCAAGGCGAGCTATTGCGAGAAGTCGAGCGACGGCAAGAAGGTCGCCTGCGGCGGCGGCGAGCGCCGCGGCTGACCGCCCGGCAGGCGGCTCAGGCCAGCGCTTTTTCGGCGGCGCGGATGCCCCACCACGCCGCTTCCTCGAACACTGAAAAGCCGGACAGATCGGCGTGGGCGAACAGCAGCGGACCGTCCGCCTCGCGCAGCGCGCGCAGGCCGGCATTGGCGCGGAAGCCGGGCAGCGGCGCCGCCATCGCGTGACCGCGCAGCGTGATCTCGACCTTGTCCACGCAGGGCGCGAAGGTCCAGCCGTAGGCCGACTTGAGGTCGCGGCTCGCCATGTCCAGCAGTTCTTGAGGCGCGGCCGCCATCATCCATTTGCGCGCCGCGTCCGGCGTGCGGTCCGACAGCGCGACGTAGGAGGTGAACACGGTCTGGTCGGGTGGCGTCACGCGGATGTCCTGGTGCGTCGACACCACATAGCCCAGGCCCGGTTCCTGGTAGACCACGTTGTCCCAGCACAGCGGGGCGTGCGGCCGCTCGCGCGGGAAATCCTTAGATCGGAAGAGCACACGTCTGAACTCCAGTCACCGTACTAGATCTCGTATGCCGTCTTCTGCTTGAAA